>CAKZJB010000186.1 GCA_936940865.1 uncultured Asticcacaulis sp. | reverse complement strand
TTTCTCAGATTCTCAACCCCGATGCACCCCACATCTGTGAGATATGCGGGCTAGTACTTGAGACGGACGCCGACGTACCAGGTCTGGCCGTTGTCGTAGTAGGCGCGCGGGATGCTGGGATCGCCGACGAAGTAGTACAGCTTGGAGTGACCGATGTTCTGGGCGTCCAGGGTCAGGGCGATGTTTTGCGTGACGTTGTAGCTGAAGGAGCCGTCGAGCGAACCGAAGCTGTCCTGCCACATGTCGACGCCACGGTCGGTGCCCGACTTGAACTTCGAACGGTAGTTATAGGCGAGACGCGCGCTGACCAGGCTGTTTTCGAAATAACCCGTCAGGTTGTAGGTCCACTTCGAATTGCCGTCGATCGGTCCGCCGCCTTCGACCTTGCCGTCGGCATAGGTCATGTTGGCGATAAAGCCGAAGCCTGTATCGCCGATCGGCTGCTGCAGGTTGGCTTCATAGCCGTTGATGTGCGCGCGGCCGCCGTTGGCCGGCCCCTGCATCAGGAAGTCGTGACCGCCCGGGTTCAACACGTCGGTGAAGGTGCCGTGGAAGGTCTGCGTCGTGATGAAGTTTTCGAAGTCGATCTTGTAGATCGAGAACGCCACAAGGGCCTGCGGCGCGTAGTACCATTCCAGACCCGAGTTCCAGGTCCAGGCGCGGTACGGATCAAGCAGCGGGTTGCCGCCGGCCGTGCCGGTATAGTTGGCGTCGTTCAGCGAATAGGCGCCGGCCAGCTGGGCATAGCCCGGACGGGTCAGGACCTTGGCGACGTCGAAGCGGAACAGCAGGTCCGAGGTCAGATTGGTCTGGAAGTTGGCGCTGGGCAGGACATCCCAGTACGAGCGCTTGGTGTCGACTTCGCCGTAGTCGCCGAAGACGCTGTGATTGGTCTTCTGCGCCGCCGGCAGGTTGGTCGTGTACTGGATCGAGGTCGAGTCGGTGTGGACCGCACGGACGCCGATATTGCCCTTCCAGGTGTCACCGCCCAGGTGCGTCATGCCGTAGAAGGCCTGGGTCTTTTCCTTAACGGCGAAACTTGCCGGCGCGTAGAAGCCGAAGACACGGCCGCCTGAATGCGTGTTTTCGTAGTCGTAGATCGCCTGTTCGTTGGCGAAGGTATAACCCGGCAGGGCGCCGATGCCGTTGGCATAGTCCGCCGGCGTGGCGTCGCCCTTGAATACCACGTTCAGGTTCTTGGTCAGGGTCGCATCGCCGTTGCCGCCCCACGAGAAGGCGATGAAGTCGAGGTCGCGGGCGTGATCCGTATAGCGGGCGCCGAACTGCACGTCCTTGAACAGGCCGTTGTCGAGCGCATAGGTCGCGTCGATCTTGGCGTAGGTTTCCTTGTCTGGCGAACTGACGGTGCCGCCCCACGACCAGCTGTACTTGTTGTTGAGGTAGGCCGCCGAGGTCTTGTCCGAAGGCAGGTCGGGATAGGAAACGCTGGTCGCCTTGCCGGTCTGCTTGAAGCTGGCGCCGGTATTCCAGTAGGTTTCCCAGGCGACGGAGTCGTCGGTCACGCCTTCGCCGTGGGTGTAGCCGACCTGGCCCTTGATCAGCAGCTTGTCGGTCGCATGCCAGGTGGCGTCGAGGTTGAGGTCGTACGAGTCCGAGTGGGCCTTGCGGTAGATATCGTCCTGGACGACGCCGGCGTCGGCCGTCTGGGCCTGGGCCAGGGTCCACGTGCCCGAGGTCAGGTAGGTATTGCCGTCGGCGGGGTTGACCGTGGTCGTGTAGGCGGCCGGTGTCTGGCTGGCGAAGCGCGAACCCCAGAACATGTTGTTGTGGTTGCCGTTATTGGCGTCGAGGTGGGTATACAGGCCCTGGAAGTCGAGTTCGAAGGTGTCGCTGGGCTTCCACTGGACGTGGACGTTGCCGCCCTTGCGGACGCGTTCCTGCTGGAAGAAGGACGAACCGATCAGCGACGGCATGTAGACCGTCTTGCCGGTGCCATTGAAGTTGGCGATGCCGGTATAGCCCAGCGTTTCCTGGCCGTCGCGGCGGAAGTCGCGCTTTTCGTAGTAGGCGCCGACGAGGATGCCGAGCGTGCGGGCATCGTTGCGCCAGCTGTACATGCCCGAAACCTGCGGCGTCGTCTTGTCGGGCAGGGTCGAGTAGAGCGCCTGGGCCGAGACGGACATCATGTTCGGCTTCAGGTCCAGCGGATTGCGGACGTGCACGTCGACCGTGCCGCCGATGCCGCCTTCCGGCAGGTCGGCCGAGGACGACTTGATGACTTCGACCGTGCCGACGACTTCCGACGGCAGCATGGTGTAGTTGAAGGCGCGGCCGCCGCCTTGCTGATCGAGCACGAACCAGTCGCCGGTCGCCATGTTGTGGCCGTCCAGCATGGTCAGGTTGAGGTTCGGATCGGTGCCGCGGATCGAGATATGCTCGTTTTCGCCGAAGCCGCCGCCCGCCGACGTACCGGTGACGACGTTGACGCCCGTGGCGCGCGACAGCGAGTCGGCCACGTTCTTGTCCGGAAACTTGCCGACGTCTTCGGCGGTGATCACTTCTTCGGCGCGGTCGGAGCTGCGCTTCTGCTTCAGCGAGGATTGCAGCGACTTGCGGATACCCGTGACGATGACGGCGCCGTCGGAGGTCTGGGCCGCCGCTTGGGCGTGGACGGCGGAAATCCCGGCCGTCAATGACAGGCCCATGGCGAGGCTCGCCACGGCGCTCGTCATCATGATGTGACGCTTGAATTGCATGTTTAGTGTTTCCCTTTTTTTGGCGGCCTTGCGGCGAAGGCCGTCCCCAAAACCCGATGTCTGCCGCGTATTGACTGGACAGGTCGAAGATACCAAGACAACACCACATGGCACCAATAACGGACCTTTTCCGGTCATGACGTTAGTTTTGGTTTTAAATTTGTGTCAACAGGAATCTCATTGGTCCCATTTTGGGTCCGGTTTCCGTTGCATCGCTGTGACAAAAATATCTCTGTGAAAATTTCCGCCTATTAATAAAGACAGGCAAAAGCCAAAGCCCTTGGGGGATTTGCAGGAAACCGGACTTCAATGTTAGATTCTTTTGTGAACCGGTTGCATTTCGGAATGAGATCGGCCATACCACTTATACGAATTGGTATTATAGCGAACCAGGGAGTCGCACTATGCCGGGTATCTCCACGACGACATCACAGACGCCACAAAAGACGCCCTGGGGCGCCGTCATGCTGTTCTGCCTCCTGTTCGCGATCTTTGGATTCGTGACCTGGCTGAATGGCCCGCTGATCACCTTCTCGAAACTCGCCTTCTCCTTGAGCGACGTCGAAGCCTTTCTGGTGCCGTCGGTCTTCTACCTGTCCTACTTCTTCCTCGCCCTGCCCTCGGCCTTCATCCTCAGGAAGACGGGTATGAAGGGCGGCATGGCGCTGGGTCTCCTGGTCATGGCCGTGGGCGCCGCGTGCTTCGGCCAGTTCGCCTCCATGCGCATGTTCCCGCCGACGCTCGTGTCGCTGTTCCTCATCGGCGCCGGCCTGTCGCTGCTGCAGACGGCGTCCAACCCCTATATCTCGGTCCTCGGCCCCATCGAATCGGGCGCCCAGCGCATCGCGCTTCTCGGTTTCTGCAACAAGCTGGCGGGCGCCGCCGCCCCCCTCGTAATCGGCGCCTTGATTCTCAAGGGCATCGGCGAGATGCAGGCCAAGGTCGATGCCGCCGCCGATGCCGCCGCGCGCGAAGCCATCCTCAACGGCCTGGCCGAGCGCATCCACATGCCCTACCTCATCATGGGCGCTTTCCTGGCCGTCATCGCCCTGTTCGTCTACAAGTCGCCCCTTCCCAATATCGGCGACGACGCCAATCCCGGCAGCGGCAAGAGCCTGACCCAGGCCATCCCGCAGATGCTGTTCGGCTTCCTGGCCATCTTTTTCTATGTCGGCGTGGAAGTCATGGCGGGCGACGCCATCGGCACCTACGGCCGCATGTTCGACCTGCCGGTCAGCCAGACCATCTTCTTCACCACCTTCACCATGGTCACCATGCTGGCCGGCTATATCTGCGGCTTCATCGCCATCCCGCGCTTCATAAGCCAGGAGCGCTATCTGGCGCTGTCCGCTGTGCTCGGCATCGCCCTCACCATCGGCGCCTTCCTGACCAAGGGCTATGTCTCCGTCGGCTTCGTCGCGGCGCTCGGCTTTGCCAACGCCATGATGTGGCCCGCCATCTTCCCGCTCGGC
The DNA here is from genome assembly GCA_936940865.1 of uncultured Asticcacaulis sp. GTDB lineage: Bacteria > Pseudomonadota > Alphaproteobacteria > Caulobacterales > Caulobacteraceae > Asticcacaulis. The sequence goes on along the minus strand of CAKZJB010000186.1, from coordinate 5,099 downwards.
ATCCGGGGGCTCGGCAAGCACACCGAAATGGGCGCCGCCCTCCTGGTCATGGGCATCATCGGCGGCGCGGTCATCCCGCAGCTGTTCGCCCACCTCAAGGAGACGGTAAATTTCCAGCTCGTCTTCCTGGCCCTGATGGTCCCGGCCTACGCCTATATCCTGCTGTTCGGCGTGTTGGCCGGGAGCGGACGCCCGAAGGCTGAGCCGGCCGCCGAAAAGGCAACCGCCGGCACAATCGCGTCCGATTTCTAAAGTCCACGTAGCGGATCCTCCCCAATGTCCCCCGTGCTTCTTGCCGATAAAGCCCCCTCCCTCTTCGCCGGCGTCGATGGCGGCGGCACCCGGTGCCGGGTGCGTGTACGCGACGCCTCCGGCACCCTGCTGGGCGAAGGTGAAGGCGGTCCCGCCAACATCCGCCTGGGGCTCAACCTGATCTGGGGCAACATCCTGTCCGCGCTTGACAAGGCGTTGTCCCAGGCCGGCCGCGCCAGTACGTCGTGGGACGAGATCAGCATCGGTCTCGGCCTGGCCGGCATCGCCGATACCGGCGACGTCGACCGGACGCTGCGGGCCGGGCCCCGTTTTGCCCGCGCCGACGCCTCGACCGACGCGCATGCCGCCTGTCTGGGCGCCTTTTCGGGCAAGGACGGCGGGCTTTTGATCGCCGGTACGGGCAGCGCCGGTTACGCCTGGGTCGGCGGCAAGGGCCATCCGCTCGGCGGCTGGGGTTTCGAGGTCTGCGACGACGGCTCGGCCGCCAGCCTCGGCCGAGAAGCCATCCGCGCGGCCCTGCATGGCTGGGACGGCCTGGCGCCGGTCAGCGAGTTCACCCGCGCCGTCATCAACCATTTCGGCGGTCATCCGGCGGAAATCGTCCACTGGGTCACCACCGCCAAGCCGCGCGACTTCGGCCAGCTGGCCCCGTTGACCATGCAGTTCGCCGAGGAAGGCGATGCGGTCGCCGTCACCCTGGTCGAACAGGCCGCCACCGATCTTGGCCGCTATATCGCACGCCTGCACGAAATGGGTGCGGAAAAGGTCTGCCTGGTCGGCGGCATGGCCGGGCCGCTCGGCCCATGGCTAAGCCCGTGGACCCATACCATCCTTGCCACGCCGGAAGCGGACGCCGTCGAGGGCGCCCTCCTGATGGCCCACGGCGCTGAAAACGGCATCGGCAACGGCTTCTCGACCGCGCGGGAGACCGTCTGATGCACCTGCCCGCCGGCCGCATCCTGTTCGAGGTGGTTACCGATACCACAGCCGGCGTGCGCGCGGCCGTGACGGGCGGCGCCGACCGTATCGAACTGGTCTCGGCCCTGGCGGTCGGCGGCGTCACGCCGTCCCCTGGCTTCATGCGCCAGGCCGCGCGGTGCGGCGTGCCGGTCCGCGCCATGATCCGGCCGCGTCCCGGCGACTTCTGCTACGACAGCGACGAGCTCGACGTCATGCGCCACGATATCGAGGCCGCGCGATCGGCGGGCCTCAGCGGCGTGGTCTTCGGCGCCAACCTGCCGTCGGGCGAGCTCGATCTGCATGCGCTCGGACGCCTGTGCGCCCACGCCTCCGCGCTGGGCCTCCAGACGGCGCTGCACCGCAGCTTCGACCTCGTGCCAGATCCAATCGAGGCGCTCGATGCCGCCATCAGCCTTGGCATCGCCACCGTCCTGACGTCCGGCGGCGCGGCCACGGCCCGCGAAGGCGTCGAGACATTGCGCCGTCTGGCCGCCCATGCCGGCGGACGTATCGAGGTCCTGGCGGGCGTAGGCGTCACGGCCGCCAATGTCGCCGATATCGTCGCCTTGAGCGGGGTCGCCAGCGTGCACGCCTCCTGCGCCGTGTCGCCGGAAGGCTCGGACGGCCTTGCAGGCCGGCTGCGCGCTCACCAGATGCTAACCGATGCGAACGCTGTTACGGCTGTCCGGCAAACACTCGATTCGATAGATGAACGTCACGGCGTAACGGGCGCAGACCCGGCGTCGACCGACGGGGGAGAACAGTATCATGTCATTTGCTGAAACCGTGGGCCGGCTGGCCAAGGAAGACCCGGCCCCGCTGTACCTGCAACTGCAACGCGTCCTGCGCGAAGCCATTCAGAGCCGGCAACTTTTGCAGGACGACGCCATTCCGGCGGAACGCGACCTGGCCGAGGATTTCGACGTGTCGCGCATTACGGTGCGCAAGGCGATCGACGGCCTGGTGAGCGAAGGCCTGCTGACGCGGCGCCGCGGCGCCGGCACCTTCGTGGCCAGCCGCGTCGAAAAGAGCTTCTCCAAGCTGTCGTCCTTTTCGGAAGACATGATCTCGCGCGGCCGCAAGCCGCATTCCGAATGGGTATCCAAGTCGCTCGGCGCCGTCACCCCTGAAGAAGCCCTGTCACTGGGCCTGTCGCCCGGCGCTCCGGTCTATCGTTTCCAGCGTATCCGCTACGCCGACGGCCAGACCATGGCGCTGGAGCAATCGGCCATTCCCGGCTACTGCCTGCCGTCGCTCGATGTCGTCACGACGTCGCTTTACCAGGCGCTGGAAAAGACCGGCCACCGCCCGGTTCGCGCGCTTCAACGCCTGCGCGCCGTCAATTTCACGGCCGAACAGGCCGATCGCCTGATGGTCAAGCCGGGGGACGCCGGCCTGTTCATCGAACGCCGCGGCTTCCTGGCCGACGGCCGCACCGCCGAGTTCACCCAGTCCTGGTACCGGGGCGACGCCTATGACGTCGTCGCCGAACTCAACGACATCAGTTGATGTCCAAAAAAGTTTCAAGGAAGAATGCAATGCCTGCCTCCCCGACCGTAATCGCCCCGCCCGAACAGACACTGATGTTTTCCGAAAGCGCGGAAGGCGGCGATGCGGTCCGCCGCTTCCTCGACCACAATGGCGAGACGCTGAAGCGCCTCGGCGCCACCTTACGCGCCAATCCGCCGCGCTCGGTGACGACCTGTGCGCGCGGCTCGTCCGACCATTCCGCCACCTACGGCAAGTACCTGATCGAGACTTTGGTGGGCGTCCCCACCAGTTCGGCCGCCCTGTCGGTGTCCTCCATCTATGCCGCCCCCGTCGTGGCCGACGGCTCCCTTTGCATCGCCATCTCGCAGTCGGGACGGTCTCCCGACCTGCTGACCACCGTCAAGGCGCACAAGGACGCGGGCGCCCATGTCGTGGTGCTGGTCAATGACGAAACCAGCCCGCTGGCGGCACTGGCCGACACGCTTCTGCCGCTCAAGGCCGGCCCGGAAAAGTCGGTCGCCGCGACCAAGTCCTACATCACCTCGCTGGCGGCCCTGGCCGCCATCACGGCGCACTGGGCCGACGACGCCGAACTGCTGTCCGCTCTCGAAGCCCTGCCGGAGCAACTGAAAGCCGCCTTCGCGCGCGACTGGACGGCGGCCCTGCCCGTGCTCAAGGGCGCGCGCAACCTGTTCGTGATCGGCCGCGGTTACGGCTTTGCAGTCGCTCAGGAAGCGGCGCTCAAGCTCAAGGAAACCTGCGCCCTGCACGCCGAAGCCTTCTCTTCGGCCGAGGTGCGCCACGGCCCCATGGCGATCGTCGACGACGGCTTCCCGATCCTGGCCTTCGCCACATCCGACACGGCCGGCGACGGCGTGCGCGAGGTCGCGGCCGAATTCGTATCGCGCGGCGCCGCCGTGCTGCTGGCGGCCGACACCGCGCTCGACGGCGCCGTCCATCTGCCGGCGGACACGGCCGCGCCGGCACTGGAGCCGCTGCTGCTGATCCAGAGCTTTTACAAGCTGGCCAACAGCCTGTCGCTGGCGCGCGGTCTCGACCCCGACAGCCCGCCTCACCTCAACAAGGTCACGCAAACTCTGTGAGTCTCATGATTACCTTCACCAATGCCCGTATTGTCACGCCCGATGGCCTTGTCTCGGGGTCGCTGGTCTGCGACCAGGGCCGCATCGTGCGCATCGCCGACGGCAAGGCGAAGCCCGAGGGCGAAGTCGTCGATGTCGAGGGCGGATACCTGCTGCCGGGCTTCATCGACACCCAGGTCAATGGCGGCGGCGGCGTCCTGTTCAACGACGAGACGACGGTCGAAGGCATTGCCGCCATCGGCGCGGCGCACAAGGCCTTTGGCACGACCGGCTATCTGCCGACCCTGATCAGCGACGAGCTCGACGTCATCGACGCCGCCATGCGCGCGGTCGAGAGCGCCATCGAGCAGGGCGTGCCGGGCGTGCTGGGCATCCATATTGAAGGCCCGTTCATCAGCAAGGACCGCAAGGGCATTCACAATCCGGACCTGTTCCGGACGCTCGATGCGGATTCGAAGGCCCTGCTGAAAAGCCTGAAGCGCGGCAAGACCCTGGTGACCCTGGCGCCGGAACGCTGCACGCCCGAAGACATCCGGGAACTGGCCGAAGCCGGCGTGATCATCGCGGCAGGCCATACCAATGCCACCTACGACCAGATGGTGGAAGGCCTGAATGCCGGCGTCACCGGCTTCACCCATCTGTTCAACGCCATGTCGCCCATGCTGCATCGCGCTCCGGGCGTGGTCGGCGCCGCGCTGGAAAGCCAGACGGCGTATTGCGGTCTGATCATGGATGGCCATCACGTCGACTGGCCGGTGCTGCGCGTCGCCCTGCATACGCGTCCGGCTGAGCGATACATGCTGGTGACCGACGCCATGCCGACCGTAGGCTCGAAGACCAAGACCTTTACGCTCAACGGCCAAGCGATCCATGTCGAAAACGGCGTCTGCGTCGGGCCGGACGGCACGCTGGCCGGCTCGGATCTCGACATGGCGACCGCCGTCAGATACTGCGTCGAATACGCAAAAGCCTCGCTCGGCGATGCCGCCCTCATGGCCGCGCATGCGCCGGCGGCCTTCCTGGGCCTGGAGACGGACCGCGGTTCGCTGGTCGCGGGCCAGCGCGCGGATATCGTGTGGCTGGATGACGGCTTGAATATCAAGGAAACGTTTATTGGCGCGGGCGCAAAAGAACCCGTCCTGCCGCTCAGCGCCTGACGCTCAACAAATCGATACGACAGCCTGAAGCAGAATATCTTGCTGCAGCGACGTGCCCCGTCCGTCATCTGCGGCCGCAAGCGGCCTTGATGCCACCTTCCCCGTGAACGGGGAA
>CAKZJB010000185.1 GCA_936940865.1 uncultured Asticcacaulis sp. | reverse complement strand
AGCCCCGCCCACCGCCTTCGGCGGTCCCCCCTCCCCGTAAACGGGGAGGGCCGAAGTCCCCAATTTTTACGCCGTCTCTGTCTTTTTAGCCGGAGCCTTTTTCGCTGCCGGCTTCTTGGCGGCGGTCGTCTTTTTCGCGGGAGCCTTTTTCGCCGGCGCCTTCTTGGCGGAGCCCTTTTTCGCGACCCCGCCCTTGGCGGCAATCAGGGCCAGCGCCTGGTCCAGCGTCACCGTTTCCGGCGTCACGTCCTTGGACAGAGTCGCATTGACCTTGCCGCACTTGATATAGGGACCGTAGCGGCCGGCCATGACCTGGATGGCGTCGCCGCTTTCCGGATGTGCGCCCAACTCACGCAAGGGCGCGGCAGCCGAGGCGCGGCCCTTGCCGCCGGCGCGCTTTTCGGCGAGCAGGGTGACGGCGCGGTTGATGCCGACCTCGAATATTTCATCGAAATTGGAAAGGTTTGCGTAGGTGCCGCCGTGCTCGATGAACGGCCCGAAGCGTCCCAGACCCGCTACGATCGGCTTGTTGTCTTCCGGGTGCGTGCCGACCTGCCGCGGCAGCGACAGCAGTTTCAGCGCGCGGTCGAGATCGATGGTCGCCGGCGGCCAGGCCTTGGGCAGGCTGGAACGCTTGGGCTTGTCGTCTTTCGACTCCGGCTCGCCCAGTTGCACATAGGGACCGAAGCGGCCGATCTTCAGCGCCACGACCTTGCCGGTCTCCGGATCCGTACCCAGTTCCTTGTCGCCGCTGACCGCGCTTTCGGCTTCGCTGTCCGGCGAACCGACAGGACGCGTATACTTGCATTCCGGGTAGTTCGAGCAGCCTATAAAGGCGCCGAAGCGCGATGTCTTGAGGCTGAGCATGCCGTTCGAGCACGAAGGACAGGCGCGCGGATTGGTGCCGTCGCCCTTGTCGGGGAAGATGTGGGGACCCAGCGCCTCGTTCAACGTATCGAGAACCTGTGAAACGCGCAGCTCGGTCATGCCTTCGGCGGCGGCGTGGAAATCCTTCCAGAAATCCCGAAGCAATGCCTTCCAGTCGAGCTTGCCGTCCGACACCAGGTCGAGCTTTTCTTCAAGATCGGCGGTGAAATCGTACTGGACGTAGCGGTGGAAGAACTGGTCGAGGAAGGCGGTGACCAGCCGGCCCTTGTCTTCCGGGATGAAGCGGTTCTTGTCCATGCGGACATAGGCGCGGTCGCGCAGCACGCCCAGGATCGACGCATAGGTCGACGGCCGGCCGATGCCCAGCTCCTCCAGCTTCTTGACCAGGGTCGCTTCGGAATAGCGCGGCGGCGGCTCGGTGAAGTGCTGGGCCGGGCGGATCTCATGGACCTGGGCGGCGGTGCCGGCCTTGACGGCGGGCAGGCGGCCGCCTTCGTCGTCGTTGTCGTCGTCCTTGCCTTCTTCGTAGACGGCCAGGTAGCCGTCGAAGGTCACGACCTGGCCGGTGGCGCGAAGCCCCGTCTTCTGATCGGACGACAAAAGGTTGATGACGGTGTTTTCGACGCGCGCCGATTCCATCTGCGAGGCGATGGTGCGCTTCCAGATCAGTTCGTAAAGCCGCGCCATGTCGCCTTCGAGGCGCAAAGTCTCCGGGCGGCGGTAGATAGAGGTCGGGCGGATGGCTTCGTGCGCTTCCTGGGCGTTCTTGGCCTTGGTCGCATAGAAGCGCGGCTTTTCCGGCAGGTAGTCGTTGCCGAAGACATTGCCGATGGCGCGGCGCGCGGCGTCGATCGACAGCGCGCCGGTTCCGCAGCCTGCGTCGAGCAGCCGCGCCCCGCGCATGTCCTCAGGCAGCCAGGACAACAGCGACCGCCGCATCTCGTCGCGGCCCGCTCTCACCGTGGCCCGAATGCGACCGACAGGCGCATCCGAGGTCAGGCGCGTCCAGGCCGCAACGGCAGTACGGTCGAAATAGGTTTCCAGCTCGCCGCGTCGTTCGAGATATCGTGCCGTGGTCATCAGTCGAATCCCAGGAGGTCAAAGATGTCGCGATCTTTCAGC
>CAKZJB010000184.1 GCA_936940865.1 uncultured Asticcacaulis sp. | reverse complement strand
GCCGCCGAGGTGCTGAACGCCGTCACCGTCGTGCAGAGCTACGTGCAGGAAGCCGCCGAGGCCGCGCGCTTCTCCGCCGCCAGCGAGGCCGAGACCTGGACGACGTTCGGGTGGCGGTCGCGGGCATAGGCGTCTATGGCCTGCAAAAGCGCGATCTTGTCGGCGAAGTCCATCTCGCTTAAGGGATCGTGCGCCTGGTAATAGCGCTGGTTGGAACGCGCCGGATTATCGTGTTTCAGGGTGACGTCGACCGCCTTGCCCTGTTTGGCCAGGACGGCGGCTTCGGCGGCCCGGCGCACCGCGTCGACCGACAGTTCGGCGCTGTTGGCGAAGCCGATGGTCTCGCCGGCCACGATACGGAAACCGAAGCCCTGGTCGGCGCCGTAGCCGGCCGATTTCAGGCGGCGGTCGTCGTACACCAGCGATTCGGTTTCGCGCTTCTCGATGAAGATCTCGCCGTCGTCCGCGCCGCCCAGCGCATCCTCGAGCAGCCTGTGCGCAGCCGTCAGGTCGAAGTCTCCGAAATCGGCGGCGGGGGCGGTGGCATGCGAATCGGCTGGGGGCATGAAAAACTCACGGAAAAGGCAGTAACGGATTCTATTTAGGCACGGCGACGCGGAATTGCCAGCAAAAGGCGATGCCACGCCGGCAGAGTTGGCGGAGGGGCGGGGCATTCGGCCGCAGGCATGCGACAAATGCGCGCACGATCGTCGCGCCTTGGCGCGGACGCCCTGTCAATAGGACATATCGCCGTTTTTGTCCTTTGCAATTGACCGCGAACACATTAAGGGATCGATATGATCGGATAGGGGACCCAAGTGTCCTCCGACAGGGCGCGGCTTGATCCGGAACGCGCTGTTTAATAAAAACGGTAACCCGCCAAAGCCTGGGGGCGATGGCGGTCAGGAACACGAGGAATTGCGAATGGGCATGACGCGATTGGGCAGGTCTGCGCTGTTAAGCTTCGCTACGGGCGCCGCCACGTTGCTGGCCACCCCCTTGCTGGGCGCTGCGCCGGCCTTCGCCGAAGAGACGCTGAAGGTCGGTCAGCCGACCGACAAGGCCGTGGGGCTGCAGCCCACGGTGACGGAACTGGGGCATAAGGTCACCTGGTTCTACAACGACCTGCTGTTCCCCATCATCGTCGCCATTTCGCTGCTGGTCCTGGCGCTGCTGATCTGGATCGTCGTCCGCTACAACCGCCGCGCCAATCCGAACCCGGCGCGCTTCTCGCACAATACCCTGATCGAGGTCATCTGGACGGTCGTACCGGTCATCATCCTGGTCGTCATCGCCTGCTTCTCGCTGCCGCTGCTCAAGCAGTTCAACGACATGCCGACCCCCGACGTCGTCGTGAAGGTCACCGGCAACCAGTGGTTCTGGACCTACGACTATCCCGAACTGGGCGTGTCGGATGTCGAATCGCGCCTGCTGCCGGACGCGCAGAATATCAAGACGGCGGAAGCCAAGGGCATTCCGTACCTCCTTGAGGTCGACAACAAGCTGGTCGTGCCGGTCAACCGCGTCATCCACGTGCAGACGACCGGCGCCGACGTCATCCACTCCTTCACCGTACCGGCCTTCCGTATCAAGATGGATGCCGTGCCGGGCCGCCTGAACAACACCTGGTTCAAGGCGACAAAGATCGGCACCTATTACGGCCAGTGCTCGGAACTGTGCGGCAAGGACCACGCCTTCATGCCGATCGAAGTCCAGGTCGTCTCGGACGCCGATTTCGACGCCTACATCATCAAGCAGGGCGGCAAGACCAAGGCGATGCTGGCGGCCGAAGCCGCTTCGGCCGCTCAGGCGTCCGCCGCCGCCCAGGCCTCTGCCGCCGCGAATGCGTCGGCCGCTGCCGCAAGCTCGGCGTCGGCTGCGCCCGCTTCCGCCGCCACGATAACGCCGGCAAAGCCGGCCGCTGCTTCCGCCGCGTCGTCGCAGTAAGAACAAGACAGTACAGAGAGAGACAACAGACATGGCTTCCCCCGCCGCCACCTCTCACGGACATGACGATCACGCTCATGACCACAAGCCGAACTTCGCCCAGCGTTGGCTCTTCACGACCAACCACAAGGATATCGGTACCCTCTATCTGCTGTTCGCCATCATGGCGGGCCTTGTCGGCGGCGCCTTCTCGGGCCTGATCCGCTGGGAACTGGCCGAGCCGGGCCTCCAGGTCTTCGCCAAGGGGTCGCTGCTCGATTCGATCGGCCTGTTCAACCTGCAAAACCCCGACAACGCCAAGCACGCCTATAACTCGGTCGTTACGGCCCACGCCGTCATCATGATCTTCTTCATGGTCATGCCGGCCATGATCGGCGGTTTCGGCAACTGGTTCGTGCCGATCATGATCGGCTCGCCCGACATGGCCTTCCCGCGGCTCAACAATATTTCGTTCTGGCTGCTGGTCGCCTCGTGGATCCTGCTCTGCACCTCGATCTTCACCCAATCTGGCCCCGGTGACGGGCAGAACGGCTTCGGGGGCGGCTGGACCATGTATCCGCCCATGTCGTCGCATACGGGGTCGCCCGGACCGGCCATGGACCTCGTGATCCTCAGCTTCCACCTGGCCGGCGCCTCGTCGATCCTCGGGGCCATCAACTTCATCACCACCATCTTCAACATGCGCGCGCCCGGCATGACGCTGCACCGCATGCCGCTGTTCGCCTGGTCGGTGCTGGTCACCGCCTTCCTGCTGCTGCTGTCGCTGCCGGTCCTGGCGGGCGCCATCACCATGCTGCTGACCGACCGCAACTTCGGCACCAGCTTCTTCGATCCGTCGGGCGGCGGCGATCCGATCATGTTCCAGCACCTGTTCTGGTTCTTCGGCCACCCGGAAGTGTACATCCTGATCCTGCCGGGCTTCGGCATCATCAGCCACATCGTCTCGACCTTCTCGAAAAAGCCCGTCTTCGGCTATCTGGCGATGGCCTACGCCATGGTCGCGATCGGTTTCGTCGGCTTCATCGTGTGGGCCCACCACATGTACACGGTCGGCATGAGCTTCGACCTGCGCGCCTACTTCGTCATGGCCACCATGGTCATCGCGGTTCCGACCGGCGTCAAGGTGTTCTCGTGGATCGCCACCATGTGGGGCGGTTCGCTTGAGTTCAAGGTGCCCATGCTGTGGGCCATCGGCTTCATCTTCCTGTTCACGGTCGGCGGCGTCACGGGCGTCGTCCTGTCGAACGCGCCGATCGACTACAGCCTGCAGGACACCTATTACGTCGTCGCCCACTTCCACTACGTGCTGTCGCTGGGCGCCGTCTTCTCGATCTTCGCCGGCTTCTACTACTGGTTCGAAAAGATGTTCGGCGTGAAGTACAACGGCTTCCTCGGCGGCCTGCACTTCTGGATCATGTTCGTCGGCGTAAACGTTATCTTCTTCCCGCAACACTTCCTGGGCCTGCAGGGCATGCCGCGCCGCTATGTCGACTATCCGGTCGGTTACAGCTTCTGGAACAACATCTCGTCCTGGGGCTATGCCATCACCGTCGTCGGCGTCATCGTCTTCCTGATCATGTTCATCGAAGCCCTGATCGTCCGCCGCAAGGCCGAAGCCAATCCATGGGGCGAGGGCGCCACGACGCTGGAATGGACCCTGTCCTCGCCGCCGCCGTACCACCAGTTCTCGGAACTGCCGGTCATCACCGACGAAGATTCGCACCACTAAGCAGTTCTTTCGTCACCAGTCTTGTCGGGGGTGGAGATCGAACGGTCTTCACCCCCGCTGTCTTTGAGAAGTCGTTAGAGTGCCCATGGCCGCCGCCGACAAAAAGCCGAAAAAGCCGCTACGCAATGATGCCGAACTGGTGTCGGACCTAGCGCGCGACTATGCGGCGACCGATCGCCGCGGTCTCCCGGCCGATTATTTCCAGCTGCTGAAGCCGCGCGTGATGTCGCTGGTGGTGTTCACCGCGCTGACCGGCCTGCTGATTGCAGAAACGGGGGGGCAGCCCGCGCACATGAACCCCTTCCTGGCCTTTGTCGCGATCCTGTGCATCGCGCTGGGCGCGGGTTCCGCGGGGGCGCTCAACATGGCGATCGAGGGCAAGACCGACGCCCTGATGCGGCGCACGCGCCAGCGTCCTGTCGCCGCCGGCCGCGTCAGCCAGAACGACGCCATGACCTTTGGCGGCGTGCTGGCCTTTTTGTCGGTCGTCACCATGGGGATGGCGCTCGATCACTGGTTGGCGGCCGGACTGCTGGCCCTGACCATCGTCTATTATGTCGTCTTCTACACCATGGTGCTGAAGCGCCGCACGCCGCAGAACATCGTCATCGGCGGCGCCGCGGGCGCCTTCCCGCCGGTCATCGGCTGGGCGGCCGCGACAGGCCAGGCGCCTTGGCAGGCCTGGGTCCTGTTCGCCATTATCTTCCTGTGGACGCCGCCGCACAGCTGGGCGCTGGCGCTCTACACCAGCGAAGACTACGCCAATGCCGGCATTCCGATGATGCCGGTGGCCAGGGGCGCGCGCCATACGCGGCTGCTTATCCTGCTCTACAGCCTGGTCATGGTGCCGGTCGGGTGCGTACCGGCGCTGATCGGCCTGGGAGGCATAGCCTATGCCCTGGTTTCGGTCTTCGGCGGGGCCTGGTTCCTGTACCTGGCCCTCCGCGTCTTTTTGTCGCGGGCCGGCGACCACCCCGAGGGTGGGGAGACAAGCCTTTACGATGTTAAGAAGGAGGCGCTGGCGGCGCGCAACCTTTTCGCCTTCTCGATTCTGTACCTGACCGCGCTGTTCGCCACGCTGCTGATCGAACACGCCCTGAAAGGGTTCCACCTGTGACCGACGTAAGCCCCGATCCCGTTTCGGACCGCGAAGCCTACCTGAAGGCGCAGAGGCAGCGCAATCTCTTCATCGCGCTGGGCCTGCTTGGATTCGTGGTGCTGGTCTTCTTCATCTCGATGACGCGGATGGCGCAGGGGCTCAGGCACGACGCCAGCGTCCGGCAGGCCTATCGGTCTTCGGTCGCCGCTTCCGTGGATGCGTCGAAATAGATGGCGAAGAACAAGAACCTTCGCACGGTCTGGATTCTGGTCGCCGCCTTCGTGGGGATGATCGGCCTGGCCTATGCGTCGGTTCCGCTCTACCGCGCTTTCTGTTCCGCTACCGGCTTCAACGGCGAGGCCCGCCGGGCGCGCGAAGCGCCGCGCTATGCCGTCAACAAGGTCATGCGGGTCCACTTCGATTCGAACACGCGCAACATCCCCTGGAAATTCAAGCCGACCGTGCCGTATCTCGATACCCAGGTCGGCAAGACGAAGCTGGTGACCTTTACCGTCACCAACACGGCCGATCATCCGGTCACCGGACGCGCCAGCTTCAACGTCCTGCCCGACACCATGGGCGCCTACTTCATGAAACTGCAGTGCTTCTGCTTCCAGGACCAGACGTTGAAACCGGGGGAAAGCCGCGACTTCCAGGTCGTTTATTTCCTCGACCCGAAACTGATGAAGGATCCGGACACGAGGGACGTCGGCGATGTCACCTTGTCCTATACGTTTTTTGAATCCAAGGGCGACGGAAAATCCGGCACATGATCGGGCCGGCTCCATTGTCTTTAACGGGAAATTGGCATAAACGGGATTCCTGTTATGCCCATGGCAAAAGCCGCGCGAGGACGTTTGCGTCTTCCAGTGACGGCCAATAAATAGGTGAGCGAAATACGACATGTCCCAGCACGGCGTTAAGCACGACTATCACATCATCGATCCCAGTCCGTGGCCCCTGATGGGGTCGGCTTCGGCTGTCGCCTGGGCGCTAGGCCTTATCGCCGCCCTGCGCGGCATCCTCGGCATTCACAAGGGGGACTGGACGCTGTTCTGGATCGGCATCGCCGGCATTTTGCTGACCATGCTGTTCTGGTGGCTGGACGTGATCAAGGAAAGCCGCCGCGGCGACCACACCCCGGTCGTGCAGCTTGGCCTGCGTTACGGCATGATCATGTTCATCGCTTCGGAAGTGATGTTCTTCGTCGCCTGGTTCTGGATCTTCTTCGAAATGGCCCTGTTCCACGGGCATCGTTCGGGCGCCGCTTCGGCGATCGATGAAGTCAAGACCGCCTGGTCGACCTGGCCGCCGGAAGGCGTCGAAACGCTCGATCCGTGGCAGTTGCCGCTGGTCAATACCCTGCTGCTCCTGACCTCGGGCACGACGGTTACCTGGGCGCACCACGCGCTGCAGGAAGGCGACCGCAAGGGCGCCATCTGGGGCCTGGTCCTGACCATCATCCTCGGCGCGCTCTTCACCTGCGTCCAGGCCAGCGAATATATGGAAGTCATCAAGGAACACCGCTTCCACTTCTTCCTTCTTCCGGATGCCGAAGGCGCCACGGGCGCGGCCAACCTCTATGGTTCGTCCTTCTTCATGGCCACGGGCTTCCACGGCTTCCACGTCCTGGTCGGCACCATCTTCCTGGCCGTCTGCCTGATCCGCGCCCTGGCCGGACAGTTCACGCCCAAGAAGCACTTTGGTTTCGAAGCCGCCGCCTGGTACTGGCACTTCGTCGACGTGGTCTGGCTGTTCCTGTTCGCCTTCATCTACGTCATCTTCGGCGGTACGCACTGATGAGCGAGCAGGCGCCTGGCCGCGGCATCGATTTCGTCGCGGCCGCCTTCGGGCGCTGCCCGGCTTGCGGCAAGGGCAAGCTGTTCAAGTCTTACCTTAAGGTCGCGGACGCCTGCGGCGTCTGCGGTACGAACTTCAAGACGGCGGATACCGGTGACGGTCCCGTCGTCTTCGTGCTTTTGATCGCCGGGTTCATCGCCTGTACCGGCCTGCTGGTCAGTGTCCTGGCGTGGAACTGGCCGGTATGGAAACTGCTGAGCGTCTGGCCGGGCGTCGCCGTGGTCCTTAGCCTGATCCTGATGCCGATGCTGAAGGGGGTGATGGTCGCGTCGCAGCTCAAGCACCGGGTCCGCGACTGATGCGGCTTCAGGAGCATTTCAAGGCCGCGCCGGGGCTTTTGATCACCGCCCTGATCGCTTTCATCGCCCTGAACTGCCTCGGTATCTGGCAGCTTCATCGCCTGCGCTGGAAGGAACAGCTGATCGCCGACATGGCGCGGACCGAAGCCATGCCGCCCCTGCCGGCAACGGTCTTGCTGGCGCAGGCGAAGCCGCAGTGGCGCTCCGCGGTCCTTCCATCCTGCCACGTCGATCCAGGCCACATCCTTTACATGCATGGCGAAGTGGCCGGTACGCCGGGCTATCGCGCTTTGACGGCGTGCCCGACCGCCGCCGGCAGCGACATGCTGGTCGATCTCGGCTTCGTTACGGACAGGGGACAGGCGCGTGTTCCGGACTTCGTCCCGGTCGGACGCCTGCGTCCGGTAGACAAGCCCAGCGTCTTCGCGCCCGTCAACACGCCCGCGGCCGGCGACTGGTATACGCGGTCAACGGTTGACATGGGCAGGGCGCTCGGCGCCGTGCTCCGCCCCGATTTTTTCCTGGTCCTCGACCTCAAGGCCTCGCATCTCGATGGCGCCGGGTTGCAGCAGGGCCCCTTGACGGCGCCACTGCCCAACCGCCACCTCGAATATGCGGTGACCTGGTTCAGCCTGGCCTGGATCATGGCCGGCATTGTCTTCGTCATGGTCCGCCAGCGCGCCGTGGCGAAAATCAATCCTTGATTCCGATGCGCGAAACCCTGCTTCCCGATCAGACCCTGATCCGCTTCGACAACGGCCTTCGGCTGCTGGTCGATCCCATGCCGGGTGTGAAGACCTTCGCGCTCAATGCGCTTGTCCATGGCGGAACGCGCTTCGAGACCGAGGTGCAGAGCGGCTGGGCACATCTTCTTGAGCACATGGTGTTCAAGGGCGCGGGCGGCCGCGACGCGCGCAGCCTGGCGGAGGCCATCGAGCACAAGGGCGGGACGATCAACGCTTCGACGGGCTACGAGCACACGCGTTTCGAGGTGAGGGGACTGAAGGCCCTGCTGCCGCTGGCGCTGGAAATCGTCACCGACCTGATGTTCCGCGCCACGCTGGAGCCTGAGGAACTGAAGCGCGAGAAGAAGGTGGTCGAGCAGGAGATCAACGAGGCCTTCGATACGCCCGACGACCATGTTTTCGACCTTCTGCAGGAAGCCATGTTCGAAGGGCAGGCCCTGGGGCGCCCGATCCTCGGCACACGCCAGTCGCTGAAGGCGGCCGAGCCTGGCCTGCTGCGCGATTTTGCCGGCCGGCTCTATGCGCCGCACCGCATCGTCATCTGTGTGTCGGGGGGCGTAACGGCCGAAGACGTCCTGGCCATCGCGCGGCCGCTGATCGATGGCGTTGCCCCGCGCGAGGGCTTCGGGGAGCCCGAGCGGCTGCGCTTTACGCCCGGCCGGCGCCTGCAGCGGCGGCGCATCGAACAGGCCAATATGGCGCTGGGCTTCGACGCCCTGAGCCGCTATGACGCCGACATCATTCCACTCAGGCTGTTCAGCGAGATCCTCGGCGGCGGCATGGCGTCGCGCCTGTTCCAGGAGGCGCGCGAGGAGCGGGGACTGGCCTATACGATCGATTCCTGGTGCACGCCGTACCGTGACGGCGGCGTCTTCGGCATATACGCCGGCTGCGCCGCCAACGATGTGCCCCAACTGTCGGAGCTTATCCTGCGCGTGTTGAACGACCTCGCGGCCAATCCGTCGCAGCGCGAACTGGAACGCGCCCGGGCTCAGTTCCAGACGACTCTTTTCCTCAACCATGAAAATGCCGCGTCGCGGGCCGCCACCTTCGCCAGCCAGGTCTCGACCTTCGGCAAGGTGTTCACCCTCGACGAGGTCGAGGCCGAGATCGCCGGGGTCGGCCGTGACGACCTTCACCGCGTCGGCCAGACCCTGGCCGCGCAGACGCAGCGCGCCCGCGCCCTTTTGGGGCCGCCATCGCTTGCCAGGCTGGCGGCATGAATGTTGCGGTTGCGAGATATAACGCTGTTCCGCGGGTATTTTTAGGTAACGCGTAACCAAATCACGGTTAACGTCATTGCGTATGGCTGGCGGTGACACGTATGACCGATCTTAACCTGTTCGGCTGGAAGATGGGCGGAACGACTGGAAAATCGGGAGAGGCGATCCTGAAGGACGCGATGGAAAACGGCCGGCCGAACCTGGACGCGCGCCCTTCGCTGATGGCGGCGCTGAAGGCGGCGGACTGCCTGGTGTGGTCGTATGATCTCGATCAGCGCCTTTTCGAATTTCGCGGCGACCTCAGGCATCTCGGCCTGCCGCTCCTGTGGAACCGGGTCTTTGTCGACGATCTCGATCCGGTGTTTGAGGCCGGCGAGTGCGAGCGGCTGGAAGCCGTGCTGAAATCGCTCGACGTCCGCACCGGCCGCGAGGAACCTGGCCAGGACCATGTCCAGTGCCTGCTGCGCCTCAAGGATCATCGCCTGGTCTATTTCAAGGGGGCGCGTTCAGGGCGCAGCCATGTCGTCGGCACCTGTACCGACCTGTCGCGCGACCTGCGCCTGCAGCGGCGCGAGCGTGATGACGAGCGGCAGCCCCAGGGCTTGCCCCTGCAGGACGTCAATACCGATCCGCTGACGGGCCTGAACAACCGCATGGGCTTCCTTCACAGCGCGCGGACCCTGCTGGCCCGGGAAGGCGACTACGACCTGGTCGTCGCCGACCTCAATCGCTTCCGACGTTTGAACGAGGCGCTCGGCCACGACCGCGCCGACATGGTGCTGGCCCTGCTGGCCGGGCGTCTGCGCGACGCCTTCGGCGACACGGCCGTCCTGGCGCGGTTGGGCGAGGACGAATTCGCGGTGCTGACGCAGCGCGGCTTCCCGCGCGTGTCGGAACGGATGCGCGGGGCACTGGAGCGCAGCCTGTCTGTGGCGGGCTTCGACATCCACCCGACCTTCTCCATGGGGGCTGTGTCCGTCGAAGGCGGGCCTGCGGCGCTGGACAGCGCCGAACTGCTGCGTCGCGCCGAAATGGCGGTCGAGGCCGCCCGGTCGAAGGGCGCCGGTGGCGTCGCCTCATACAAGCGCGATCTCGAAAGCGACGGCCTGACCCGACTGGCCCTGGAGTCCGAACTGCGCAAAGCCTTCGTCAGCGGCGAGATCCACGCCTGGTTTCAGCCGATTATCAATCTTGATACCGGCGTCATCACCGGCTTCGAAGCCCTGGCGCGCTGGGTCCACCCGGTGCGCGGCATGATCCCGCCCGACCACTTCCTGGGCGCGGCGCGCGATCTCGGCCTTATGACCGACCTTGGCACCATCATCATGACCGCCAGCGTGCGGCAGTTGAAGAAGTGGCTTACCGCCTACGACCTGCCGCGGGGCTTTTTTATCAGCGTCAACCTGTCGGCGCCGGAAATCGAGCGCCTGAACCTGATCGAGGACGTGTCGCGCCTTATCCGCGAGAACGGCCTGCCCAACGGCGCCCTCAAGCTGGAAGTGACCGAAAGCGACGTCATGCACGACCCGGCGGCTGCGGCGCGCGTACTTGAGGCGCTGCGCGACGCGGGCGCGGCGATCGCGCTCGATGACTTCGGCACCGGCTTCTCGTCCTTGAGCTATCTCGCCAAGCTCCCGTTCGATACCCTGAAGGTCGACCGCAGCTTCGTCCTGACCATGCGCGACGAAGCCTCGTCGGAAAAGATCGTCCGTGCCATCCTGACGCTAGGCCGCGATCTGGGGCTCGACGTCGTGGCCGAAGGCGTCGAAGACAAGGCCCTGGCCGATCGCCTGGCGGCCCTGGGCTGTCAGATGGGGCAGGGGTACGGCTTCGCCAAGGCGCTGAAACCCCAGGAGGCCGAGGCCTTCCTGGCGGCATCGCTCAAACAGTCGAAAGCGGCCTGATCAGGCGCGGCCGGCGGTTCCGGACAGGTGGCCGGCCTCGATGCCAAGGCTCGACAGGGCGCGCGCCCACAGATTGTCATAGCCATTGCGGAACAGCAGATCATAGCTGGCCGGCGCGACGATCCACACGTTCTGCGCCAGCTCGTTTTCCAGTTGCCCCGGCCCCCAGCCGGCATAGCCGAGCGCGATGATGGCGTGCTGCGGGCCGGAGCCGCGCGCCATATCGGTCAGAATATCGCGCGACGCCGTCAATCCGACGCCTTCGTCGATGCTGTCGTCGCCCGTACCGTACGGAGCGATCGGCAGGGTCGCATCGTGCAGGCGATAGTCGAGGCTGTGCAGCACGAAGCCGCGATCGTTCTGCACCGGTCCGCCGCGAAAAATCCTGCGGCCGGACATGGCACGGTCGCCGCCCCCGTGGCCCGAGGGGATGTTGAGTTCGCGCAGCATGACGCCGAAATCCAGGCCCTCGATCGGCTGGTTCAGAACCAGGCCCATGCCGTGCAGTTCGTCGTGGCGGCACATGTAGATGACGCTATGCGCGAACGGCGAGTCGGTGACGCCGGGCATGGCGATAAGCAGGCTGCCCTGAAAGGAAAGGTGGCCATCGCCGGGAAGCGGCTGTTCCAGTTGCGACACGGTTCCGTCGGTTCCGTAAATCATGCGGCGTCCTTTCGGCTGTGCGCCACCTTCCATCCGAAAGTGGTTTTTGCTTGGCCAAGCCTCACTCTAGCCTATATACGCACCGGTGTCGCGGCCACAAAATTTGCCACCGAGTCTTTGCAATCCGTATGGAATTTTGATCCGGCCGGGACGCAACTGCACCGCGAGTCCTTCCACCCTCTTCATATTGGAGCCTTCATGACGCTGAAATCCGGCGATGCCATCCCTGAACTGTCCCTGACCGTTGTCGGTGACGACGGCGCCAAATCCGTGCCGGCCAAGGAATTTTTCGGCGGCAAGACGGTGGTGCTGTTCGCCGTGCCGGGGGCCTTTACGCCGACCTGCTCGGCGCGCCACCTGCCTGGCTTCAAGGAGCATGCCGCCGACTTCGCCGCCAAGGGCGTGGACGTCGTCGCCTGCACCGCCGTGAATGACTATTTCGTCATGAAGGCCTGGGCGAAAGACCAGGGCATCGCAAACGAAGTCGTGATGCTGGCCGACGGCAATGCCGAATTCGCGCGCGCCATGGGCCTTGTGCTCGATGGTTCGGGCTTCGGCATGGGGCCGCGCTCGCAGCGTTATGCCGCCGTCGTCAAGGACGGCGTCATCGACAAGCTGTTCGTCGAGGAGAAGGGCGAATTCAAGGTGTCGAGCGCCGAGTACGTGCTGGAAAACCTGTAAA
Source organism: uncultured Asticcacaulis sp. (assembly GCA_936940865.1). Lineage (GTDB taxonomy): Bacteria > Pseudomonadota > Alphaproteobacteria > Caulobacterales > Caulobacteraceae > Asticcacaulis. The sequence continues at coordinate 239 of CAKZJB010000184.1, read as the reverse complement.
CGTTGGTTTCGAACTGCATCTACATGATTTCAGCCGGAAACAGCTTAGCCGCGGTGGCTACATTTCCCCCTTCCGTCTGCTTCGCTGCGCTTCGCAGCCACCTTCCCCATAAACGGGGCGGAACTAAGGGATTGAATTATTGTTCTTATACCAACGGCCATAAAGAATGACCGTGGGTATTCGCTTTTTTTAGCTCAAACGCCGCATGGCTCGCCGCATTGGCGGCGGCGGGCGGTCGC
>CAKZJB010000183.1 GCA_936940865.1 uncultured Asticcacaulis sp. | reverse complement strand
GCGAGATTTCGCATGTGATTGTGGTCAATCGAACCGAAGTCCGGGGAAGGGCAGCGGGAGCGTCTGGAGACAGCCATGAGACCGCCCCAGTCCGGAACGCTGTTGTTGAAGTCTCGGTCGACCACGTCCCTCGAACCTGCCGCCTGCCGTTGCCCCCACTTCTCTCGACATTGCCGCCACAGGCTCATGATACCACCTGGCAGACTGACCACAACTTGCAAGCGATTGATCGATATGGACAAAACGACGCACATGGCCCTGATCGAGCCGTGAAATTAAGACGCAATTAACAATGTTATCCTACTTGCGGCTTTGGGCGATAGCGCTGGCGCGGATCGATCCCAGCTGTCGAATGTGTGACTGCACGAGGCGACGCTGCTCAAACATAAGCCAATCGTGGGATAAGGGAAATGACCTGGGGGAAGCTGGATGCGGCCTTGCGCGACGCCGTCTTGATCGGAATTGCTGTTTTTGCCGCAGGCGCAATTGTCGGGACGGTCGTCTATCTTGGAGCCGCACAGGGCCTGAAGTCTGAAGTTCAGCAGAATCTGATTGATATCGCCAAGTCGGCCGCAAACCTTACCGATGTCGCCGCTCATCAAAGAATTACGAAGCCGGCGGACAAGGGCAATGGGGACTACGAAGCGGTACGGCGGCCTTATTTCGCACTGCTGCGTGCAAATCCCGATCTCGCCTATATCTACACGAACGTCGAACGCGACGGCAAACTGCGTTTCATCATGGACTCGTCCATACCGAAGCCCGGTGAAAAGGACATTCCGACGGACGTCCTGCAGGACTATCCAGACGCGACCGATACGCTGAAGGCCGTGTTCGCAGAACACAAGGCAAAGGTGGAAGACAAGCCCTACACGGACGAATGGGGCACCTTCCTGTCCGCCTATGCGCCGCTTTACGACGGCGACACCTTTATAGGCACGGTCGGGGTGGACATTCGAACCACGCGCTTCATGGCGCGGATGGCCAAACTTCAGACGTCCGTCGCTGTGGGGATGGTGGCCACTCTGATCGTATCGATCGGCGCTGGCCTTGTCGTTTACCGGTTCAGACGCAAGGCTATGGCCGCCGATCAGGCCGCCGCAAAGCAGGCGCTCGAACTGTCGCAGTTGCGCGAGAAGTCCATGGCGGCCGAACGTCATGAAGCCGCGGCGGCATTGGCACGAGAAAAAGCCGAGACTGAACGCACAAGGGCCTTCCGAGCCGAGATCGAGCGCCTCTTGGCGGAGTTCGGTCAGGCCGCCGACGGCCTTTATCAACAGGCGCGAGGTTTTGCCGACATGGCCCGGTCATCCGGCGAGAAGATTACCCGGGTCGCGGCTGCGTCTGATGACGCCACACGGCAAACAGAGTACATTTCCCGTTCGGCGCATGAGCTATCAGCATCGATCGGAGAGATCTCACAACAGAGCGGGCTCTCCAAAGAGATTTCCCTTGAAGCCGCAAAACAGGCCGAAGAAGCGACGGCGGCCCTGCGCGAGCTCAACGCGAAGTCGGACAGCGTCGGCGAGGTCATTGGACTGATCAGCGAGATTGCTTCGCAAATCAACCTTCTGGCCCTGAACGCCACGATCGAGTCCGCGCGCGCGGGCGACGCCGGCAAAGGCTTTGCTGTCGTCGCGACAGAAGTCAAGAACCTGTCTAACCGGGTGGCGGTCGCCAGCCAGGACATCGCTCGCCAGATATCGGACGTACAGACTGCGGCTCTGCACTCGACCTGCACGATGGAACGCATCCAGGGAACGATCGCTCAAGTGCTTGGAACTTCCCAGTCGGTCGCGTCGGCGGTGTCGCAACAAATGTCCGTCACGGCCAATATCGAGGAGCATGTATCGCAATCCATGCAGGGCAGCTACGCCATCTCGTCGGATATTGCCGGGATACGCGAGACCGCCGAGGAAACCGACAAGGCAGCGCGATTTATCGAACAAACTGCGCTCAAAGTGCGCTCTGGCGCCCAGGAAATGGCAGCGCATCTTGAGACCTTCACACGCGCAAGCGCATAATCGCCTTGCCATCCCATACCACAACAAGGACGCCAAACAGAACCCAGCCGATCGGGGTTTCACACACCCTGAATTGGATTAGAAACCTGAGTCGTTTCAAGGCAATAGGAGAAGCTGGGCCATCCCCAGAAATGATTCTGAACAGAGTCAGAGGCTTGATCAGCCGGCGCGCCAACTTGTTAACGAAAGGTTAACACGGGGGATCGCCCACCTCTGGCGCTACTACATGCGGTAGGTCGTTCTAGCTCTCACCACCAAATAGCCTGGCGATGGTCGCCACAGGCATGAAGAGTCGCAGCGGCTGGCTCGGCATTGGGGCGAAGCCGAACGCTTCGTAGAGGGCCTTTCGTTTGGCAACAGCCTTCTCGTCGCCGTCGTCCAGGACATCGAGGATGACCACGGCCAGCCCCAGATCTTTGGAGATGCGGTAGATCCGGGTCAGGCAATCGACCAGCAGATCGGCGCCTATACCCGAGCCTGCGAAGCGCCGGTCGCGTCCAATCATCGAGATGTACGCCGCCGGTATCTTGCCGTGTCCAGGCCGTGTGCGCGCGAATTGCGGCGGCAGGTCCTCGAATGAGACGGAGTGCGCGTTGATGGCATAGAAACCGGCGACGGTGCCCTGGTCTTCGGTCATGACGAAGACGCGCAGGTTGTCGGCTTTTGACAGCTTATTGGCGGTGCGTTTGAAGAAGTTGTCGACCGCTTCGACGCCACACGAAAACGCCGCCCGATCGTGTTTGTCCGGATCGAGCGGCGCGATGGAAAACCGTGTCGTCTCAGTCATGCCTCGGAACGCGTCCTCTTACGGTACCGGTCGAACGCGGCCTTCAGGGTCTCCGTAGGTTCAGGCGGATTGTCCAGGGCGGCGAAGAAGGCTTGATGGTCCTCCGCGCGCAGGCGGGTTTCCTCGTGAGCTGCGATCGTGGCCAGGGCGGACGAATAGGCAGCACTGATCATGAAGGCGGAATCGTCGACACCCGACAGAGCCGCGGCGCGCTGGATCGCGTCCTTGACCCGCGGCTTCGTACGGAACTGCATCCGCGCCTCGTTCGGCTCGTCGATCGCATCGGCTGGATTGTGAAATGCGTGCATCGTGCCCTCCATGGCAAAGTGCTTTGTACGCCAAATCGGCGTACAAAGCAAGACGATCAGTCGATGGCCGCCAGAATGGCCGATGCCTCCGGATGCTCGAACACATAGTCCCGCAGGCGCTCGAAGGCTTCCGCCAGGTGTTCGGATCCAAATCGCATCGACAGGTGCGAAAACGCAAACAGACAGGCGATAATGCCGGCGGCGTCCGCGGAGACCTCGCCCTCGTAGCCGTTGCCCCACCAACTGATGCGGAACCGCGCGTCGGTGTCCGGCGCCATGTAAAGCGGCTGCCCGTCCCGCTCCAGGAATTTCCAAAGTCCCCCGCCATAGTCGGCGCTCAACTGGGTCATGAAGTCGTAGATGGCGTTCTCGCCGCGCAAGAGCCAGGCAGGGCTCAAAAGCTTCGGCAGGAAGTCCAATCGGCGTTCCTCGGGAACGAGAGTGACCGTGGACGTATTGGCTGCGGTATCGGTATCGGACATGGCTTTCTCCTCTGGCTGAAGTCCGCCTTCGTCCGCCCTCGCCTCTTCCTTTGGGTTCAGGTCGAAAGCCAGCGTCGTAAGTTTGGACAGCCTATAGAACCGGCCATTCTCAAGCGACTGGTAGACCAGGTTGCGGCGCCGCGGCAGATGGGTTGCCTTGAACCGCCGAAGCTCCGCGCCATCGGTGAACCGCATGGGTTCAGCCAGAAGGACGATGTCTCCCGTTCTTGGCCGAGGCTTGCGCTGTTCTGCCGCTTGGCTTGCCAGATTGGTTCGGCAGTCGGCCCGCCACTGGATCGCGTAGGGATAGTGCGTCTCGGTCAGGAGATCGAGGATGCCGACGGGGCAATGCCGTTCGCAGGGCCCCACGGTCTCGTCCATGGATTTGTAGCCGAACACCGTCCCGTCGCGCGACTTCGGACACCTTCGGAACAGACAGACGCCGGCGAACACGATCCGCTCGCCAGTCGTCCGGGATAGACGTTCGACCGCGGCATAGTAGACCCGGCCGCGCACCGCGGATTTGAGGACCCTGACATCGGCCTCGTCGTTGGACCAGGTGTAGACGCCGTCGAGATAGGCCTTGGGCGTAACGCGCCCCTCCATGGAGTAGACAAAGGACCATCCCATTTCAGTGGCCCTCCGGCTTGGCGTCTTCGAAACAGGATTCGAGAAAGGCGTCGGTAGACTGGCTGAAGATGCGATCGGCACAGACCAGGGCCGCGCGTCCGCCAAAGCCGTCGACCCTCATCGCTGTGCAGGTATAGGCGGTCGTGACGGTGAACCAGTTGATGGTGGCGGAGCGGCGGACGATGTCCTGCAGGATGCGCAGGTACGGCAGGTCCTCGAATTCGTCGACAAGGTCGGCATCGACCATTTCTGTCTCGTCGACGACTGCGAACCGGTCGAGGAGCTTTCCGACCGGTTCAAGGCACTGACTGGGCACACCTTGGCTTTCGGCATAGGCCTGGCGCAGAGCCTTCAACTCGATGAAGGGGCGCAGTTCGATACTGAGTTCGGCATAGAAATAGACCGCGTCGCCCGCCACGTCGAAACCGAACATGTGGGTCAGCAGGCATCTCTCAAGCGGGGTCATGTCCGCGATAGGGACATCTGGCGCTATCACGGTCGGGGAATGGTAATCGGCCATCGGGCTTCTCCTGTGCACTTTGCACAAAGCCCGTCCCTCCCTTGTTCCTCATCCCGGAATGAACGACGGGCACCCTTGGGGGGCAAGGGTGCCCATCTCAAGCGCAGCGTTCGAGGGGGGGGGGGTGAACGCCGCGAGGCCCTTTACTTAGGTCGAACCGCGTTATTTCACAATATCCCGCGACGATCTGTCAGTCACAAATCTGTAACTTCCTTGTTTGCGGAGTTCATTCAGGATGGGCTGACAGGGAGAGACACCCTCTCGTGCCCCTCCCCCGCCTCTTCACGCAGTACCCGGAGTGGCTGCGTCAAGCTCAGTGCACTGTTCCATCGTCCGGCATGTCTTCCAGCATCGCCGTCCGCCCGGCTACTCTGAGACGCTCCAGAATGGCCGCTTTGTCATCATCCGTCGGGATGTGCTGCACGAAGTTCGGGTTGCGCGAGGGATCGCCGATCAGGGGAAACGGCACGATGCCCGGCTCACGCGCATCCGCGAACGCGCCGGTGAGATGGCTTTCCATATTGGGCTTGGCGCGCCTGACCGGCACGAAGTCGACCTTCATCAGGTTGGCGGCGGAACTCAGACGGTCGATCCCACGCGCATTGCACAGCCAGGCCATGTCGAACCGGTCGAGATGAAGCTGAAGGTTGTCGAGCCCCGCCCCTCGCGCAATCGCCACCGAAGCTTTAAGCCTGTCCTCGACGCGCGAGACCGGCGTACCCTCGGGCGACTGGCTTTGCTCGGCCGAGATCAGCTCGACCAAGGTCTCAAGTCCGAAGCGGTCGTGCGGGTGCGCCATGCCCCATTTTTTTAAGTGTGTCCCCGTAGCTGTCAATATGGAAGGCGCCCCCGGTCCCCGCATTAGGGATCGAGCCCGAAGGGTGGAGACCCTGAAGGGGGCTCCATCGCAGACGACGAGCCCGGCGGCAGGCCCGGCCTGCCGAAACGCCCAATTGACCGGTGGAGTGAATTGCCTGATAGGAACATTGGGGCGCAATCGACGAGAACCTATGCCACGCCCGTGCTTTCTCCATCCCCCTCGTGAAGCTTTCGATGCCGCGCACATGCTCTCGCTTGCGGTCGATGCCCACCTGGCCGGCGACAGCTCGGCAGCCGAGCACTTTATTAAGGGCGCGGACAATCCGATCATAAGGGATTGGACAGAGTCGATCTGGGGTCGCAACAGCCCTCACGTCCGGCCCAAGGTCCAAACGGTCAGCCTGACCATTGCGGAACGCATCGCCACAAGGATGCCCAATGCCGCCGAGAAAGCTGCCCTGCACAGGCGGGACGGTTATCACTGCCGGTTCTGCGGACTGCCGGTGATCCGTACGGACACGCGCAAGCGAATTGCCCAGGCCTATCCCCTCGCCCTGCCCTGGGGCCTGACCAACGCCACACAGCACGCCGCCTTCCAGGCCATGTGGGCGCAGTACGATCACCTGGTCCCCCATAGCCGCGGCGGCGACAATTCTGCAGACAACATGGTCGTCACCTGCGCCCCGTGCAATTTCGGACGGATGGATTATCTGCTGGAAGAGGTCGACCTGGCCCATCCGTTCGCACGTGAGCCCATCCTGTCGACCTGGGACGGACTGGAACGGTTTCGATAGACACCGGCCAGAACACCCCTAAATTCGCTCGTCATCGAATATAGACATTTTAACGAATATTCGCCATAAGGCTATAATTCGATGACGAACGAATATCGCATATCATGCCCCAACCCGATGCCCTGACCTTCGAACGGGAGGTCCTCGACAGTTTTCAAGCCGCGCTCAGCACTCTGCCGGGCGTGGAGTTTCATGCCCTGGGCTTCGACGACCGAGCCGGCCGTGCCTCCATCGACGGCCTTGGCGAAATCACCGTCCAGGACCAGACCACGATGCTGATCATCGAGGCCAAGATGCAGGTCTTCCCGGCGGATATTCGCAACATCATCTGGAAGATGCAGGACTACCGCCGCACACACCTAGACAACCGGCCTGCGGTCCTGATGATCGCTTCGAACACGATCTCACCGGGTGCCCGCAAGGAACTCCAGGATGCCAAGGTCGGCTATTACGATATGAGCGGGAGCCTCTTCCTGCCCGTGCCCGGCGCCTATGTTCTGATCGACCGGCCCATGACGCAGAAACAGGAAAAGATCGTCGGAAGCGTCTTCGACGGCCGGCGGGGCCAGGTGGTCGAAGCCCTCTGGGAGGCGCAGCGCGACTGGCGCGGCGTCAAGGCGATCGCCGAACGGGTCGAGATGTCGGCATCAATGGTGTCGGAGACCCTTCAGGAACTCGAACGCCATGACTGGGTCGAAAGCCGGGGAAACGGACCAAGCAAGGAACGGCGGCTCTCGGACTGGACGGGTCTGCTCGACGCCTGGACGGAACACGAAAAGCGCCGGCCTGCCGCCCGCACGACGACCTTCTATGTGCCGAAGATGAAACCGGCCCAGCTGATCGAAGCCTATGATGCGCTCGCCCAGCGCCATGGTCTCACCTACGAGGCGACCGGAGAAATCGCTGGCAACCTCTATGCGCCCCACGTTACCCAGGTCGGCGTCGTCCGGGTTCGCCTGGTGCCCCACAAGGCCGCTCTCACCTCCCTCGCTGACCTTGATGCGCGAGAGGTTGGCGACGGCTATAACCTGGTGCTTCTGACGGCTGGCACGAAATCCCTCCCCTTCCGGGAACGCCATGACGGGATCTGGTGCGCCTCCCCGCTGCGGACCTATCTCGACCTCTTGAAGAGCGGCGGCCGCGGTAAGGACCACGCCCGCTTTCTTCGCGAACAGAAACTGCAATTGCCATGACCAAGCCCAAAGATCAGTCCGGCTATTCCGGCGACATCACCGAGGACTGCGAACGCGTCCTGGTCACGCTCCTGCGCGGCCTGGGCCCTTGGAAGACCAGCGTCTTTCTGGTCGGCGGACTGGCGCCGCGCTACATCGTCCCGCCGGACCCCGAACGGCCGGTCCATGCGGGCACGGCCGACGTCGACATCGTGGTGCGCCTTTCGGTCCTCGCCGATACGAAGGCCTACCGCACGCTTGAAGAGAACCTGACACGGATGGGCTTTGTCCCCGCACCGCGCGAGGGAGGCGGCACCTATACCTGGCGCTGGCAGATACTGACCGACCTCGGCAACACCATCTACCTGGAATTCCTTGCCGGCATCGAAGACGAGGCGCCGGGTGAACTGAAGAGACTGCCGGTCAAGGGCGGCACGCTGAACGCCTGCAATTTCCCAAACCTGGCCCTGGTGCCGCACTTCTTCGACACGAAGGAGGTGACGGCGGAACTCCTCGACGGAAAGGGCGTGGCGACCGAGACGCTGCGCTTCGCCAATGTCGTAAGCTACCTGCCATCGAAGACCGCCGCCTTCGCCGACCGTGGCGAGGAAAAGGATGCCTACGACCTCGCCTATTGCCTGGAAAACGTACCGGCCGCGGACATCGCCAAGGCACTGACGGCGGCCATGAAGAGGAGCCATTACCGCCAGGTGATCGTCGCCTCGCTCCAGGAGATCAAGAAGCGCTTCTGCTCGGACGCCCAGACGGAGGGATACCGCAAAGAGGGCCCGCGCAAGGCCGCCCTGTTCGAACTGGGTGACGGACGGAACGCCGACCTGGAAAATACGCGCGTCCAGCGCCAACGCGACATCAGCGACGCCGCCGAGGCGCTCATCGAGGCGTTGGGCATCTGAAAAAAGAAGGCCGCGCACAGGCGGCGCGGCCAAGTCTACAGGGAGGAAACGCCCAGGAAGGGCAATCGATGCGATCGCATCGAACACGACGGATATATGGTGCAACGCAGCAGGTATTCAATGCGACTGAGTGCATAGAGCTATCAAGTTCAGTTACATTGACTGGGAAGTTTGTGAAGCCCCGGCTAGGATTGACCTTCCTTACAGTGCCGATCGTCAGATTTCATTTCGTACGCTCAAGCCACTGTTCCACCAAATCCTCGGGCAGGATCGCGGAATTCGGCGTCAGAGAGTAGGTGTAGGCACCATTTTCAAAATGAAAATCGCTGGCCTGGATAGCGCACCAGAACTTTGCAAGGCCATGATCCCTGGTGCACAATTGGATCCGCCGTTCTGGAAGGAAGCAAATTCCACGGATGAGCAAGTCGAGCGCTGTCAAGTCCAACATCGCATTATAGGCATCACCGGCATCGTAGTTAAGAGACGGCTTCAAGACCTTGCGCGCGGGACCTTTCCCGTTCGGCATCAAACCCGCAGACAGGACAGCCAACACCGGGAGCGAACGGCGTGCGACTCCATGGCGATCAGCGGCGCCAAGAACCTTTTCCCAAAACTCACCCCGTTTGGTCCTTGAGATGGGAGACAATCGGGGCGCCAACTCCAACAGGAAGCGCTGGCCCCGTTCGATAGGCTCTCTGCACCCGTCGACAAGTACATCCAACTTCGTTGCGATTTCAGCCGTGTCGAGAATGCGGGCGTCGGGTAGCGCCCGTCGCAGCTTTTCACCAACCTCCTTCAACTGGATCGTCGCGGTCGCGTGATCAGGCAGTGACCGGGTATTGCTTTCCAAAGCACATAGCGCGGGACTGAGTAAGATCGGCCGCCCGGCGAACAGCTCCAGGAAATCGGGCTTACGACCCCGAGGCATACCGTTCTCCAGATGGTGAACGATCTCATCGATGACGCAGCGATCGAGGATGACGGCTGAGTCGTCCCGGGTGGCCGCCATCGCGGAAGGCAACCATCCTCCACGCACCAAACCGATGGCCTTCGATGTGAAATGACTTTCCAGCTCAGTGCTGGACGCGTTGACGTACTGGCCTTCGAAGGCATCGCCGAAATTTCGATCGACCATCTTCCCGTTCCATATCTTTAACGGGATGCGTACGCCAGGCTGCTTTAGCGCCGCGAGAAGGCAATCGTAGTTACAGGGCTGTACGTCGAAATCAGTAAGAGTGAACGACCGCTGGGTGCCGTATGGCTGAATCTCGTTTTCAACATAGCGCATGACAACCGCGTCACGGACCGGCGGTGCGATAGTCAAGTGTTGGCACCTTTGCGGAATGAAGCTTGATTTATACATGGCACCGTTACAACCCGAATCTTCTTTTATCAGATGGGGTTAACCTGCCCTTTGCGCCACCCCCCGGTCGCGCCCCTAGTCCACTGCCCGCAATCCGGAACAGGCCGGAAACTGCGAGCAGCCATAGAAGCGTTTGCCGGAAAACTGCCCGCGCTTTGCCTCGCGAAGGACCATCCGATTATCGCACAGCGGACACGTAACGGCTTCCGCAGGCGTCGGCATTTTCAGCCGCTCCAGCTCCAGATGTCCCGCCGTCACATTTTCGCGTCCGGCGACCAGAAGCTCGCGTAGGCGATTTCCCGTGTAGAGCCAAATAGGCTTTCCGGCCGCGAATTCCGAAGCCGCGAGGGTGAACTGACCCGATGTCACGATGTAGCCGCCAGACGCCCCCTCCGCCTCCACCACCCCATAGAGTGCGCGGACGACATCGACACCCACGGAGCGATTTCTCCAGTGCTTCGCCTGGACCAGAAACCTGCCCGCAGATGATTTCAGGACGATGTCATAACCGCCGTCAGCACCCTCAGCCGTCAATTGCACATCGAAACCCATGGAGGCGAAGCCCTGGGCTGCAACCTGTTCAAACTGCGACCATGTCAGCCCCGCGAGACCGTCCTCGCCCTCCGCCCGAGCCGCAAGCTGTTTCAGGCGCCGGCGCTCAAGGAAACCATTCAGCCACATCGCGGCTGACATCGTCAGGCAAAGCGGCAGGAGAAATTGAAAGACCACGGCCAGGGCCCGGACGATTGCGAAGGCAGCCGCGTCTCCAGCCGCTTCCGCGCCCACGACGACGACCGTGGCCGGCGCGACAGCGATATGGTGACAGACGAAGTAGGTGCCGCCCGCAATAGGCAAGGTGAACCAAGGCGGCACCCGGCTCAGGGCCTTTGCAACATCGACAATCCTGTTGAACGATCCGGACATGCTGGCCCCTCCCCGCGCCATTGTCGCCAATGCGCCCACCAAACAAAAGGGACCAATTTTCTGATATTTCGACTACATATTCGCGTGGCTGGCGAGGAAGTCGCCTGCGAGGAGGCGGATGAGGGAATGTTAAACCTTCAAGACTTCATCCCGCGACGGCCGCTTGTCCTTGAAGAAGACGACATGCAGATCGCTGGACACCGCGATTTTACCGGTTCCGACATTCACGATGTCCGACAAGAAATGCCAGGTCAGCCTCTCTCGCGTAACCCGGATGTCGACGCGGTAGGAGTCGTTCGCCGTCAGGAAAGCCTGGTACTTGATATGGGCTTCCATGACCACAGGCACATGGATGTCGATATCGACACCGGCTGAGCGCAGGAATTCATGCCGGGCGTGCTGAAGGTATTGGAGATAGATCGAATTGTTGACGCCACGGTGCATGTCGACTTCGGAGTCGCGCACCTTGTCGGTACGGCTGAACAGGATAGCGGTCACTGGGATTCCCCTCCTCAATAGGTCCGGCCTACCCTGCAAAATCAATGCCGTAAATGAATAGCGGCCCGAGCCGAAGCCCGAGCCGCAAGGGGCGTACCCTACTTTCGCAGGGTAACCGCGACCGTTCGGATGCCCTGGCCACGAGCGGCCGTGGCGATCTTTTCGGAAGGCCCGAACACGCCTTCCTGCTTGACGCTTTCGTCCAGTGACGCATCAAGATGAAGGACAAGCACCGGTTCCAGCGCCAGAAGTTCGTCATTGGCCCGGAAAGGTGCCGCCGACTTGAAGCGGTCGAAGTTGGCCTTTGCGACGATGGGGTTGATCCGCTTGTCACGCGCCCACTTCAGGGCAATCTGTTCGGCACCATGATTGCCGGTCGTAGCCAGACGCATGTCCGGAAACTGCGAGAGCGCCCAATTCAGGGCATCGTAGATCCGCATGGCGTCAAGTTGAGTATTGGCCTGCCGTGCACCCCGAAAGACGACGACCTGAGCGCCTGGATCGGCAGAGGCTTGGTTGCGACGGTCACGTGCCTTCAGAGCATCGCGCGCCTCAGTAAGAGCATAGGTCGTCGCCTGATTGCGTGCCGAGCCGCGCCATGGCGTCCAGACCTCGCCGGTAGCCTGGGTATAGGTATCCGACGCCGCTTCGCGCAGCACTTCGGCGAGGTTGGTCACCGCATGGCGGAAGACCTCCTGGCCCTTCATGCGGAGCTTGCCCACGGTCTGCGTGGTCGACGGTCCTCCATCGACATAAAGCAGCTGGTTGTGCCGCCCATCGGCATGGAGCCGGGTCGCCAGCACGCCGGATTCGCTCTCCTCGCCGCGCAACACGACCGCGCCCGCGCCGTCGCCGAACAGAACGCAGGTCGTGCGGTCCTCCCAGTCGAGGATGCGCGAGAAGGTCTCCGCGCCGATCACCAGCGCGCGCTTGAAGGCGCCGGTGCGCAGGAAATTGTCGGCCGCCTTGCGATCCCGATCCACGTTGACCGTGATGATCACCAGATCTTTCGGCTGGTATTGCATGCGCAGGATCTCGAGGAAGCTGAACGCCTGCCGGCACGGCGCACACCATGAAGCCCAGAAATCGACGTAGACAACCTTGCCGCGATACCGCGACAGGTCGAGCGTGCCATCACCATCGGACGCTCGCGCCGAAACCGGCACGACGGCCGCCGCAAGTGG
>CAKZJB010000182.1 GCA_936940865.1 uncultured Asticcacaulis sp. | reverse complement strand
TGAGCTGTGTCAGCATGTCGGAGACCGAAGAGCCGGCCGACATGGCGACGTCGACCACCGACGAACCGCGCGACAGGGAGTCCTTGACGGCGTCGAGAGACGAAACCGTGGCGCGTTGGGTCTGAGCGATGGCGAAGGCGGCGCCGTCGTCCTTGGCGCTGGCGACCTTCAGGCCCGTCGAAATACGGTTCTGGGTCGACATCAACTCGGACGAGGTGGCGTTCAGGTTTTGCAGCGCGATCATCGCGCCGACGTTCGTGTTAACGGAAGACATTCTTCTTCATCCTTCATTTTGAAGTTGACTTCCGGCATTTTGCCAGAAGCATAAAACCACACTGTCGCCCCCGGTTGCTCATTATGAACGGTGGGAACGGCATTGCTGTCGAACAGAATCGCGCGGATGACTGAATAAAGACGAAACAAATTTGGATAATGGAATTAGTAAACGCGTTTTTACTATAAATGGCGCCGATTTGTGGGTGATTTATTGAAAATTTTCAAGGATGTGTCGACCGCGTAAGAATCGGAACTTTTGGAATGCGGCCTGTTTTTGCGTTTTATATGTCCCCGTTTTCGAAAAAAATGGGGAGGAGACCGCATGAGGCGCGTGGCGCCACGAAGTAAGAAACCCCACCACCACATCTCGTCGCCTGAAGGCTCCTCGTGCGGTCCCCCTCCCCATTTTTCTGCGAAAAACGGGGAGGTGCAGGGTAATTGCGCGAACCCTTTGCACCTCCCCGTTCGGAACGAATGGGCAGGGGGACCGCACGAGCGAGATTTGCGAGAGCAAACGAGCGAGATGTGGTGGTGGGGCGTCTTGCTTTTATAAGAAGATCTTACAAAACCTCCGACCGGAATTTGAGCGCCAGGAAGTCGACAAGGGCCCGGATGCGCGCGGTGCCGGACAGCGCCGGCGCCATGACGGCGTGGATTTCCGACTGGCCCATCTCATAGTCGGTCAGCACGGCTTCGACCTGACCCGCCTGGACGGCGCCGGCGGCGATAAAGGCTGGAAGCCTTGCCACGCCCAGGCCGTTGATCGCCGCCTTCAGCAGCATGTCGCCATTGTCGGCGCGCAGGCGCATGGGAACCTTGATCGAGCGTTCGCGGCCACCCACGACATAGCTCCACACCGCCGTCGGGTTGGCGTTGGCGTAATAAAGCCCGTGATGATGGACAAGGTCATCGGGCGTCGCGGGCCGGCCCATGCGCTCCAGATAGACAGGGGCGGCGACCGTGATGGCATGGACGCGGCCGAGCCTGCGGGCGATCAGCGACGAGTCCTGGAGCTTGCCGATGCGGATGGCGACATCGAACCCTTCGCGGACCAGGTCGGTGCGCTTGTCGGAAAAACTGATGTCGAATTCGACCCTTGGGTGGCGCGCGGCGAATTCCGACAGGGCATCGGCCAGGTGCGTCACGCCGAAGCTCAAAGGCCCCGTCAGGCGGATCGGCCCGGCAATGTCCGACACGGACGCCGCCACCGCTTCGCCGGCGGCTTCGAGTTCCGACATGGCCGCCTTGGCGCGCTCGTAATACAGCCGGCCGGCATCGGTCAATTGCGCGCCGCGTACATTGCGCGTGACCAGCCGCGCGTTCAACGCCTCCTCAAGCCGCGACACCTGGCGGCTGACCTTGGATTTCGAGGTGCCCAGGCGTTCGGCCGCGCGGACCACGGAACCGGTGTCGGCGACCAGGAAGAAGACCTGGACATCGGTAAGATCGACGGCGGGGCGGTCCATGGCGATTGTCCATTGTTGCGGAAACTGCAACATAAATGCTCATATTCCGTGTCTTTTTGCAACGAAGGGCCTGCGTTATATACACGTCATCCCCGGCCACCCCGGGCAAGGAGACATTACGATGACGACGCAAACCGCCAACAAGACCCGTACCGTCGCCCGCCTTGTGCGCGGCCTGCCGACCTCGGACGGCGCCGGCGTCAGGCTCAACCGCGTCATCGGCACCCAGGCGCTGCCCGATGTCGATCCGTTCCTGATGCTTGACGAATTCCGCTCCGACGACCCCAAGGCCTACATCGCCGGCTTTCCTGAACACCCGCACCGCGGCTTCGAGACCATCACCTATATGCTGGCCGGGCGCATGCGCCACAAGGACACGCGCGGCAATGAAGGCCTTTTGGGCCCCGGCGACGTGCAGTGGATGACGACGGCGCGCGGCCTGCAGCATTCGGAAATGCCCGAGCAGCAGGACGGCCTGATGCAGGGCTTCCAGCTGTGGCTGAACCTGCCGGCGAAGGAAAAGATGCTCGATCCGGTCTATAAGGACATCCCCGCCGCCACCATCCCGGTGATTGCCGGTGACGGCCATACGATCAAGCTGATCGCCGGCCGGCAGTCTGGCGTCACCGGCCCGATCGCCTCGCCGACCACGAAGCCTTACGTCGCCGATGTCGTTTTAACGAAGGGCGAGGTCACGCTCGACATCCCCGACGGCCATGCCGGCTTCGCCTACGTCTATGACGGCGCCGTCGACATCGCCGGAACCCGTGTCGAGCGTGCCCAGGCCGCCGTGCTGGCGGGTGAGGGGGCCTTGACGCTTACAGCGCCCGGCGAAGAGGCGCGGGTGCTGGTGGTGTCGGGCTATCCCTTGAAGGAGCCCGTCGTGCGGCACGGCCCGTTCGTCATGAACACCGTCGCCGAGATCCACGAAGCCATCCGCGACTACCAGCGCGGCTTGTTCGATTAGTTTTTAATTGCAAGTCTTTTTGTTCTGCCAGAATGCCCGCCGCAAACGGGCAAAGGAGAGAGTTATGTCCAAAGTCCTGATCATCAAGTCGTCGGCCGCCGGTCAAGGCTCGGTATCGAACCAGCTGATCGACCAGTTCCGCAATTCCTATGCGGCCGGTCACCTCGACGCGACCTTTACCGAGCACGATCTCGGCCGCCATCCGCTGCCGCCCTTGTCGGCGCTGAACCTGGCCGGCTTTGCCGGCACGGCGGCCGAAAGCGCCGATGAGGTGGCGTTGGCCCAGACCTCGGAAACGCTGGTGTCCGAACTCGAAGCGGCCGACATCGTCGTCATCGGCGCGCCCATGTACAATTTCGGCGTCACGGCGCTGCTCAAGACCTGGTTCGACTACGTGCTGCGCGCCGGGCGGACCTTCCGCTACACCGAAACCGGTCCGGTGGGCTTGCTCACCGGCAAGAAGGCAATCGTCATCGAGTCGCGCGGCGGCCTCTATTCTGAAGGCCCGGCTGCCGTCATGGACAGCCAGGAACCGCATATCCGCACCATGCTGGGTTTTGTCGGCATTACCGACGTCACCTTCGTCCGTGCCGAAAAGCTGGCCTTCGGGCCGGACGCGCGCGACGCGGCGATTGCGGCTGCAGGCAACGACCTTGGTCAACTGGCGGCGGCGGCGTAAGCCACCCCGCCGGTAAGGCAAGAGGTCCACACCTGCTGGCCCTCTCCGGCCAATGCAATGGCGGTGTTAAGGCGGGGTTACTGCTTGCCGGTGACCTTGGCCAATATGCCGGAAAGCCATTGTCGGAAGCCACCGGACGGTCGGGTGGGTTGAGCATCGAAGTCCCGGGCAGAGGCCGGGCTTGCTTCGGTCTCCGCCTCTTCGTCGTATTCCCAGTCTTCCAGGTCTTCCACTTCCAAGGCGTACCACCTCTCCACGAAGGCGCGAAGACTATCGGCATAGGGGAGACGTTCATCTGTCTCGTGATCCCAGATATGGACGGCGTCGCTTTCGATCTGGCCATCCGGCTGAACCGGAAAGAAGACCATGTCGCCATTGCCCAATTCGCCGAAGAACAGCATGGCGTCGAAAGGCTCATACAGATCGGCGAAGTCCTCCGTGCCGCGCATTTCCTGGTTGATCTTCCGTATCCGGTTGACCGGGCAGACGCCGCTGCCGTAGGCATCCCCTATGCCGTCGCTTTCGAGCAGCAGCGACCGCAGGTCCCGGGGCAGGTTGACGCCGAATTCCGTTTCCAATGCCGTGATCGACGCCTCGGTTGCGCCGTCCTCAAACCGGCAGTCGGGATTTACGCTTTCGCACAGTTCGCGCCATGACACGGGAGATTGTAACGGAACGTCTTGCGCGGTCCCATCGTTGTCAGTCACGCGTATCCCCCACAAATCACCCCGGTTTTAGCACTATAGGTAAGTTGCTCCTGCTTTGACCAGTCCGCCTTTTGTAGACCTTGTCGGCTGAAGAATCCCCCTCCACCGCTTCGCGGTCCCCCTCCCCATCTACCGATGGGGAGGAGAGTCCAAGCTCGATTTCTCCTCCCTACGCGAAGCGTGGGCGAGGGTGAGCGTAGCCGAAGTATAGCTTCGGCAAGCGCAAGGAAGCGGTGGAGGGGTATCTTCCTTACTCCACGACCTGGCAATCGCTGCCGTTGAGGCGGCGCGTGTAGGCGTCGACCAGAGCCGTATAGGGCGGCACGAAGCTTGATGCCGCCAGCACCGTGCCGTCGGGCAGGGTTTCCGACTGGGCGACGCGGACTTCAAAATGCAGATGGATCGTCGTGTGCTGCGGCACGCCGTTCGACGTGCCGAAATTGTCCGACACCAGCCCGATCTTCTGGCCGCGCACCACGTGGTCGCCGACCTTGACCTTCAGCGTGCCGGAATCGAGGTGGAGATAGCGGAAGATGCGGTGCGGCGTATCCGTGCCTGTCAGCGCCACAGTGTAGGAGCCGACCTGGGTAATGGTGCCGTCCTCGACCGCAATCGCCCAATATGTCTTGGCCTTGCAGGTCTGAGGGCGGATGTCCTGGCCCTGATGGCCCTGGCCCGACTTGCACATGACGTTGGACCACGACCGCGCTTCGCAGAAATTGTCGTGCCACGGATACGAATAGTTCTTGCTGTCGCACTGGCTGCCAGAGGCGTGGCCATAGGACGGGTAGTGATCGCCGCCGGGGCTGTAGACCTGGCTGTTGGCGTAGGCGGTGGCGGCCGCGATCGGGAAGCAGATGCCGGGCGCCCAGTTGGAGGTGTCGGTATAGCCCTGCCCCGAGCCCGAGACGAGTTGCGTCGCCGGATCGTGCGGGAAGTCGACGGCGGCGACCGACGAGGACTCCGATGATGAGTTTTCCGCCGAGGCAGACGCTTCGGCGCTCATGCTGTCCGAAACGGCGCTCTCGGAAGCGGCCTCCGATGCGGCCTCGGACGCGGGCGCGGCGCTGCTGCTGTCATTGCCCGGCGGCATCAGCTGGTCGCAGCCGGCGAGCGCAAGGGCGAAGAGGGGGACAAGGGCCAGTTTGCGCATCGCTTAGCCTCCCGTCTTCGGCGAGAAGATCTTCGCCGCCTGGTCCAGCCAATTGGGCGAAACCTGCGTTTTCGGCGGGGTGGCCTTAGGATTTTGGGCCTCGTTTTGCGCCTGGGCGCCGACGGAGACATCGGTGAATTCGGCTATGGCCTTGCGCAGGTACGAGTCCGAGGCGCAGTCGGGGCTGGCCGTGTCGTCGCACGACAGGTCGAGGGTGTAGACGACGCCATAGCGCGTAAAGGTCGCCGTCCAGCCGTCCTCGGTCTGGGACATGCGGATATCCTCGGGCACGCCGGCCAGCTTGATCACCGGGCGCGACGAGATGGCGCCCTTGTCGGCCTGGACGAAGGTCCGGTTGCCGTACATGGTCAGCTGCTTGCCCTTGGGCTGCGGCATGTTGAGCGCATAGGCGTCGCCGAAACTGAGCAATTTGGCCTTGGCCGTGTCGAGCAGGCCCGCGCGCGGCAGGACGACGGGCAGGCGGATCTGGTCCAGCTGAGCCTTGGGCAGTTTCAGCGCCAGGCTGTCGGGGCGGCGGCTCTGGATATTGCGCGCCTGGGTCTGAAGCGCGGCCTGCCATTGCACCGGCGCGGGCGGCAGGGCGCGGCGCAGGAGGATAGGGGCGGGTCTGGCAGCGACCGGACGGGCCGTGGTGCCGGCGGCCGTGGCCGTCTGGCTCTGGGCGTGGACCATTTGCGCGGTGACGAATGCCCCCGCTAGAGCGCCGATCAGCGCCGCCTGTTTCCAGTTATTCCGGCTGTGCGTCATTCTGCGCCCCCTGTCCCGGGCGCGACATTAACCTATGATAACCCTGTTCGCAACGGCGGGATGGGGCGCGGTCTCCGGGTTGGCTTGCGCCAATCTCGCTTGTGCGGCTCCCCTCCCCATCGCCCTGCGCTGAAGCTTCGGGCGACGGGGAGGTGCAAGACGCTTCAGTCTGTTGCACCTCCCCGTTTTTCGAAGAAAAATGGGGAGGGGGACCGCACGAGGAGCCTTCAGGCGACGAG
>CAKZJB010000181.1 GCA_936940865.1 uncultured Asticcacaulis sp. | reverse complement strand
ATGGGGAGGGGGACCGCACGAGCGAGATTGGCGTAAGCCAACGAGCGAGATGTGGTGGTGGGGTTTCTTGCTTTGGACTGCCAATCGCGCTCAATCCGCAGTTTCCTCATATATAGGACGGAAGTGTGAATACGATGGCTGTAAACGGGGAGGGCCAAATGCGATTTCGTGGCCCGTTCGGAGCTACGAGGTGAAAGCGAGCCTTGCCCATGGCTGAACCCGAAATCGAACCGAAGAAGCCCGTCCTTCAGCTCAAGAGCCAGAAGTTCCGCGAGGCGCGCCAGGGCGACTGGAAGGCGCTCAATGCCGCGCTCGACAAGGCCGAAAGGAGCGGGCTCGGCAATGCATCGATCGACGAGATCCTGAACCTGCCGGTGCTTTATCGTTCGGCCATGTCGTCCCTGTCCATGGCGCAGTCGATCTCGCTCGACCGCAACATGATCACCTATCTCCAGGCCCTGTGCGCACGGGCCTACGTCTACATCTACGGGCCGCACACCCGCTTCAAGGATGTTTTGTCCGCCTTTTTCCTCAAGGCCTGGCCGCAGTCGATCCGCAAGCTGGCGGCCGAGTTATGGCTGGCCTTCGCGGTTACCGCGCTAGGCGTGGCGGTAGGGTGGCTTTTGTGCGCCCACGATTCCAGCTGGTACAATGTCTTCATCTCGCCCATGGAAAGCCAGGGGCGCGACCTGGGGGCCTCGGTCAAGGACCTCAGGGATACGCTGGGCGGCGCCGACAAGAACCAGGCCCTTTCGCCCTTTGCCGTCTTCCTGATGACGCACAACACCCAGGTCTCGATCATGGCCTTTGCGGTGGGCGCCATCTTCGGCCTGCCGACCCTGCTGGTGCTGGTGCAGAACGGCATTACCATGGGGGCCATGCTGTGGCTGTTCGCCTCCAAGGGGCTGGGTCTCGACTTCGCCGCCTGGCTGACCATCCACGGCACGACCGAAATGTCCGCCATCATCATCGCCGGCGCCTGCGGCTTCCATATCGGGCGCAGGCTGATGTTCCCGGGGGACCGGTCGCGTAAGCGCGCCCTGTCCGAAGCCGGCAAGCTGACGGGCACCGTGATGATCGGTGTGGCGCTGATGCTGACGGTGGCCGGCTGCCTGGAAGGCATAGGCCGGCAGACCATCACGCTGACGGGGGCGCGCATCGCCATCGGCGTCGTCATGCTGGCCCTGTGGTGGACCTACTTCACCCTTGTCGGCCGCAAGGCGGAGGTGGCCAATGGCTAAGGCCGCCAGGGCCGCGGGCGCGCGGCGCGACCTGATGGGCGACGCGCCTTATGGCGAATACGGCCGCACCACCATGGAGATCGTGACGCCGGAAGGCGTCGTCCTGCCCTTCATAAACGCCAGTTTCGGCGAGCGCCTGGGCGCGCTGGTCATCGACATCCTGATCATGATCATTGCCCCGATCATCGTTCTCATTGTCGTGCTGAGCCTGCCGCACAAGGACCTCTTCGGCGACCATGCCAACAAGACGGCCGGCGCCATCCTCGAAATCGCCTTCTTCGCCTTCATGTTCTTCATCCGCTCGGGCTATTTCATGGTGTTCGAGATGGGGCGGCACGCGGCGACGCCGGGCAAGCGCCTGATGAAGCTCAGGGTCATTTCCCACGACGGCGGCACGCTGACGCCGGCGGCGGTCTTTACACGCAATGCCCTGCGCGAGGTCGAGCTCTACCTGCCGCTGGGCATTATGAGCATGGCGCTCGCAGCCGGCAACCTGATGGGCTGGCTTGGCCTGTTGTGGGCAATCGCGCTGGTCCTCTTGCCCCTGTTCAACCGTCAACATGCGCGGCTGGGCGACTTCCTGGCCGGCACCCGCGTGGTGCATATGCCGAAGGCGAAGCTGTCATACGACCTGGCCGACCTGGAAGGGGACAGCCGCTTCGGCCTCAGCTTCTCGCCCGAACAATTGGCCTATGGCGAGATGGAGCTCGGCGTCCTGGAACAGGTCCTGCGCGACCGCAAGCCGCAGGTGATGAAGGCCGTGGCGGACAAGATCAAGGCGCGCATCAACTGGCAAGAGCCGCGGAACCCCGACGACGTGCCGTCGGACGAGACCTTCCTCAGGGCCTATTACGGGGCGCTCAGGGCGTGGCTGGAAGGCAAGATGCTGCTGGGCAAGCGGCGAAAGGACAAGCACGATCCGGCGCTCGGGTGAGGCTCGCCGAATCTACATCTGTCTGTTAGATGTGGCTTTGGAGCGGTTGGCGGCGTTCGGCCGAGGGGGAAGATGTGAAATTCACAATAGGCAGTGTATTGGGATCTTGTTTCGCCACGATGGGCGCTGCCTTCTGGCCGCTGCTGGCCATCACCGCGATCTATTATCTGAGCGTTTCGATCATCGGCGCTTTATTGGTTGTCGCTCTCGGGCAAATCCAGAATCCGGGGGTCAAGGGGATTGTCGTATTCCTGCCGATGCTGATTACCTATCCCATGTGGTCGGCACATTGGTGCGCAGTGACGGAGGTCGCCTTGCGCAGGGCTG
>CAKZJB010000180.1 GCA_936940865.1 uncultured Asticcacaulis sp. | reverse complement strand
AATGGCGCTACCATATCGGCGCCGACGTCAGCGCGACCGGGGGCACGCCGGTTTCGCCGTGGGCGGAGGCTGCCGGCCCGGCGGTCCTCTATAACGGCATGGTCGCCCCGCTGGCGCCGTACACGCTGAAAGGCGTGGCCTGGTACCAGGGCGAGGCCAATACGGGAGACTCGGCCCTGTACGCGCGGCTGATGCCGGCCCTGCTGAAGGATTGGCGCATGCAGTTCCGCGCGCCCGATCTGCCCTTCCTTGTGGTGCAGCTCAGCGCCTTCGGCGCGCCGCATGCCGCGCCCCAGGCATCCGGCTGGGCGGAAATCCGCGACGTCCAGCGCCGGCTGGAGCATGACGACAGCCATGTCGGCATGGCGGTCAGCGAGGATGTCGGCGACCGCTTCGACATCCACCCGACGGAGAAACGCCAGGTGGGCTTGAGACTGGCGCTGGCCGCGCGCAAGGTTGCCTACGGCGAGCCGCTGAAGCTGGGGCCCCGGCCCGAACGCGCCTATCGCCGCGGCGGCGACCTGGTGATCGACTTCTCCGGAGTCAACGGCAGTCTCAAGGCATACGGCGGCAAGGATGTGCTGGGCCTGGAGGTGTGTGCAAGCGCCTGTCACTTCGCCAGCGGCCGTGTCGACGGCACGTCGCTCGTCCTGCCGGGCGAGGGCGGAGCGGATGCGAAGTCGGTGCGGTTCGGCTGGGCCGATGCGCCGCTTCTCAACCTGTTCGACGACGCCGACCTTCCGGCGTCGCCTTTCGCCGTCGACATTCACTGACTACTGCGATTGCCGGACCTCTTATGAAAAAACGTCTTTCGAAATACGCGTTCCTGTCCCTGCTGGCCGCGATAGCCGCCGCGCCGTGTGGGGCGAAACCGGCGGACTTCCAGTGGAAATCCAGCCCCCCGCTGATAGCCCCGCCGCAGGGCGGGGCGGTTAAATATTACGGGGTCAAGGATCCGTCGGTCGTCTATTCCGACGGCCGCTACCATGTCTTCATGACGACGGCGGGCGAGAACGGATGGGGACTGGCCTATACCAGCTTCCGCGACTGGTCCGAGGCCCCGTCGGCCCCGATCGTCCCGCTCGACAAATCGCCGATGGGGCCGGGGTACCGCGCGGCGCCGCAGGTCTTCTACTTTGTGCCGCAGAAGCTCTGGTACCTCGTCTATCAGGGCGGAGACCCGATGTACTCGACCAGTTCGAACATCGATGATCCCCTGTCGTGGAGCGCGCCGAAGCCGTTTTTCGGCGTCGTCCCGGACGTGGTGAAAACGCCCGCCGGCAATCCCGCCTGGCTCGACTTCTGGGTCATCTGCGACGACAGGACCTGCTATCTCTTCTTCACCAATGACGGCGGAACCTTCTTCCGGGCGGAAACGGATATCGGCCAGTTCCCGGCCGGCTTCCACAATACGACGGCCGTCATGGCCGAGGCGCGGGACGACCTGTTCGAGGCCGGCAATACCTACAAGGTGGCGGGCACGGACGGTTACATCACGCTTGTCGAAGCCGTGGGGCCCAAGGGACGCTATTTCCGGGTCTGGAAAAGCGACCGCCTGGACGGCAAGTGGACACCGCTGGGCGGAGGCAAGAACGTTTTCGCCGGGTCGAACAATGTCCGCTTCGACGGAAAGGCGTGGTCGGAGGGCGTGTCGCACGGTGAAATGCTGCGCGCCGGTTTCGACCAGACCCTGACGATCGATCCCTGCCAGCCCCTGCGTTATCTCTACCAGGGGCTCGATCCGGACGGGAAGGTCGACGACTATATCAAACTGCCTTACCGTCTGGGCATCATCACGGCGCAGGGGCCGAACCCGGTCAGCGCCATGTGCCGCAAACCTTAGGAAACGCCCATGAAAATCCTGGCTCTGACTGCCTTTCTGTGCAGCCTTGTCGCAGCCCCCGCGCTGGCGGTCCAGCCCGCGGCGCCCGAGCACATCAAGGTGCACAGCCAGGCGCTGGAAGGCAATCTCGAAGGCGAGGCTGCCGACCGTGACGTGATCGTCTACCTGCCGTCCGACTATGCCGCGCATCCGAAGAAACGTTATCCCGTCGTCTATGTGCTGCACGGCTACAATCTGACCGTCCAGGGCTTCGAGGGCCTGCTGCAGGCGCCGCGAACCATCGAAGGCGCCTACGCCAAGGGCGTTCCCGGCATGATCGTCGTCCTGCCCGATACCGACACCCTGCATGGCGGCGCGATGTATTCCAGCTCGGTGACGACCGGCGACTGGGAAGGCTTCATCACCCACGACCTCGTCGCCTATATCGACGCTCACTACCGCACCCTGGCCGACCGCAAGAGCCGCGGCCTGGCCGGGCATTCCATGGGCGGCTACGGCACGGCGCGCCTTGGCATGAAATATCCGGATGTCTACGGCGCCCTCTACATCATGAGCCCGTGTTGCCTGTCGGCGCGTGACGCGCCGCCGGCCGCCACCCTGGAAGCGCTGGCGCAGGTGAAGACGCCGGAGGCGGCGGCAAAGCTCGACTTTCTCGGCAGGGCGACCTTCGCCGTCGCGGCCGCCTGGTCCCCCAACCCTAAGAAGCCGCCCTTCTATGTCGACCTGCCGGTCGAAAACGGAACGGCTGACCCGTCGGTGCTGGCGCGCTGGGCGGCCAATGCGCCGCTGGCCATGGTCGACCAGTATGTCTTCAACCTGAAACGCTACAAGGCCATCGCCATCGATGTCGGCGACCAGGACGGCCTGCGTGTCGACGCGGAAACCCTGCACAGGCGCATGGCCGATTTCGGCGTCGAGAACAGCTTCGAGATTTACCACGGCGACCACGGCAACGCGGTCCCGGATCGTTTCGAGAACCATGTGCTGCCGTTTTTCGGCCAGGTCCTGTCGTTCGGGAAATAGGCGGGGCCGCCTTCGTCTACTCTCACAAAAGGCGATTAAATTAAGAGAACATCGATATTCCTTTTTCAACGATCCTTAACCTCCGCGTCCGTAACTTTGCTGAACGGTCATAGTATCGCGCTTATCTGCTTGCCGGCGCCGCGATCCGCGACCCCTTAGAAAGTAACGCGTCGGGAGTGGAGTAGACGATGAAATTGCAGAATATGAAGATCGGCGCCAAGCTGTTGCTGCTGATCGGGGTTATGAGCCTTGTGACGGCCATTGTCGCAGTTTTCGGGGTTACTCGCATTGCAACTCTCAACACGGGGCTGCACAATGTCGGGCAGGTCGACGACATGGTGCTCCTCGGCGCGCGGATGAACCAGAACCTGATCATGATGAACCGGTCGGAATACCGGGTCGCGTCCGATCCGTCCGCTGCCACGATCGCGGCCGCCAAGGAGGTCGCCACCACGAACCGGCAACAGTTCAGCGAGCGCTTCGCCAAGGTCATCGCCGGCGCGGCCACGGACGACGAAAAGCGGCAGCTGCAGGACATTCGGTCGGCCTACGAAGACTATGCCGGCGGCCTCGACAACACCTATGCGACGGCCGAGCAGTCCATCCAGCAGGTATCGCTTAGCGATGCGCAAAGGAAGATAAACGAAGAGGTCAAGGCCAGCCGTACGCGCGCGGATGCCCTGCAAAAGGCGATCAAGGCCTATGTCGACCATCTTGACGCCAAGTCCCAAAAGACCAGCGAGGACGCTACGGCCGCCGGCAAGGCCGCGATCGTTATCACCCTGGTCGTCGCCACGGCCGGCATTGGTTTCGGCTTCGTCGCCGGCATGATCTTCGCCCGCCGCCAGCTGGTGCAGCCCATTCGAAGCCTGACCGACGCGATGGAAGCCGTGGCGCGCGGCGAAGACCGCGTCGCCGTGCCCGGCACCGACCGCGGCGACGAAATCGGCGCCATGTCGCGCGCCTTCGGTAACAATGCCACGCGAATTGCCAGGCTGGCCGAACAGCAGCGCGAGCAGGAGGCCCAGGCGGCCCGGGACCGCAGGACGGCCACGCTCAAATTGGCGGACGACTTCGAAAAGTCGGTCGGCAGCATCGTGACCCTGGTCTCGTCGGCGGCTACCGAGCTTCAGGCGGCTGCGACGCAGTTGACCGCCACGGCCGAAGAAACGTCGGCGCAGTCCGTCGCCGTATCCGCGGCGGCGGATGAGGCGGGCACGAACGTCACCTCGGTGGCCGGCGCCGCCGAGGAACTGGGCGCATCGGTCTCCGAAATCGGCCGCCAGGTCGAAAGCTCGACCGACATATCGGCGGCTGCCGTGTCCGAAGCGACGGCGGCGGCGCAGGTGGTGGCGGAACTCGACGAGGTCGCGGCCAGTATCGGCAGCGTGGTCGATACGATCTCGAACCTGGCCAGTCAGACCAACCTGCTGGCCCTGAACGCCACCATCGAGTCCGCGCGCGCCGGTGAAGCCGGGAAGGGATTTGCCGTCGTGGCGTCGGAGGTCAAGCAACTGGCTGGCCAGACGGCGAAGGCGACGACCGATATTTCCGCCAAGATCGTACAGATCCAGGCCGTTACCGCCAAGGCGGTCTCCGCCATCCACAACATTACAGGCACGATCCAGGAGATAAACGGCGCCAGTACGGCCATCGCCTCTGCCGTCGACCAGCAGGGCGCCGCGACACGGGAGATTGTTCACGCCATCAATCAGGCGTCACTGGGCACGGGCGAAGTGACGGCCAACATATCCGGCGTGGCTCATGCGGCCGAACAGACCGGCGCCGCCGCATCGCAGGTCCTGAGTTCATCCAGTGAACTGGCCCAGCAGGCCGCGCGCCTGCACCAGGAAATGGACAGCTTCCTGGCCACCGTCAGAGCCGCCTGAGCGCTTCAACGCAAGCCGCCTTATACCAACGGTCATAAAGAATGACCGTTGGTAGGCTTTTTTTCAGCTCAAACGCCGCTTGGCTCGCCGGCCATGAAGCATTGTCCTGACGCTTCGCTCCTTGAGGACCACGAAGCGTTGTCCTTGCGCTTCGCTCTTTGAGGACAAGGCGGCGGGCAAGGTACGAAAAGATTGGCGCCCTTGCCAACGGCGATCGAGTCAAAGCCAATTGCCGTTGGTATTACGCGGCTTCCGGCGCCAGCCTGAGCTCGATCACCGTAACGGCCGATCCCCGAGACGCCGGCGGGACGGAAAGGGTGTGGCCGTTCGCGTCGGCCGTCCATCTGACCGCGTCGCCCGACAGGTTCCTGGCGCCCAGGACTTTGCGGGGCAGGGGAGGCAGCGACAGGTCGTCGGACGGCCAGCCGACGATATGGACGAAAACGCTGTCGCCGGCGGTCGTGGCGCCATAGACGCCATCGACGGGCTGGAACGGCCCCGGGCGAGTGCCGTAGATTGCCCGGCCGTGACGTTTCAGCCAGAGCCCTACGCCTTTCAAGGTCTCGGCCTGCCTGGGCGGAACGATGCCGTCCCTGTCCGGACCGATATTGGCCAGCATATTGCCGTTGCGTACGACGGCATCGACCAGGAGGCGGACGACCTGGTCGGCATTCAGCACATTGTTTTCGGGCGTATAGCCCCAGCCGCCCTGGTTTATGGAAAAGGTCTTCTCCCATGGGCGCGCCCGAATCGGACCCGTGATGGGAGCGCCGCCTTCCTGGACGTCGAAGTCGCCTTGCCAGCCGGAGCGCGGATTGATGACGATGTCCGGCTGATACTTGCGGACCATGCGATTCAGCTTGTCCGGTTCCCAGAACCAGGCGGCGTCGGCGTCCGTGCCCTTGTGCGCCAGCCAGCCGCCGTCCCACCACAGGATGTCGATATGGCCGTAATGACGCATGAGCTCTTCGACCTGCGCATAGGTCTGGCGCTTGAACAGCGCGGCATTGTCCGGCAGTTCCTTCGGGTGGAAATAGGCCGGGAAGCGCCAGTCGAGCGGCGAATAATAGAGGCCGACGCGGAGGCCTTCGCGCCGAACCGCCTTGACGTAGGGGGCGATAAGGTCGCGATGCGCCGCTGAATGGACCGCGTCGTAATGGCCGTAGCTGGCCGGACTGTTCCACAGGGCAAAGCCGTCATGGTGGCGCGCCGTCATCACCATGTAACGGGCGCCGGCCGTTTTCGCCAGCCGCGCCCAGCTATCGGGATCGTAGTGATGCGGATGGAATTCCGCGGCGAGCCGGGCATAGTCTTCCGGCGAAACCTTCTCGTTGAACATGTACCATTCGCCGCGCGCCGGAATGGCATACAGTCCCCAATGGACGAAGACGCCGAACTTGGCGTCGCGCCACCACTTCATCTCTTTTGCAGGCAACAGAAGGTCCGGAGCCAGTGTCGGATCGGCATTGGCTGTCTTGGACGCCGAGCGTTGCTCGTCGGTCAGGGTCTGGGCCCGCGACAGCGACGGCAAAAGTGAGGCGGCAGCGGCCCCTAGCAATAGATGACGACGGTCGAACACGTATTTCCTCCGGTTTTCGGCCAAGCTACCCGATGTGACCGACTTTTCAATGAAAAATATTTTTACATATGAATTTTATGCCTGTCGGCCGGTCCTCCGGGGTGGCGGCCAAGCGACCGCGCCAATGCGTTTGGCGGGATGCCGTTCAGAGACATTTAAGCAACAAAAGCAAAGGATTTCTGTCAACGAAATCATATTTTATTGGCAAAACAAATTGAACCGTTAAAATGAACGACGCAAGGTTTGTGAGGCAGCCGCCGTCATTCTGCACGGCCGCCACTCAAGACCAAAAACAGAAGTCAACGAGGAAGCGTATGAAAGTCGGAAGGCGTCAAATTCTTTTATCGACAGTGGCCATGGCTGCCACCTGCACCGCCTGTGGTGGGGGCGGAGGCGGGGGATCGTATTCAGGCGGATCGTCTTCGTCTTCGTCTTCGTCTTCGTCTTCGTCCTCGTCCTCGTCCTCTTCTTCTTCGTCATCTTCTTCGTCCTCCTCCTCTTCGGCCTCGGGCCTTTATCCCAGCTATAACACCAGCCCGATTGCGGCGGATTCCACCGGCATGACCAGCACGGCGGCGCAAATCGCCGGCAAGATCAAGCTTGGCATCAATATCGGCAATACGCTGGAGGCCAGCGGCGGCGAAACCGGCTGGGGCAATCCGATGATTACCGAGGCCCTGGTGAAAGCCTACAAGTCCCTGGGCTTCGATGCCGTCCGCCTGCCTTGCGCCTGGGACCAGTACGCGGACAAGACCACGGCGAAGATTTCCGCCACCTGGCTCGACCGCGTGAAGACGGTCGTGCAGTACTGCATGAACGCCAACCTTTATGTCGTGCTCAATATCCACTGGGACGGCGGCTGGCTCGAAAATCACGTCGATGCGGCCGACAAGAACGCGGTCAACGCGAAGCAGAAAGCGTTCTGGGAACAGATCGCCACCCATCTGCGCGACTTCGATGAGCGCCTGATGTTCGCAAGCGCCAATGAGCCCGCCGCAACCGACGCGGCAGGCACGACCGTCCTTATGAGCTATCACCAGACATTCGTCGACGCCGTGCGGTCGACGGGCGGCCGGAATGCCTACCGCACTCTTATCGTCCAGTCGCCCAGCACCAGCACGGAATACGCCGTTTCGCTATGGACAGGGATGCCCACCGATACGGTGACCAACCGTATGATGTTCGAGGTGCACTACTACACGCCGTCGCAGTTCTGCATCATCTCGGCGGATGCGTCGTGGGGCAAGATGTTCTACTACTGGGGCAAGAACAACCATTCGACCATCGAGCCGGATCGCAATGCGACCTGGGGCGAGGAAGACTATGCCGACCAGCAGATGCTGGCGATGAAGACGCATTTCGTCGACAACGGCATTCCGGTCATTGTCGGGGAGTACGGCGCGTGGCGTAAGACCCAGCCGCTGGACATGCCCAAGCACAATGCGTCCGTAGAGTTCTGGAACCAGTACGTGACACAGCAATCGCTTGCCAACGGCGCCGTTCCCTTCCTTTGGGACACGGGCAGCCTGATCGACCGCAACACCCTGGCCGTCAAGGATCAGCCGATCCTGGACGCGCTGTTGGTGGCCGCAGGCAAGAAATAGGCGGCTGCCGGTTCTGCCGAAAAGGCAAAACCTTGAGCATTGTTCCGCTCCACCGCGGGCGGGCAATGCTCCGGCATGGCCATGCCGGATTTGATTGTCTTTATTTTTGAAGTGTTTTCACAGTGACGGCGCCGGACGGGGATCGTTCCCTGTGGCCGCCGCGCTTGGGTGCAAAGCCTCGGGCGCGCGGTCGCGCCTGCCGACGGCGATCGAGTGAAAGCCAATCGCCGTCGGCATTAGAGCGCTTTCCGAAAAAGTGTGAGGCACTTTTCGGTTTAAAAAGCGTGTAAAAGCAAGAAATTAGAGCGCTTTCCGATGTGACGGGCCGGCGATGGTCTTCCGGAATTTGCGCTGCGCGACGGCGGCCGCCCCGAGATTCAGTTCCTTCGAAAAATAAATGCTGGGCAAGCCCTGCCCCGGACATCCCATGCGCTGAGGAGTCTGCGCTCCGCCGCGTTTTCTATTCCGTACGTCGCCGCTGTCTCCGGTTTCGTGCCGGTTGGACCGGCCGAGACAGGGGCGCGCGGTGCAACGGCGAAACGGAAGGATACGGCATGGCCGTCTTCGGCCTTGCCATCGCGGGGAGATGGGCTGCGCCCGGCGTATTCCGCCGGCCCGGGATAATGCTATCCTTCAATCAAAAACGAACAGGCCGGGCAAATGCACCGGCGGTGTCTGGGAGAACACGATGAGTATCGAAATGCCGAATATGTCGCGCCGTACCGCGCTTCTGGGCGCCGCCACACTCGGGGCAGTCAGCGCCTTGCCGGTCAGGGCCGCGACGGCCGCGACGCTGGGCGCGACCATCGCGGCGGCCAGCACCGGGGCCCCGATCAACCCCTTTATGTACGGCGGCTTCATCGAGCATATCGGCGACCTGATCAATCACAGTCTGTGGAGCGAAGTCCTCGACGACCGCAAATTCTTCTGGCCGGTCAATTCCGATCCCGTTCCCGGACCGCCGGGCGGCGGCAATCCGATGCGCAATCAGTCGAACAAATGGCACCCCACAGGCGCCGATTCGACGGTGACCATGGATACGGCGGCGCCCTATGTCGGGACGCACAGCCCCGTGGTGCATGTCTCGGGCGATGGCGCGCCGGGGATCGGGCAGTCGAGCCTGGCGCTGGCGCGCAAGGCCTATGTCGGGCGTGTCGTCGTCGCCGCCGATGCCGGCGTGTCGGTGTCCGCGACCCTGATCTGGGGCGCCGCGCCCGACCAGCGCCAGACCGTGGCCCTTCCCGCGTCCGGCGCCTGGTCGACCGTGCCGCTGACGTTCACCTGCGGCGCCGACACCAAGGAAGGCCGGCTGGAAATTACCGGCACGGGCGCCGGCACCTTCCGCCTGGGTGCGGTGTCTCTGATGCCGGCCGACAATGTCGGCGGCTTCCGGGCGGACATGATCGCGCTGATGCGCGAGATGGATTGTCACCTGATGCGCATGCCCGGCGGCAACTTCATCTCGGCCTACGACTGGCAGAACACGATCGGCGATCCGGACAGGCGCCCGCCGGTCATGGACCCCGTGTGGCACGCCGTTCAGCCGAACGATGTCGGGGTCGACGAACTGCTGCACATGGCGCAGCTCATCAAGGCGGAACCCTACTGGTGCATCAGCACGGGTTTCGACGAACCGCGTTCGGGGGCGCAGATCGTCGAGTACGTCAACGGGGCGGCCACGACCGAATGGGGCGCGAAACGTGCCGCCAACGGCCATCCGGAACCCTGGCACGTCAAGTACTGGGACGTTGGCAACGAGATGTACGGCCACTGGCAGATGGGACACATCGCCCGCGACCAGTACTACGTGAAGCACAACCTGTTCGTCGATGCGATGCGCGCGGTCGATCCGTCGATCTATATCGCGGCGCCGGGCGGCTTTGCCGACGAAATGACGACCGGCCAGGGCATCTTCATAGCCGGCCAGCCCAAGGTAGAGATCGGCTCGGACCGCGACTGGGCCTACGGCATGTTCCAGAACTGCATGGGCCGGTTCGACGCCCTGCAGACCCACGCCTATCCGCCGGAAAACAAACATTACGACCTGGAGACCGGCAAGCTTGTCGATATTCAGCAGCCGCTTACCGAATGGTCGCGCGGCATGGCGCAACGCATCCAGACCATGGCCGACTGCTGGGAAGCCTACAAAAAGCATTTTCCAGAGCTCAACAGCGGCAAGGTCAAGGTCTTCTTCGACGAGTGGGCCTATCATTTCCAGCCGGATCTCAAGGGATGCCTTGCCGTCGCCTCGGGCCTGCACGAATTCTACCGCCATACCGACTTCATCGAGGCGGCGGCCTACACCATGGCGACGGGCTGGCTAAGCTTCGACCGTACGAATGCGGTCATCAGCGCCACGGGCCGGGTGTTCCAGCTCTATAACCAGCACTTCGGCGTCATCCCGGTCGCCGTCACGGGCAATTCGCCGGTGCCGCCTCCGAAATACCCGATCGGCGGCGACCAGCCGAGCGTCAATACCGGAAGCCCGACCTGGCCGCTCGACGTCTCGGCCGCGCTGACACAGGACCGCAACGCGCTCATCGTCGCCGTGGTCAATGCGACGGAGCAGCCGCAGAGTCTGAAGCTTGACGTTCAGGGCTTCAAATCCTCGCGCACCGGCCGCTCGTGGCGGCTGGCCGGACAGAACCTCGAGGCGCAGAACCGCGTCGGCGCCGCGCCGGAGGTGACGATCGAGGCGCGCACCTTCAATCCTCGCGCAGGCGCCCTGTCGCTGGCCCCGATCAGCGTCGAGCTGTTCGAATTCCAAAAGGCCTGAGGTCCGGAGGGCGCCCGTTCGCCGCGGGCGCCAACCCTTAATCGGAGGGGAGATTTTTCGTCTCGAGCGTCAGGCGGGCATCGTGGCAGAATCCGCAGGTGGGGCCGGCAAATGCTCTGGCCGCGCCCCTGTTCCCCTTCAGCATCCAGTCGAGCCAGTCGACAACCACCTCCGCGGCGACGCCGCCGTGGGGCTGCATGTAGGTTCCGCCGTGCCCGACCGGAATGTTGACCAGCGCCGCCGGCACCGTGTCCAGCCGGGAAAAATCATCCACGCCGTTGGCATAGGCGATGTCCGTCGGGCCGCCCATGACGTAGAGCGTCGGCACATGGATGTCGGCCAGCATCGCCTTGTGCACCTCCATGCCCGGAATGATATTCCTGTCGCCGTTGAAGATGCCGCTGTTCATGACGACCAGGGTTTTGACGCGCGGATCGGGTGCCACCATGATCGCCTGCAATCCCCCGCAACTCCAGCCGGATACCGCGACGGCCTGGGTGTCGACCTTGCCGAAATACGGGCTTTGCGGGCGGCCGTTTTCGCGTATCGCCCAGTCGATCGCCTCTTTCAGCGCCGAAGCCTCTGTGGCGATGGTCAGTCCGGGGCCGGGAGGCGGCGCAGCGGCGTCCGGGTGGCGGGCGGGGATGATGCCCGGCGCCACGACCAGGTAGCCATGGGATGCGATTTCCAGAAGGTGGTTGCGCGAACCGGTACCGTCGGCGCTGCAACCGCCGTTGCCGAATACATAGACGGGAAGCTTTGCCGGCCCCGAGGCGTCCAACGCCTTGGGGTGGTAGACCACATGGCCGGGGAGGGTGGGATCCTCTTCGTAGACCGCGGGATAGGGCCCGCTTCCGGTTTCCGTTTCCGCGGCTGACGGAGGGCTTGCCTGCGTCTGCGTTTGGGCATGGCCGGCCCCGGCGACGAAAGCGGCCGCGAGCGCCGCCAGTACGATGGAAGGGATGGTCAAAGGATCCTCACGGGTTGTTGTCTGCACTTACGAAAACGCGCGAGCCGTCCCGATCCGCATCGGGCCGTGCGTCCACGGAACAAAGCAGATAACCGAGGCGCCTTTCGCATATAAGTTTACATTTCATAGATAAATTATTATGGTGCTGACGTTTGGGGGGACTGTCCGCCGCCAGAGCTTCGGCGGGTCGTTATCGGTCGTATCATACGTCGACGTCGCGGATCAGCCCCGGTCGGCTCCCAGCCGGTTCATGCTTTGCGGGAAGAATACTAATGCGCGTTTCGAAGACGATCCTGATGGCATCGGTCGCACTGGTTGCGACGGCGGGCCATGCCGCCGCGGCCACGGCTCCCGAGGGGGCGGAGGTCGTCGTTCACGGTTTGAAACGGACGAAGCCGGTGGACGCGCCGCCCGCTCTCGAACTCTATGCCAAGGTGCCAAGGATAGAGCAGATCGCCCTGTCGCCGAGCGGAGCCCAGGTCGCCTTTCTGACGCGGATCGGCGACATGCGCATTCTTTCCAGCTACCGTTTTTCCGATCGTCACCACAGCTACTACAAGGTGACGGGCGGCAGCGCCAGCACGATGAGCTGGGCCGACGAGACACACGTCCTGATTTCGGAAACCCGGCTGGCCATGCGGGGGACCTGCGAAAACGCGCCTGCGGACCTGGGACGTCAAAACCTCGGCGCGCGTGACCTTCCGATTCCCGACAGCGTCAAGCCGGACAGCGCCGATGCTGCGGCCCTGCAAAGCCAGATGCAGTTGCTGATGGATTCGAACCGCCCCCCGCAATGCGCCTATTTCGGCATTCGCGGCGAAAATGCCATCACGTCGGTCAATGTTCTCACCGGCGAGGGCGTGCCGATCGGCTTTCATATCGGTGACGCGCCCAGCCTGCCGCTCGGCGTGCCGTCCCGTGTCGACACGGGCGGCGCCACGCGGCTGGTCGGCCCCTTCCTCGAAGTCCGCGGACAAGCCGTCGGCAGCCAGCCGGCACAGCGCGCCTATCCCTGGAAGGTCGACCCGGAGACCGGCGACGGCCGGCTGATCGATGACGGCGGCGGCGACATCGAGCGCGAGAACCGCTATGTCGACGACTGGCTGTTCGACCGTGACGGAACGATGGTGGCGCGCACTGTCTATGACTATCGCAGCGAGACCTACCGCGTCGAAATGAAGGCAGGCGGGAAATGGAAGCCGGCGATAAGCCGGAAAATCGTCCGGGCCGACAATACGTTCGCGCCGTTCCTCATCGGAGTGGCCGGCGACGGCACGTCGATCGTGGTCCTGGACAGCGATACGCACGGCGCAGACGCCAGGGACGCCGAACGCCATTTTCATTATTACGCGCTGGACGCCGACGGCAAGTGGTCGGGCCCGCTGGAGCACGGCGACGCCAGCCAGGTCCGCCCGGTCTTCAGTCCGCGTACCGGCCGTCTGGCAGGTTTCGCCTCCGAGGCGGAAGAACCGAAATATGAGATTGCCGATCCTGAGCTGAAAAAGGTCTATGACAAGGCGCTTGCCGCCGCGCCCGGACAGACTGTGGAAGTCCTGTCGGTGACCGAGGACGAGCAGAAGGCGCTTATCCGCGCCACCGGCGGCGAAGACACGGGCTCCTACTACCTGCTCGACTATATCGGGGGGCAAACGGCCACGATCGGTGAGGATTTCCCGCAAATTCCCACCAACTGGATCGCGGTGCAGGACGTGTTCACCTACAATGCCGGTGATGGAACCAGCATCAATGGCATCCTGACCCTGCCGCCCAAGCCGGCCGGGAAAAAACTTCCGCTCGTCGTGCTGCCGCACGACGGCCCGGAAGCGCAGGACCGTCTCGGCTTCGACTGGCTGGCCCAGGCTCTGGCTTCGCGCGGTTATCTGGTCCTCCAGCCCAATTACCGGGGTTCGGACGGGCACGGGCGCGACTTCGTGGCCGCCGCCCATGGCGAATGGAACGGCAAGATCCTGTCCGACATCGCTGACGGCGTGAAGGCACTGGTGGCGCAGGGCGCGGCCGACCCGCAGCGCGTATGCATGGTGGGTATCGGCTATGGCGGCTACGCCGCGCTAAAGGCCGCCGAAGCCGGCCAGGTCCGCTGCGCGGCGGCGATCGATGGCATCACGGATCCCGCCCGCTATCTGGCCTGGCGAAAGGATAACGCCTCGATGCCGGATCCCGACGCCTTCGCCAGCCTGACGCCGTCGCCGAAGTGGCCCCGCACCTTCCAGTCCGACCCGGCCAGCCTGCGGAGCCTGGAACTGTTCCTGGGGGCAGGCGCGGCGCCGGTTTCGGCCGCGAATATCTCGGTTCCGGTCCTGCTTATCCATCAGGAGGGCGACCGGCTGGTCCCCCTGTCCCAGGGGCACAGCCTGCGCGACGCAATGAAGGCCCTCGGCAAGCCCGTGGACTATGTCGAACTGAAGGGCAACAGCCACGCGCCGGATACCGAAGCCACACGGCTGGCGGTCATGCAATCGGTCGTCGCCTTCCTGGCGGCCAACAATCCGGCCGGCAATTAATACCAACGGCGAT
>CAKZJB010000179.1 GCA_936940865.1 uncultured Asticcacaulis sp. | reverse complement strand
GGGGGGGGGGGGGGCGAAGCTAAAGGAAGAAAACGCAAATGCAGCTCATTCAACTGGCTGATGCGCTTAATATCGTTATCGAAAAGACTCATGTCGCCGCCTACGATTTCGACTTCGAGCTTTTCTTCGCTTGCCGACACCCCGCCTATCTGCCGGATCAATCGTCGTGTGTGCAGAGGACGGGCGCGCTGGCCGACTATGCGCAAACTTTCTCCGCCTATGCCGAGTTCGGCCTCGTTCCAATCAATTCGCTCGATCAGCACACAAGGGCCAGCGAACTTTCCGCCTGGTATCCTTTGATTGCCGATATGACACCGAAAAGCGCTTGGTATCCCAGCTTCCCGGGCATCGACGAAATCGAAGCAGCTTTCGGTTGGCCGGTCTTCATCAAAGGCACGCGTCAAACCAGCAAGCACAATCCCGATCTGTGCGTCGCGCGAACACCCGATGCATACCAAACAATCGCGCAAGCTTATAAGGACGACCCAATCTTGCATTGGCAAGACGTCGTCATCCGCGAACTGGTCGACCTAAAGCCCCTTGCGGGATCAGTGCCGGGAAAGGTTCGTCCATCCGTAGAGTTTCGCTCATTCTGGTGGAAAGGCGTTTACGTCGGCCATGGTCCATACTGGTATCAGTTGCCGGGTTACTCCGAGCCGGACATGGAGCAAGGTCTCGCTCTGGCCGAGGAAGCGGCTAGAAGGCTCGAAGTGCCATTCCTGGTCGTCGATCTCGCCAAGAGGGCTGACGGAAGGTGGACGATCATCGAATGCAACGACGCTCAAGAGTCTGGATATACAGGCGTCATCCCGCAGGTCCTATGGCAGAACATCCTGGGTCAGTTCTGACAATGTGGGGGATCACTTCCCCTTCAAAATCGCCGCACGCTCTTCCGGCGTCATCAGTCGCCACTGGCCTTCCGGCAGGTCGCCGATGCGGACCGGTCCGATGCGGTCGCGATAGAGGTCGACGACGCGCAATTCGCACATGTCGCACATGCGGCGAATCTGGCGGTTGCGCCCTTCTTTCAGAACGAAGGTCAGCGACTGTTCGCCGGTTTGCGTCACCTTGGCGGGCCTGAGCTTGCGGCCGTCGAGCTCCAGGCCGTGCCGCAACCATTTCAGCTTTTCCTCGAAAATCGGCCCGCGCACGCGGACATGATATTCCTTTTCGAGATCGCTTTCCGGCCCGATGATCGCTTTCGCCAGCACACCGTCTTCCGACAGGATCAAAAGCCCACGCGAATCCTTGTCGAGGCGCCCGACCGGCGCCAGCTTGGAATGGTTGTCGGGATAGACGTCGGCCGGGCCAAAGACGTTGGCGCGGCGGATCATGCGCACGGCCGGCGTTTCGCCCGGCTCGGGCTGGCCCGACACGATCCCAACCGGTTTGTGGTAGACGATAGTCATGCGCGCATCGAGCTGCGCCGTCCCGCCCTGGTCGAGCGACAGGGTCTGGCCCGGCTGGATCTTGCGCCCGGCATCGGTGAAGCGTTCGCCATCGATGCGCACCAGCCCCTGTTCGATCAGCGCATCGGCCTCGCGCCGCGAACAGATGCCGCTCTGCGCCATCCATTTGTTGACGCGGACCGGCTCGGTTCCGTCATAAATCCTGTCCGCCATCGGCCGGTCCTCGTTCAAAGAACTGGCAAATAGCCAAATTCGCCAAACTGCGCTAGGCCTGAGGCATGGACCGTTACGATCTCTATCTCGACTGGCTTAAGGCCCGCACCGAGACACCCGCCGACATCATGACGGGGCTGAAGATCGGCTACGAAGGGGTGCGCCTCGATAAAGGCGGCATGGACACCGTGCCGACCGACCGACTGGCGGCCGGCGGCTACGACGAAGAGCGCGCCATCTACCAGACGGAAGCCTTCGGCGCCGGCGTTCCGGGCATAGAGGCGCGCACCATCCATCTCGGTTTCGATATCTTCGCGCCGGCCGGAACGCCCGTGTTCGCGCCGATGGCTGGGACGGTGCACAGTTTTCAGGACAATGCCGCGCGGCTGGATTACGGCCCGACCATCCTGCTCGAACACAAACTGACAAACGAACTGACCGTGTGGTCGCTCTACGGCCATCTCAGCCGCGACAGCCTGATGGGATTGCGCCCCGGACAATCCATCGCCAAGGGCCAGGAGATCGCTCGGCTTGGCTCGGAATCCGTCAACGGCGGCTGGCTGCCGCACCTGCATGTCCAACTGATCCTCGATATCGGCGACGCCCACGGCGATTTTCCCGGCGTCTTCCGCAAGAGCGAGCGCGACCACTGGCGCCGCGTCTGTCCCGATCCACGCCCGTTTCTCGGAATCGCGTGACACGGGTAACCGCTCTCCTATAATGGGACGCCGGGGAGCAGTAGAGAGGAAATTCCATGCCCGAAATGCGCCTTCTGTTCGCGTTCCTCACCCTGGCCATACTGCCGCTGACCGCCTGCGCCGACGCCGTTTCCGATGGCCAGAAGGTATTCGGCGACCAGTGCGCCCTGTGCCACGACGCCAGCCCCAACAAGACCCAGTTCCAGGGCCCGCCCCTGTTCGGTGTCGTCGGGCGGAAAATCGGCGGTGCGCCAGGCTTTGCCTATTCCGATGGCTTCAAGACCGCGGCCGCGAAGGGCGAAAAGTGGGATGAGAAGACGCTCGACGCCTATCTGGCGGATCCCCAGGCCGTCATTCCCGGCAGCGCCATGCCGGTGAGCGTCCCCGACGCCCATGACCGCAAGGTCCTGATTGCCTATCTATCGAGCCTGAACGGCGGCGAGTCCAAATCCGCGGAAAAAGCGGCAGCCGACAAGGCGTCGACCATCGGCGACTGGCGCCAGGACGCCCCGGGCGTCAAGCACCGCGTGACTGTCGCGGACCTGCCGCCCCCCTTCGCCACGCCGTCGGCCTCGAACGGCCCGGGTGTCGTCGATGCCGACAAGGCCGCGCCGAAAGTACCCGCCGGTTTCAAGGTGTCGGTGTTCGCCGATGGCCTCAACCGTCCGCGCCAGATTCGCGTCGCCCCCACCGGAGACCTGTTCGTCGCCGAGGCCGGCAAGAACCGCGTCATTGTCTTCCACAACGCCAATGGCAGGCTGAGCAACACGCCGGAAAACTTCGTCTCGGAAATCAACGATCCCTTCGGCATCGCCTTTTATCCGGCGGTCAAGCCGCAATTCGTCTATATCGCCAGTCCGACCAGGATAATCCGCGCGCCCTTCATCGGCGGGGCCAAGGAGACCGTCATTGCCAACCTGGCAACCGGAGGCGGCCACACCAGCCGCGACCTGGTCTTCTCGCCCGACGGCAAATATCTTTATGCGTCGGTCGGATCGGCCAGCAATGTCGGTGAAAACCTGGGCGACCAGCCGTCCGGCTGGGCGGCCGCGCATACTTTGGGTGAAGCCTGGGGACCCGAAGCCGGCCGCGCCATGGTCCTGCGCTTCGATCCGGAGGGCAAGAACCGCCATGTCGTAGCGACCGGCATCCGCAACTGCGTGACGCTCGGCGTTGGTCCGGAAGGTTCGCCCTTCTGCACGGTCAATGAGCGCGACGGTCTGGGCGACGACCTGGTGCCCGACTATTTCAGCCATATCGAGGACGGCCACTATTACGGCTGGCCCTGGTACTATCTCGGAGATCACGAGGATCCGCGCCAGAAGGGAAAGCGCCCGGACCTCAACGGCAAGGCAAGCGTACCCGACCTGCTATTTGCCTCGCACTCGGCGCCGCTCGGCTTTACATTTTATCGCGCGCCCGCCGGCGCTGCCCATCCCTTCCCCGCGGCCTATGACGGCAATGCCTTCGTTGCGCTGCACGGTTCCTGGAACCGCGCCAGGCGCACGGGCTCCAAGGTGGTGCGCGTCGTGATGAAGGACGGCCGCCCGACCGGGGAATACGAGGATTTCATGACCGGTCTGGTCATCGATGACAGCCGCGTGTCCGGCCGCCCCGTGGGCGTCGCGGTAGGCCCGGACGGGGCGCTCTATGTCAGCGACGACGCCGGCGGCAAGATCTGGAAGATCGAAAAGGAATAGCTACGGTTTGAGGCCGGCTTTTAATGCAGCCTCGGCCAACGCCCGGATTTCGGCCTCGCTCAGGCCCTCGAGCGAGGCCGTTTTCGTGCCCGGCGTGACGCGACCGTCGGCCATATGGAGCACGCGGTCGGCCAGCGCCGCGACCTCGGCCGCATCGTGCGTCACGTACAGGATCGGCATGTGTGCGCCGATCTGCTTGATCAGCGGCAGGATTTCGGCCTTGGCGGCGCCGTCAAGGCTGGACAACGGTTCGTCCATCAACAGCAAAACAGGCTTCGCAGCGATGGCACGCGCCAGAGCGACGCGCTGGCGTTCACCGCCCGACAGCGTCGCCACGCGGCGCGACAGAAGCGCCTTCAGCCCCGGCAGGTCGGGCATTTCGCCACCGGCGCGGCGGCGGCCATAGTCGATATTTTCCGCCACGCTCAGGTGCGAAAACAGACTGGCTTCCTGAAAAACATAACCCACCCGGCGTCTGTGCACCGGAACGAAGGCATTGTCATCCTGCCAGACAGCCCCCCCGATACGAACATGGCCGCTCAGACGTTGAAGCCCCGCAATGGCCCGTAAAAGCGTCGTCTTGCCCGAACCCGACGCGCCCCAGATAGCGGTGACGCCGGATGACGGCACAGTGAAGGCGGCATCGATCGCGAAGCGCCCGGCCGTGCCTTTCAGCGCGATGTCGATCGTCATTCGGCGCCCCTTTCCACCTGCCCCAGCCGCCGGTCGATGACCAGCAGCGATAACAGGACGACAAAGGCAAAGACCATCAGGCCGCCGGCCAGTCGGTGCGCGCCAGCCCAGTCGAGTTGTTCGACCATCTGCCAGATGCGGATGGACACGACCTCGGTCTTGCCGGGGATGGCCCCGCCGATCATCAGCACGACACCGAATTCACCTACCGTGTGCGCGAAGACCAGCAGCGCTGCCGTCAGGAAACCTTTTCGCGCCAAAGGCAGGGCCACGGTGAAAAAGCGATCGATCGGCCCCGCGCCCAGGGTCGCGGCAACCTCAAGCGGACGTGGGCCAAGCGTCTCGAACGCATTGCGGATCGGCTGCACGGCGAACGGCAGCGAATAGACGATCGAGCCGATGACCAGCCCCGCAAAGGTAAAGTTGAGCGTGCGGATGCCAAAGGGATGCAACCACGCCATCAGGGGACTTTGCGGTCCCATGGCCACCAGGAGATAGAAGCCAAGCACGGTCGGCGGCAGCACCACCGGCAAGGCCACCAGCGCGGTGATCGCGTCCTTGAAAAGGTTGCGCCGGCGCGACAGCCACCAGGCCAGGGGCGTCGCCAGGACCAGCAGACAAAGCGTCGTGACCGCCGCCAGCGTCACCGTCACACGAATCGCTGTCACGATATCGGCCTGCCCGTCCACCCGGTCCTCCCTTTCCACATGTCTATGACATGCCCGTCACGGCTTCACAACGGCGGAGAAAGCGACTATTGGCCACTCCGACAAGGAGTTGCGACATGGCCATAGCCCAGAGTGAATTGCAGGCGCGGATCGAAGCCGCCTTCCCCGGCGCTGATGTTCATATTGACGACCTGGCGGGTGATGGCGACCACTACAAGGCGCGGATCGTGGCCGAAGCGTTTCGCGGCCTGCCGCGCGTCAAGCAGCACCAGATGGTCAACCGCGCCCTGGCCGACCTGCTGGCCGGTCCTCTCCACGCCCTGGCTCTGGAGACGAAGGCTCCGGATTGAGGAAACGGAAGGTTAGCGAAAGCCTGCGTTTGCGCGGCATGACCACCCCGCCGACCTTGTCGTTCAATCGCCCGACAATACCGTGCGTCCAGGCCTCGCGCGCTTCGCCGCGCATGATGACCAGGCTGAGCGGCTGCAAATACTGACATCGGACGGCGCGGCCGGGGCGCGCGAACTCCATCATGATGCCTGAGCCCAGGCTGACGATCGCCACCGACCTGATGCGCTCGATATCGCGGTCCTTGTGCGCGCCGATCCCCTGCCCAGGCAGGTATTCGTTGATCAGGGCGCGGTCGGGCTCGCCGTCAAAATAGCCGTCCGCACGCAGCCGCCGCGCCAGGGGCAAAAGCCAGTCCGGCATGGCGTCGGAACGATAGCCGTCGTCGCCCTGCGGCGTGTCGTCATAGGCCCAGCCGTACCACTGCCGCCGGCGCTGCAATTCCAGCGACCACGGCCGCTTGTCGATCTCTGTGACCAGCGACGCGGCCTCGGTGGCGCCTATATAGTCCGGGCGGTACAGCAACCCTGGGATCGGCTCCAGGTCGAACAGCGAACCGCCCTCTATCATCGGCAACATCTTGCGGGAATGGCGCATGTGGTTCCTCCGTGAAAACGGAACATATAGTGAACAACATAATGCCGGCTGACAAGAGGCCGACGGCTTATCGGCGGCTGGCTTTTTTCGCGCATCTTTATCCAAAAAGTGCGTCACACTTTTTGGGATGCGCTCGAACTTCTTTATAGTGGCGCCATGATTCCAGCCGCCCCCTCCCCCTGGACCGAGCGCCGCAGCGAAAGCAGCGCCACGCGCAATCCCGACGCCCGCGATCCCTTCGATATCGATTATGCGCGCGTCATCCATTCCGCCTCGTTTCGCCGGCTGCAGGGCAAGACGCAGATCCTCAATCTCGGCGATGGCGATTTTTATCGCACGCGCCTGACGCACTCGCTCGAGGTCGGACAAATCGCCGGCGGTCTGGTCAAGCATCTGTCGACCTTCGCCACGAACCATCCGGCAGCGGCGCATCTGCCGTCCCTGCCGCTGATCCAGGCGCTCGGCTTCGCCCACGATCTCGGCCACCCTCCCTTCGGGCATGGCGGCGAAGTCGCGCTGAACTACTGCATGCGCGACCACGGCGGCTTCGAAGGCAACGGCCAGACCCTGCGCCTGCTGACACGGCTCGAAAATTTTTCGCGCGACCACGGCTCGAACCTGACACGGCGCACGCTTCTGGGCCTTTTGAAATATCCGGTGGCCTATAGTGCGGCCGCCAACGCCGAATGCGCGCCACGTCTCGATCCAGGGCCGACAGCGCTAAAGGTGATCGACCGACATCGCTCCAAGCCGCCAAAATGCTATCTCGACAGCGAGGCCGACGCGGTCGAATGGCTTTTGGCGCCCTTATCCGAAGCCGACCGTAAGCGGTTTCAGACGGTCGAACCCAAGGCGGGCAAGCACGGCCGGCCGTTACACAAGTCGCTCGATTGCAGCCTGATGGACATCGCCGACGATATCGCCTATGGCGTCCACGACCTGGAAGACGCCTTGTCGCTGAGCCTGATCCGCGAAGGCGATTTCCGTGAGGCCGTACCGGAATCCGTCTGCGCCGCCTTCTGCGATTTCCGCCTGAAGCACTATGGCGACAAGGTCGGCAACGACCCCTATAACGACCTGGTCGGCAATCTGTTCGGCCCGGGACAGCGCCGCAAGATGATCGTCAACATCATCGTCAACCATCTGATTTCAGCGATCGCCTTCACGGAAAATTCCGAATTTTCAGAACCATTGTTGCGCTATCGCGCCGTCCTGCCCGACGGTCATGGTGCATTTCTGAAAGCCTTGAAAGATTTCGTCTGGGACAAGGTCATCCGCTGCGCCCAGGTCCAGCAGATGGAATTCAAGGGCCAGACCATGGTGGTGGCGGTCTTCGAAGTCTTCGCCACCGATCCGGAAGCCTATCTCCCAACTGACGCATTTCAGCGCTATAAGGCGGCGGGCGAGGACATGCGCATCATCTGCGACCACATCGCCGGCATGACCGACGCCCACCTGATGCGGACCTATGAGCGGTTGTTCAGCCCGCGCATGGGCTCCGTGTTCGACAAGCTATGAGAGGAAACACCATGGCCGACAGTTTGTACGACATTCCGCTCCGCCGCATCGACGGCCATCACGCAACCTTGTCGGACTATCGCGGCCAGGTCCTGCTGATCGTCAATGTCGCGTCGAAGTGCGGGCTGACGCCGCAGTATGCAGGCCTCGAAGCGCTTTACCGCGAAAAACACGCGAAAGGGTTCGAGGTCCTGGGCTTCCCGGCCAACAACTTCATGGGCCAGGAGCCGGGCACCGAGGCCGAGATCGCCGACTTCTGTTCGCTGACCTACGACGTGACATTTCCTATGTTCGCGAAGATAAGCGTCGCCGGCGCGGTCAAGCACCCCCTCTATGACCTCCTGACGCGCGAAAAGCCCGAGGCCACGGGATCGGGTCCGATGCGCGACAACCTGATAAAGGCCGGCATTCCCCTGACGCCGCCCGGCGAGATCCTGTGGAATTTTGAGAAGTTTCTGGTCAGCCGTGACGGCCACGTCGTCGAACGTTTTGCGCCCGATGTGACGGCGGACGATCCACGCGTGGTCGCTGCCGTCGATCGCGAACTGGCCAGGTAAGGAGCACAATCCATGAAATCCATCGTCGTTTTGGTCGGCAGCCTTCGCAAGGACTCGATCAACGGAAAATATGCCCATGCGCTGGGAAAGCTGGCCGCCGGCCAGTTCGCCTTCCAATACATCGATATGGACCTGCCGCTCTATAACGAGGACCTGTGGCAATCGCC
The DNA here is from genome assembly GCA_936940865.1 of uncultured Asticcacaulis sp. Taxonomy (GTDB): domain Bacteria; phylum Pseudomonadota; class Alphaproteobacteria; order Caulobacterales; family Caulobacteraceae; genus Asticcacaulis. The sequence goes on along the minus strand of CAKZJB010000179.1, from coordinate 5,827 downwards.
GCCGGCCAAGGTTGTGGCGTTGAAGGAAGCCATCGCCAATGCCGACGGCATCCTGATCGTCTCGCCGGAATATAACCGTTCGCTGCCGGCCGTCACCAAGAACGCCATCGACTGGGCGTCACGCCCGTTCGGCCAGAATGCCTGGAAGGGCAAGGCCGTGGCGATCACCGGCGCCTCGCCCGGCGCCCAAGGCACCGCAGCCATGCAGTCGCAGTTGCGCAGTTCGCTGGTCATCCTCGGCACGGCCGTAATGGGCGATCCGGAAGTTTATATTTCCTTCAAACCGGAACTGATAGACGCCGATGGCGCCATCGCCAACGAAGGCACGGCTAAGTTCCTGAAAGGCTTCCTCGACAATTTCGACGCCTGGATTGACCGGGTGAAGTAGTCGGAACGGCTCAACGTCTTAAGAAACCCCACCACCACATCTCGCTCGTTGGCTTGCGCCAATCTCGCTCGTGCGCCCCCTCCCCATTTTCTTCGAAAACGGGGAGACGCAAGGGACTTATACCAACGGCCATCACGCACCCAAACTTCGGATGCTCCGCATCGAGAAGACAGATGCCGGCGATTCTTCTTCTACAACCCGCTCCGATAGGTCGTCTTCCCGTTTCCAAAGCTGGCTGTCAGGACCTGGTTGCGCATCTGCGGATCGAAGGAGATGTGCACCCAGGTCCCCTCCTGAATCAGCTGGTCGAACTTGACGCCGGCCGAAACGATCTTCTGGCAGATCTGTAGCGGCGTGCCGAAGCCGCGGCAGACGAAGTCGACAGCGCGGCCGTTCATATGCGCACTATGCGGCGAGCCGCCGATAGCCGTGTTGAGCTTGGGGCTGCGATAGCCGCTCAGCACCTGGATCGGCCCCTTCAGCAGGTCGCGCACCTGATCCATCTTGGCCGCCGTGTCGCGCAGCGCATTCACCACATCCGCCGGCGGCGTATTGTCGATGTGCAGCCGCACGGCCGTGTCGGACGCCGTCAATTCCTCGAGCGTGAAATAGCGGCTGAAGGCGCCTGCCGGCGCGGATGGCGAAGACGGGAGCGGCGGAGGCGTCGGGTTTACGACCTGCGTCACTTCCGGCGCAAAGAGGCTTGAGGGCCATAGACTCTTGGCCTCGCTTAGCAGCGCCTTGCGGCCATCCAGCCCGTTCAGCCCGCCATTGACCAGCTTGGTGACACCGTTGATGTCGTCGGCGTCGGCCTTGGCATTGATATTGGTCGTCTTCCAGAAGGCCGCCGCCGCCTGGGCGGCGAAGAGCGGCTGTTCCAGCAGTTCCGGCTTGTCGACCAGGGGCTGGCCGATCATCGTGGCATAGCGCGTATAGTTGGCGCGCCCGGTGATCATCAGGAAGCCGCGGCCGATATATTTGTAGCCATCGCCCGGATTGGTGTTCCCCAGGTCGGCGCGATTGCCATAGACGGCGTTAGCGATCGCTTCCTTGCCTTGCGCTACAAGGGCTTGCGCCTGCTCCAGCGTCTTGACCCTGTTCGGAAACACCTTGAGCAGGGTTTCGGCCTTGTAGTTCAGGTTCTCGACCAGGGCCCGGAAGCCGGCGCTTTCATAGGCCAGCTGCGCCATGAAGTGCGCGATGCGCAACGGCGTATCGAGATCCGCCATGGCAAGCACGGCATCGAGCGCCGGAGCATAGTCCTGCGCCCGTTGCGGCAGGATTTTCGGCGAGAGCGCCGTCAGGCGTTCGGGAGTGATCGTCGCCATGTTGCCCGCCTCAAGGATCGCGCGGGCGGCTGTTGGGATCGAGCGTATGCACCAGGTCACCGCTGGCGGCCGTGTCGGCGCCGACCGAGCTGAAGTTCGGCAGGAAGGCGGTCTTCGTCGCCCCGCCCCCGCCGCCATTGCCATCCGGCGGCCCTGCCAGGGCGGCCGCAATGGCGCTCAGGCTGGCCGTGTCGCTGGAGCCCTTGTCGCCCGGCTTCATCGTCGACCGGACCACCATCAGCTTCGACAGGATATCGAACCAGAAGGGCGCGCCCAGCGTAACGGCAAAAGCCGTCATGACCCAGCCGCCGATCAGCGACAGCAGGCCGGCAAGGCCGAACAGTGCATTGCTGGTTGGGTTCTGGTCGTTGTTTTCATAGGCCCTCAGCGTGTCCTGCCATAGTTGCGCCAGGTTTTCGCCGGCGATCTTCAGCCATTCGACGGGATTGGTCGCCTTGATGTCGAGGCTTTGCAGCTTCTGCATGCGCGCCGCCTCTTCGGGCGTGACCTGGGGCGCGGCCGGGAACAGACGGTGCATGGCCGTTATGGTCTGCGCGTTCCAGCCCAGCGGCAAACCCAGCTTTTCCAGCGGATCGGTCTTGGACAGAAGGCCGGGAATATCACCGCCGGTCACCAGGGTTGCCGCTGGCGGCGCCTTGTCGAGCTCTGACGGCGGCGGAGTCACGGAGGACGGAACCGTGGCCGTGGTGGTTGCTGCCGGCGCGGGCGCCGATGCGCTCGACGCCACGGCCGGCTCGTTCGATGCGGCATCGGCCGAAGCCGCCGCGTCCTGGGCGACCGGCCGGGTCGTCGTCAGGGTGTCGATCGCCGACGGCTTGCCGTTGTAATAGGCTTCGGCCTGGGCCTCGAGGGTCTTGCGCAGCGAGGGGCTGCGATACAGGCTGTCGGCGATGACGACGGTGTTGACGTTCAGAACCACGCAGGCAACCAGGCTGATCCAGAACAGGATGGTCTGGGTTTCGCGCCGATACCAGCCCGCCACGCGGTCCATGGTGGCGTTGAACCAGCTTTCCAGGAACTGGCGCGCCTTCTCGACGTCGCCGCCGGAATTGTTGATGGCGAACTGGATCATCTTCGCGAGGCGGCGATTGTCCAGGTTTTCAGCCGCGGCCAGGATGGTGTTGAGATCGAGCTGCCCCGAGCTTTCCTGGCCCCCGGCCTCGGCCAGCATGTCGAGCACGACATAGGCGAAATGGCCCGACGGAATGTACGACGGCAGCCCGCGGCTGCCCTTGAGCGGCGGCCGCTTCGGCGGAATGGTGTAGCGGCCGCGATAAAGCGACATGATCAGCGGGTGGTCATAGAAGCTTTTCAGCATCTCGTAGCCGCCAATCGTCTTTTTCGCCTTGTCCTTGGACTGGCCGACGGGGGGATGGTCGCACAGGAGCTCGATCAGGCCGTTTTCCAGATGCCGCGCGCGCGCCTGCGCGAAGCCTTCGAAGGCTTCGCGGCCGATGGTCGCCAGAATGCTCATGAACAGGTAGACGAAGACAAGCCCCGCCGCCACGTCGATCGACTCTGGTAGGAACGAACCCACGCGAAACCCCCGAAGGGCGCATATTATCCCAATCGCCTGAACACGGCGGATACTCCAGCGCCCGCCATGACCTTAACAAATATTAACCGTAATTCAAGGCAGAGCCGCCTTGCCAGCTTACGAAAGCCGTCAGGTGTGGCATTTCCCCCGTGCACGAGACGCGTACCCGGCGGCAGAATGTCGTTCAGGCTGTAATAAACCAAGGGCGCCCTGCCAACGACGGCCTCCGTCATGGCGTTGCCGTTCTTTACAAGGCTGAGCTTGGCATGGTCGCGCGCCACGGGATCGGCGATAAGATCATCGCAGTACTCCGCCATCACATTGACCACGTCGGCGTACACGCCGGTCGTATAGGCCCATGCGCTGGAGGTGCTGCCGTCATAATAGCGCTTGATCAGTTCGGCTTCCGGGACGAAGTGAAAGCGTCCGGCCAGGGCAAGGCCAAACAGCCAGGCCCGCTCCGAAGCGACGAGCGTAGGCGTCTTCTTGATCAACAAATGGCGGGATCTGACGACGTCGGCCCTGACAAGGCCCTTGAAGCCTCCGTTGAAACGCCCCCGCCAGAACAGCGAAAGGGCATCATCGAGATCCCAGTCAGTCGCCGTCGGCGACTCGCTCTCATTCAGTTGGTCGCGCTCCGGCAGTCGCCTGCCTTCCAGATCGATGGCGCGCACGACGCCATAGGCGAGGACGGCGTCTTTGTGACGGTCCAGCGCCTTGGCCAGCCTGAGGGTCGATGCACAGGTGGAACTGTCGTCATGCGGAAGAATGCGGAAGTACCGGCCTTTCGAAGACGAAATCAACGCACAGATGTTGGTGACCCAATCACCATTGTCAAACGTGGTCAGGACGTGGACCTGGGGATTGCCAGCATACCGTTCCCTGAGACGCGGCGCCGTATCGTCAAGGCCGTGCCGGTCCGAAATAAGGATTTCCATGCCGGGCACGAGGTGCTCGTCTATATTGCCGCAGATAATGTCGAAAAAACGCGCTGACCTGTAAAGTGGAATCAGGCAAGAGACGTAAACCATCGCTCCCCCTTCTCGAAAAGGGCATCGGCGAGTTGCATGGCATAGTACGGCGCCATGCAGTATTTTCCCGTATCCATCGAGGCCCAATCCTTATGGAAACTCGCACCGATCGCATGCCGCTGGTGCAGCCCGCTGTCAGGGTCATCGATATCGGTCTGCCCCCAGGCGAAAATGACTCCGCCACCAATGCGACTGGCTTCAATATCGCGGGCCGCCAGCGCCAACCCCGGCACAAATCGCTGCATCGCTGCCAAGCTTTCCTCGACTAGGTCGGATGGACATCTGGCGCGCGCGATATCGTGCAATGCCCCCCCGTCCAGCCCACGGGTCTCCGCCAGCTTGCACAGGGGATACCAGGAGACGAAAATTTTGTTTTCGCCGTGGTTCACGACATCCCCATAGGGGCCAGTGATAAGCGTGACCGACGGCAGCCTGTCAGCTGGCAGCGAATGTTTCAGTTGCAGTGTCAGGGCCGCCTTGTACCGCATCAGCCAGGGACGCTGGGGCTGGATGCCCAGGGATGCGTCCAGCCGCAAGCGGTCTTCCCAGGTGCAGTTAATGCCATACCGATAGTGGATGCGCTCCGCCTGGCCAGCCCGAAGGCAAACCACATCGACACCGCCGTTGTGAGCATGCGACGCTGAAATCACCCTGCAGCCAGTGCGCACTTTTATACGCGCGTTGCCATACACGGCCTGCCGCAACAGGTCCGCCACCTGGTCGGTATCCAGCGACACTTCCGCGGTCTGAAATGCCGCCTGGATATCGGCCGCCCCCAGGCGGGCCCGCTCTTCGGTGACCTCGAGCCGCCGCGCCGGCGCGGGAGCCGCACCTGGCAGGAATGCTCCGCCGTCGGCCAGGATTGCGGCGATTGTGTCGTCGACACGGCTGAAATGCTCTGCGATCGCGGACGCGTCCAGTTGCGAATCCTTGGGTACGGCATACACGAACGGCGACGACATACGAATATCCCTGCAATCGGCCCCCGTGAGATACTCAAGCAGGCCGCAGAAGTTCAGGGAACCACGCGCCATAAGTTGATGGGTCAGGCCCAGCCGGTCCGCCGCGTATACGTATCCCAGATGCAACTTGCCTTCGTTGTGGAGGCTGGCGCCCAACATAAGATCGTCATTTCGTTCGATCAGGTCGACGTCAAGGCCTCGCTTGGCCAGAGCCAAGGCCATACAGCATCCTGCCAGCCCCCCGCCGAACACTCCTACCCGTTCACTACGCATCGTCTGGCGCGCCCAAGACCTTGTGGTGTTTTTCGGCTTCGACGAAGTCAGCGACAAGCCGCAACGATATTCCCGTATGTCACGTATGTCAGGTTTAAGCCATTTCCAAAAGCAATCGGCTCGCGTCGGTCGATCGCGTCCCGCAAAAAGGTTCCGGGAATTCATTATAACGTCAAAACGCAAACAGCCCCGCAGTTTTAGCGGGGCCGTTTGCGTTTAGATGGTTGCGGGGGCTGGATTTGGCTTCGCTTCGCCGGACTTGGCCGCTTTATCGGCGTGCTCCCGCA
>CAKZJB010000178.1 GCA_936940865.1 uncultured Asticcacaulis sp. | reverse complement strand
CGGAGGCGATCCGGTTTTTCAGATCCTTAAGTGAAGGCATCCGTTATCGGTCCTTGAGCTTGTCCGTTCAGGCGAAGGTCTTGGAGAAGGAATCCAGGGCCGACTTCAGCTTCGCACGGGTGTCGTCCGAGAGCTGCTTTTCGGTGCGGATCGCGTCGAGGATCGCCGCGCGCAACTCGGCCATGCCGAAGTCCTTCTCGCTCGACGTCACCAGCAGGCGGGGGTGCGCGGCGACATGCTTGCGCGCCTCGGCTTCCGTCTGCTCGGTCACGGCGGCGAGTTCGCTCGCCTTGATCTTGTCGGCCTTGGTGAGGACGAGGTGATAGGTCACCGCCGCCTTGTCGAGCATGTCCATGATCTCGCGGTCGACATCCTTGATGCCGTGGCGGCTGTCGATCAGGACCAACGCCCGCCGCAGCACCACCCGCCCGCGCAGATAGTCGTTCACCAGGAAACGCCACTTGCGGACGATGTCCTTGGGCGCCTTGGCAAAGCCATAGCCCGGCATGTCGACCAGGCGCAGCGTGGGCACGCCGCCCTCCTCGGTCGCGCCGACATCGAAGAAGTTGAGTTCCTGCGTCCGGCCCGGGGTGTTCGACGTCCGCGCGAGCCCGACGCGGTTGGTCAGCCGGTTGAGCAGCGACGACTTGCCGACGTTCGACCGCCCGGCAAAGGCGATTTCGGGTGCGTCGGGTTCGGGCAGATATTGCAGGCCCGGTGCCGACTTGAGGAAGGAGACGGGGCCCGCGAACAGCTTGCGTGCGGGCTCCAGCAATTCCTCGAAGGGGACTTCTTGGGTCACTTCTTCTTCTTCGCAGATGCCGTCACGACCGCGGCAGAGGCAGGCACCGGGTCGACCGGATATTGCCGGTACAGCCAGGCTTGCTGCGCGATCGTCAGGAAGTTGGAGGTGATCCAGTAGATCAGCAGGCCGGCTGCGAAGGGTGCCATGATGAACATCATGATCCACGGCATCAGCGCGAAGACCTGCTTCTGCGCATCATCCATCGGCTGCGGGTTGAGCTTGAACTGCAACCACATCGAAACACCGAGCAGCAGCGCGAGGACTCCGATACCGAGGAAGGCGGGCGGCTCGAAGTCCAGCAGGCCAAACAGGTTCAATAGATGCGCAGGATCGGGCGCCGAAAGGTCCTTGATCCACAGCACGAAGGGCTGGTGACGCATCTCGATCGTCACCATCAGCACCTTGTACAGGCCGTAGAAGACCGGGATCTGCACCAGGATCGGCAGACAGCCCGCAAGCGGATTGACCTTCTCCTCCTGGTACAGCTGCATGGTCGCTTCCTGCTGCTTCTGCATGTCGTCGGGGAAGCGCTTCTTGATGGCGTCGAGCTTGGGTTGCAGGCGTTGCTGGACGTGCTTCATCTTGGTCATCTGCTCATACGAGCGATGCGCCAGCGGATAGAAGGCCAGCTTGACGATGACGGTGAGGCACAGGATGGCCAGGCCGTAATTGCCGACCATCTTGTAGAGCCAGCTGAGCAGCAGGAAGAACGGATAGGTTATGAAGCCGAGGCTGCCCCAGTCGAGCGCGTTTTCGAAGCGCGGCAGCTTCAGCGACTTGGCATAGGCCTGCATCAGGGCGTCGGGCTTGGCGCCGGCGAAGACGTGCGATTGCGTCGACCAGGTCTGGCCGGGCTGTATGACGACGGCGTTGGACGCCATGTAACCGGTGGTGAAGACCGGCTTCTGCTTGTCGCCGCGGTTCTGAACCGTGAATTTCGCGTCCAGCTTCTGGTCGGGAATGACGGCGGTCATCCAGTATTTGTCGGTAATGCCGAACCAGCCGCCGGTGGTGCTGCTGCTGAGCGTCTTCTTGCCGTCGGCCAGGTCGCGATACCGCGACTGCTTGGTGATGTACTGGCCCGGCTTGTCCGTAAAGGTGGCAATGGCACCTTCGTGGACATAGGCGTCGTGGGTCGCATAGGCCGGGATGCCATAGCGGACGACCTGGGCATAGGGCGCCAGCGTCACTGGCTGCGTGCCCCCATTGGCGACCTGGTCGGCCTCGGTGATCATGTAGTTCTCGTCGATCGACAGGGTGCGCGTGAACTTGAGGCCGGCGCCGTTGTCATAGGTCAGCACGACCGGCTTGCCCACCGACAGAACGCTGCCCGAAGCCAGGGTCCACACGGAATTCACGCCCGGGGCGTTCGGCAGGTTTTGCGCCGAAAAGCCGCTGTCGACATAGAAGGCGTTGTCGGTTCCCGCCGGTGAAAGCAGCTCGACGTTCGGCGAATTCGGCTTGGTCGTTTCCTTGTACCTGGTCAGGTACAGGTCGTCGATCAGCGCGCCCTTGAGCGCGATCGAGCCTTTGACCGAGGGCGTATCGATGGTCACGCGCGGCGACTGCGCCAGCGCCTGGTTTCGCGTCAGGTGCACGGCCGAGGGCAGAAGGCCCGCCGCCATCGAGCTCGACGAAGCGGCGGCGGCGGCCGCCTGGGCCTTGCGGGCCTGCTCCTGCTGCGGCTTCAGGATGAAGTACTGATACCCGAACAGGAGAACCATGCACGAGATCAGGAAAAAGATCATATTCTTGTTGTTGCCGGTATCGTTCATCGAACAGTCTTTTCCCGTGAAGCCGTGTCTGTATTGGAAGGGGGGGTCGTTTTGGGGCGCGACAGCCTTATCAGGGCCGCTTTGACATCGTCAAGCAATCCCGCCCAGTCGCGGTCGATGGTGGTGGCGCGCGCCACGAAGACATAGTCGTGGCCGGGCAGGCCATGCAGGGGCAGGAGCGCGCGCGCCGCCTCGCGCAGGCGCCGCTTGGCGCGGTTGCGCTTGACGGCGCCGCCGATTTTCTTCGTCGCCGTGAATCCCACGCGCATCTCCGTTCCCGACTCCAGGCCCGACTCCAGGCCCGGCTCCGGGCCCGTCTCCGGGCCGTCACCGCGATCCCGCGCCTGGACGACAACGCCGCCACGCGCCTGGTAGGGCGCTTTCGCGGCTTTCAGGAACTCGGCGCGGACCTTGAGGCGTCCGATTTTGGAGCGGGGGGCTTCGGTCATTGGCGGGAAAATGTGTGGCGATGAATGCCTGTGCAAGCCGCAGATACAGAAAAAGAGCCCTTAAGCGACTTAAGGGCTCTTTTTCGAATGCCTTGGCTTGAGACGCGATTACGCGGTCAGGCGCTTGCGGCCCTTGGCGCGACGGCGGGCAACGACCTTCTGGCCGTTCTTGGTCGCCATGCGGGCGCGGTAGCCGTGGCGGCGCTTGCGCACCAGGCGGCTCGGCTGATAGGTACGTTTCGTTCCCATGGGGAGCTCCGATAGGTTGGTCTGCGGCCGCCATCGAGACCGATGGGGACGCGAAAATCGTAAAGAGGCGCGTGATTAGCCAAGGCGCGGCGCCTTGTCAATCGCATTTGCACTTTTTAAGCCGCATTTCTGCTATATATAATAGGACGTGTAATCGCACCAGCCAAAGGGAGCCCAGGTGTTCGATCCCGGCAAGCCTGACGACAGCGCGCCCGTCCGCGTGCCCCTGCCGGCTCGCGAACACCCGCGCGCGCGTTCCGGATCGGCGGAGGTGGCCGCCTATGGACGCAAGCTGATCGCGGCCGCCCGGCGATTCTCCTCGGTTGGGCTCCGCCTGATGCTGGAAGGCCTGGAACTGGGCCGCCATTTCGTCTTCAGCCTGTCGGGCCAGCTGTTCATCGCCACCGCCATCTTCGTCGCCATCGTCGAGGTCATCATCGTCGTGCCGCGCATGGCGATCGAGCAGGAAAGCTGGCTGAACGACCGCGTGGTGCGCGCCGAAATCGCATCGCAGGCGCTCGATACCGCCCAGACCAAGACCGTCACCCAGGTCATGTCCGCCCAGCTGCGCAAGAGCGCGGGCGTGCAGTACCTGGCCATCATCAATGACGGCGTGCCGACCTACCGCCTGTGGGACTATGCCACGACCGTGCCGGACGAGGTGACGGACCTCAGGCGCGCGCACAAGAATATCGGCCGCGACATCGCCTATCTGTGGGCGCCGTGGCGCACCCTGCTGGAACCGTCGCGCAAACTGATCCACGTCGAGGCCCAGCCGCGTATCCGCCGCGACGACATGATCGAGATCGTGGTCTCGGCAAAGCCCCTGCGCGCCCACCTGAAAGACAGCCTCACCAACATGGTCAGGACCTCGCTCGGCATCTCGCTGGCCGCCGGTATCCTGGTCTTCGCCGGACTGTCCTTCCTTGTGGTGCGTCCGATACGGCGCATGACCGACGCCATCTCGGCCTTCAAGGCCAATCCCGAAAACGGCGCCTCGACCCACCATGTATCGGGCCGCGCCGACGAGATCGGGCAGATCGAACGCGAGCTGGTGTCGATGCAGGAAGAGGTGCGCAACGCCCTGCGCTCGCGCGCCCGCCTGGCGGCGCTGGGCCAGGCCGTGTCCAAGATCAACCACGACCTGCGCAACATGCTGACCTCGGCGCAGATGGCGTCGGATCGCCTTTCCGCCGCGTCGGGCGACCCGACGGTGGCCAAGGCCCTGCCGCGCCTGGAACGCGCACTCGACCGGGCCCTGTCGCTGGCCACCAACGTGCTGACCTACGGCAAGAGCGACGAGCGCCCGCCCAGCATCCAGATCGTCAGGCTGAAGGACGCCGCGGAGGCCGCGGCCGAGGATTCCGGTCTGTGCCTGCCGGGTTCGGCCGGTGAGGGCGTGCGCTTTTCGCTCAAGGCGCCGCGCGGCTTCTTCCTTGAGGCCGATCCGGAGCAGCTGCACCGCCTGCTGGTCAACCTGATGCGCAATGCGCGCCAGGCGATCGAGCTGCAGCCCAATCGCCGCACGCTCGGCCGCGTCACCATCACGGCCATCAAGACGGCCGACGACGTCATCCTGATCGTAAGCGACAACGGCCCGGGCATTCCGGAGAAGGTGCGCGAGCGCCTGTTCCAGCCGTTCAGCGCGTCCAATACGCCGGGCGGCACGGGCCTGGGCCTGGCGATCGCGCGCGAACTGGCGCAACTGCACGGCGGCGATGTCCGCCTGGCCAATACGGGCCCCGAAGGCACGGCGTTCGAAGTCAGGCTGCCGCTGAAGGGGAAGGGCTAACCTTTCAGGGACTTTCGGGCCGCGTTGATGGCTATGGAAAGGTCGGGCTGAATGGCGCCAATAATCGCTTCCACGTTCCGCATCTGGTGGACAATCGTCAACACGACCAAGCCTTCAGGAACCGTATCACAAATGACGAGATGGCTTCCGGCTTGCGCCATGAGATATGGGGCGGAACGGTCGCTTAGCGGACTGGCGTAACGCTTTTCGGCAATCTGTTCGAATGCCTGGTACAGCGCATCCAAGTAATCGAGCGCGCGACCTTCGCCCCAGTTTTCGAGCGAATATTCGTAGATGTCCTGAAGATCAAGCAGGGCGCGCCGGGTTAGCGCGTATGGTGCGGTCATTTCCAGCCTTCAGCTTCGCGGCGGCGAAGGGCTTCCATATCTGCTCTGAAATTGCCGCTGGATTTGATTACCCGTCCGTCCGCGGCGTCACGGTATCCTTGCAGTACAGCCTCACCAAATTGCCGGGCCTGTTCTTCTGTTCCGCCACGCTTTTCCATGTCGCGCCGGATGAGGTCGCGAACATATTCGCTGGGCGTTTCATATAAGCCGTCTTCGCCCACCATCTCATCGACAAAGCGAGCAAGGGGGGCGGACAGACGAGCGTTGATGCGTGCGGTAGACATGGGATGAGGTTATGCCCAAGGTGAAATTTGGTCAAGATTGTCGCAAATATTGCGACAAAGTCGTTTCCACAAACGCCGGCACGATCTCGGTCGCCGGGCCATAGTGCCGCTCGGCAAACAGGGATTGCCCAAGCGACGGCTCGAGATTGAGCTCGACCGTGTGCGCGCCGGCGCGGCGGGCGGCGGACACGAACCCTGCCGCCGGATAGACATTGCCCGACGTCCCGATCGACACGAACAGGCTGCATTTGGAAAGCGCCCGCTCGATACGGTCCATGTCGAGCGGCATTTCGCCGAACCAGACGATGTGCGGCCTCAGCGTCGCGGCGTCCGAAAACGGCGACACCGTATCGGGCAGGATGTCGTCGTGCCAGTCGCAGACCCGGCCGGTTCCCGTGCAGCGCGCCTTCAAAAGCTCGCCGTGCATATGGATCAGGTCGAATCCCTCGGTTTCGGGCACCTCGGCATGCGCCCTGTCGTGCAGGTCGTCGACATTCTGCGTCACCACCAGCACGTCGCCCGGCCATTCCACGCCGAGTCTCGCCAGCGCGCGGTGCGCGGCATTGGGTTCCACGGTCCGCAATTGGCGGCGGCGCTCGTTATAGAACTGCTGGACCAGGGCCGGGTTGGCGCGGAAGCCTTCCGGCGTGGCGACCGCCTCGACACGATGACCGCACCACAGGCCGTCGGACGCCCGGAAGGTCGGCACGCCCGATTCGGCCGAAATCCCGGCGCCGGTCAGGATGACGATCGAATTCACTGTCCGCCCCGGACAAAGACGCCTTCACGGCGCGGGTCAGAGCCGCCGTTGACCGTGCCGTCTCCCGGAAGAATGAAGCCGTTGAGGCCCGATTCCTCGCCCTGGACGGCGGTCAGCGTATAACCCATCTTGGTCAGGCCATCCCAGACGGCGGGTTCCATGCGGGCCTTTTCGACGCGGATGGCATTGCCGCGCGCGATGACGTTGGGCAGGTTTATGGCGTCCTGCATCGAAAGCTTCCAGTCGAGCACGCCGATCAGCACCTTGAGGTTATAGCCGATGATCGACAGCCCGCCGGGCGAGCCGACCGCCGCCACGACCGTCTTGCCGTCCTTGGCGAAGACGATGACCGGCGACATGGACGAGCGCGGATGCTTGCCGGCGGCGACCGCGTTGGCGATGGGCAGGCCGTCGGGCGTGGCCGGGCTGAACGAAAAGTCGGTCAGCTGGTTGTTGAGGAAGAAGCCGCCGACCATGCGGCCGGTGCCGAAGAAGCTTTCGACCGTGGTCGTCATGCTAAGCACATTGCCCCAGGTGTCCCGGATGACGAAATGCGTGGTGCCGCCAGGCTCCAGCGTCTTGTCCGGCCCCATGGCGCCCGGCAGCGCGCCGGGTCCGGGAGCGGGATTGGCCGTGCCGATCTTTATGGTGGCGGCGCGCGCCGAGGCGTAGCCGTCATCGAGATAGCCGTTTTCCAGCGCCATGAATTCCGGCGTGTCGCCTTCATACTGGTCGCGGTCGGCATACATCAGCCGCTCGGCCTCGATCAGGCCTTGCCAGGCGCGCGGATCGTGCGGCCCCCATGTGTCGAGCGGCAGCTTTTCGGCGATGCGCAGGCCCTGCAGCAGGGCGATGCCGCCGGACGGCACATTGTTCGAACAGACGATATAGATACGGTAGGGCACGCACAAAGGCTTGGTCGCATAGTCTTGGGCGGTGGCGTAGGGCTGGGCGGTCCGGACGCTGACCTTGTAGCCGGCGAGATCCTGCAGCGTCATGGTGCCGGGCAAGGGCGCTTCGTGCGTCTTGTTGACAATGGCCTCGGCCAGCGGTCCCTTGCGGAAGGCGTCGCCGCGCTGCGTGGCGAAGGCGCGCAGGGATTTCGCATATTGCGGATTCTTGATGATGTCGCCGGCCTTGCGGAAACCGCCCTGGCCGTCGCCGAGATAGGCGATGAAGTCGGGGGTGTGCTTTTCGGCGAAATCGACATTCTGCAGGTAGTTGCCGAGGCGCGGCGTGACGGCGAAGCCCTTGTCGGCCAGGTCCTCCGCCGCCGTGAACAGCGTGCCCCAGGCCAGTTTGCCGTGGTCCTTCTGCGCCTGGTCCAGCATGAACATGGCGCCTGGCACCCCGGTGGCGCGGCCCGACACGACGGCGGTCAAAAAGGGCAGGGGCTTGCCGTCGGGTCCCATGAACATGTCGGGCGTGGCCCCTTTCGGCGCGGTTTCGCGGCCGCCGTAATCGGTGACCTGACCGGTCTTCGCGTCGTAATAGAGCATGAAGGACCCGCCGCCGAGCCCTGAGCTTTGCGGCTCGATCAGGCCCAGCACGGTCTGGATGGCGACGGCGGCGTCGGCGGCGGTGCCGCCGCGCCTGAGCACATCCATGCCGGCCTTGGCCGCCAACGGCTCTGCGGCGGCGATCAGCGGCTCGACCGGACCGGTAACGGGATGCACGGGGGCGTGGTGGCGGGGCTTGGCGTCGGCGGTCGGCGACGCGGCTACCAGGGCCAGGACGGCCGCGGACAGGATCAGGCGGGACATGGGCGATACTCCTCGACGGCAAGATGGGGAGGCGTGCCGCCGGAGGCCACAGTTCAAGCGGTCCCCGTTGCGATAATCAACAGCTTTCGCGAAATTTTGCATAAAAAGCGCGTATTCGGCTTGCCATTGCGGGGAAGGTCGATTATTGGTCCCCGCCTCGCTGCCGGGCCTGCCCGGTTGCGATACTGGCAACAGGCACTCGTAGCTCAGCTGGATAGAGCATCAGACTACGAATCTGAGGGTCGGGCGTTCGAATCGCTCCGAGTGCGCCAGCCAAATTTAATAAATTCAGCCCCTTAGCGGGGCTGTTTTTATTTGTGCCCATCGATTTTTGGACGTTGGGGCACAGATGGGGCACATTTCGCTAGGCGATTAGGCCCCATAAGCGCGTTAACACACTTATCCACAACCCGTGTTATTCTACGCTTTCGTGCAAAATGCACCGGGGGCTGAGAATGAACACGCTGTTCTTTGGCGACAATCTCGACGTTATGCGGGAGCGCATCCCGAGCGATTCGGTCGATCTGATTTATCTCGACCCGCCATTCAATTCGAAAGCCACCTACAATATCGTCTACAAGTCGCCAGTCGGCGCCGACGCTCAGCGCAAGGCCTTCGAGGACACTTGGCGGTGGGAAGATGGTGCCGAGGCCGCTATGGAAGGCGTACGTCGCGCGGACGTGCGGATTTTCCAAGTCCTGCGTGCATTGCAAGGCTTCCTGGGGCAGAGCGACGTCATGGCCTATCTGGCAATGATGACCGTCCGCCTTCTAGAAATGCGTCGTGTTCTACGCTCGACGGGCAGCATCTATTTGCACTGCGATCCTACGGCCAGTCATTATCTAAAGATTGTCTTGGACGCGATTTTCGGACAGCAAAACTTTCGTGGGGAGATCATCTGGCGGCGGACGAACGCAAGGGCGACCACAGGCCGCTGGCCTCGGTTGCATGACACGCTGCTGCATTACAGCAAGTCAGATGCGTTTGTGTTCCGATCCCTAAAAGTGAAGGCAGACGAGAACAAGCTGCCCCACACGTTGATCACTGGAAAAGATGGAAAGAAATACCAGACCTACGAATTGACCGGGCCGGGCGTAACGAAAGACGGTGAAAGCGGTCGTCCCTGGAGGGGATTTAACCCGGCGAAATACGGTCGCCATTGGGCAAATAGTCATGGCACGATGGATATGTGGGAAGAAGCCGGCCTGATTCATTGGCCTGCAAAAAATGGCTTTCCTCGGCGTAAGTCCGTGGCGCCATTTGATCCCAGCCAGCGAGAAGTCGTGGTTGGAGACGTCTGGACAGACATTGACCGCATCAATCAGAGCTCAAAAGAGCGGCTGGGCTATCCAACTCAAAAGCCTCTAGCGTTGCTTGAGCGTATTATCTCGGCCTCCAGCAATGCGGGCGACACTATATTGGATCCCTTTTGCGGCTGTGGCACTGCGATCCACGCCGCCGAGCGATTGAATCGGAATTGGATTGGTATCGACATCACTTATTTGGCTATCCAGGTTATTGAAGATCGAATTAAGACATGGCTACCGGCGACCAAGTACGCCATTGAAGGCATCCCGAAAGACGAATTCGCTGCCAGGAAACTGGCGGAGCGTGACCCGTACGTCTTCCAAGAATGGGCAGTGGGCCGTGTAGGTGGTCAGCCTCGTGGTCGCGGGCCGGATAAAGGCATAGATGGGGAAATTGCCTTTATCCGAGGGCCAGGACGGTACGGGCGAGCTATCGTGTCAGTAAAAGGGGGCAAAAATGTCGGACCAGATGCAGTCCGGATCTTGAAAGCCGTGGTTGAGCGTGAAGACGCCGATATGGGCGTGTTTATTTGTCTCAATGATCCCACCGCAGATATGCGGACCGAGGCTGCGTTGGGCGGTCGGATTGTGTTGCCTGGCGGCGAACGTGCGAAAATCCAGATCGTGACAGCGGCCGATCTAGCTCGCGGCCCAAACCTAGGCATATTGACCGAACTGAATATCGTTACAGCGACCCTTGCCGCTCGTACCGAGAAGCGCAAAAAGCCACCGAAATCACCGACACCGGAAGAATTGCGCGCTCAGCCGCCCCTTCCTCCCATGCCTATCAAGGGCGGGAAGGCCGGCAAACAACAACCGACGTTACCGCTTGACGAGCCGATTTTGGTTCAGCCGAAAGAAGTGACACGACGGAAGCGGTCGTAGGGTGGTCGCCTTGCAGAGCGAATGACTTCTTGCATCCCGATAGGAAACATCAGGTTGGTGTTTTTCTAGGGTATCACTTTAAAACTGTCTAACGGTCCCTTTTTGTTCCACGTGTTTCGAATTTATCTCGTTATCTTTTAAGAGATAATCTGTTCAGGCGGCGAGGAGGTTCGAGTCCCGCACAATCAGCGGGTCCGCTGAAATCTTGTTTTGTTCCTCTTCGGGGAACGCCGTGGTATGGAGTTATGACCAGGGTTAGAGCTACGATCGATGACAAAGCATATCAATCCACTCATTGTGGGGGCGGCCAGTCTCGTTGCTCCGCTGCTGGCGATTTATTGTTTATCGCTTGTTTCGCCGCCCTTCCCACATGTCAACACGGTAACGTCGGTCCTCATTTTTGCTATCGCCTTCGTGTCGCTTCTCGCGATGGTCGTCCCGTCAATCGTGCTCCAATACACCCAAATTCGGCTTAACCTGAAAGCAGGGCAAAAAACGAAAGGGCAGTATCAATTATTGGCCGTCGTTTCATTTTTTGTCATGTGGGCACAATCGCACGCGCTCGTTGGCGCTTACCACGGAATTGCGTTTCGAGCGCTGGAATTCACTCCCCCCATCTTCACCGCGTTAATGTGCCTAAACGGCGCAATGTTCTACGCGGCAAATTACCCGCCATTTTGCGATCAGTGCGCCCGCTATTTTAGAGCGCTTGGCACCCGTGCTTTTGCTTTTGAGCAGTGGGAGGATTGTGAGCAGTTTTACTTCAAGATCGCGTCGCCTGGGATACAATACGCTGACCTTGTAGCAGCATTGGCCGAGAACAGACCCTACAAATACGGAATGTTTACGACGGGACAGGCGTCAGCCACCCTTTGTCAATGTCAGTCATGCGGCAGAGTTGTCCTGTCTGCGACAGCCAATCACGAGGATGGAAGCGTTCGATACGGCCCGACATACGCAACGTCGTTCGTCTTAGGCGAAACCGATATCCCCGCGTCCAAATCCATCAAGAAGCTCGCGGCGCCGACAGCTTAAGCGCTGCCCTGCGGAGGGCCGAACGGCCAGAAATTGGCGTTCGGCTCCGAACCGCCCTCTAAGTCGGCGCTGAGACTGGCGAGCGGCACGGCAATAGGCACGTTTCCCGGGGTATTCACGAAAGCGACGCCATATGAGGTCATCAGAAATTTGACCTTACCAATACCTTCGCACTCAAGAAGCTGGGAATAGTAGTAAGGGCTCTGGTCGTACCCCAACCCCTTAATTATTCGGCCGTTGCATTCGTAAAAGGCGTCAGAAATCATTGCCGACACATCGGCGTCTAACGAGCCGTTCTTTCCATAATGGCGGCCGAATATCTCGGGAACCAATTCACGGACGAGATCTTCTAAAGCTTGGTCCACTTCCTTCCGGCTCATTCTGAACTCCCAGGCTTTTTCAGGCGGACGCCAGCGCCGCCGCCATTCTCAGGAATAAACTCCACGCCAGCAGCCTCAAGGGCGCGGCGCAAGGCCTCAAGCGTCGCTCCATTCGCCTGTCGCTCTTCTTGTTCAAAGTTGGCGATAGTCCGCTTACTAACCCGACTAGCCGCAGCTAGGTCGTCCTGTCGCATATTCAAAAGGGCGCGCGCGGCGCGGCACTGGGGACCGGTGATATCCATAGTCAATGAGCTATCACAGATTCATCGGAAACGCAATTTTACCCAAATGGGGAAATATATGTTGCATTTCTAATGCAATATTTGCTAAAAAGGGAACAGGCCAGCGGGGCGCTACCAACACCCCACCAGCCCTAACCACAAACAACCTGTAGAGAGGTTATGTCATGGCTAAGCTTTCCCTTATCACCGCCGCCGCCCCAGTCGCAACGGCCTGCAACTGGCGCGAATATGTCGCCAACGTCCGCGCCGACGCTATTGAGCCGGGCTCGCGCGAAGTCGCGCAATTCATGGCCGACAACCCCGGCGAGTTCGCGACCGAGGCCGAGGCAATCGATGCTTACAAGGCCGACCACGCCTTTCTCTGCCCGATCCTGGGCCACTGGTTCCGCTATGAGGACGGCGTAGAAACGGCTGACGGCTGGGTGCACATCGACGCGCCGACAATTGGCCTGAACGATCCGGATTTTGCCTACGGCGACCCCGAGGGCGACGCGATCCGCGCCGACTATGAGGCCGGTTACCTGATGGCCGCGGAATAAGGGAGGCTGCTATGGAACAAATATTGAAACCATGGGACGGCAGAACTCCGAGCCGGAACCACGTTCCGGGTGTTTGCGCCTACCAGACCAACATGCCCGTTGATCTTTTCCATCCCCGGATCGCAGAGCTGACACGCGAAATCGTCAAGATCATCTGCGAAATCGATCCGGCTACGACCGAGTTTTCCGCTCAAGTGGAAATCGGCTGCGAGGCCTTCGATGTGGGGCACCGTATCACCATCACCACCATTCGCGACTGAACACCCGCGCTCGCCGAACAGTGGGCGTCGCCTTCCAATTCATCATCACGGGCAAGCCCACAACGCGCCAAGAGGCGCGAGCGCTGCCCCTTTGCCTGAGAGCAATGCAATGAAAGCAATAGCACGTGTCTATTCGTCGCCAGCCGTGGTAACTCACCCGCGCGAACAGCTCCGCCAGATGCGGGCCAAGATCGCTGAGGCCGCGCAACGCCTTATCGACCTTCTCGACCAGATCGACGGCGACCCGGACTTTGAACCTTCCCTTGGCAGTGTTGGCGCCAGCAATCCGCATTGGATGCCCGGCGCGCCGTGGGCTCAGGGTGCCAACGACGACCGCGAAGAAGTCTCTGAGGACGAAGGCGCTCAGTGCGACGATGAAGGCTTCGACAGCGATAGTGAGCTGAACGCGGACGACATGGACAACACCTGGGAGGTTGCAGCCTTCGCCATGGATCAAACCGGCGTCAAATGGGCGTCGGGTGAGCCGACGGTAGCTTCCTAAACGTCGCCGGCCGCATTTTCTGAAACTATCCACAGAAGCTGGCAGGCACTTTGCAAATCGGTGCCTGCTGGTTTTCGAAAATCGACAATTCCGTCAACAGCCAAGTCAGCACGCGCCGTAAGCGCGTGAAGGAGGACCTATGTCTTCATCTCAAGTACCATCTCCCGCACAATCCATAGCGGCTGCGTCGGCCGTTATGGGTACTCAAGAACTTGACATGATGACCGCACATAAGCGGGACATCGCCAAATTTTCTGGCTCTTCAGTTCAAAATCGATCCAAAAACAGCGGCCTCACATTCAACAGGCAAGACGGCCAGTTCCATTATGAAGTCGAAGGCCACGACGTGGGTATCGTTTCCCCCGCTCTCATCGCGGCCATGAACGCACACCGCGAAGCCCTCATGTCGTACAAGGCCATTCTTGAGGCGCTGGACGTGCCCGGCTACGATGAGACAGACGAGGACGCCCGGGAACGCGACCGCCGCGACGAGGCCGAGGAAACTGCCGCAGTTCTTTGCGACTACTTGGCCGCGACCGGCTCTAGGGCCGACGAACTGGCTTTGAGCGATCACGCCTCGCAGTCTAGCAAATTCTGCGAAACGCTCGACAACCTGCGCCCCCTTTCCAAGCGCCTCAGCCGCGCCTTGGGCGAAGCCCTGATACTGGACGCCAGCGCGTCAAAGCCTATTGCAACCCTCATCGAAGATCACCGCGAGGCGAACGCCGCCTTGAACGCCATCAACGCCGAGACCGACCCGGACGCGCACGACGCCGCCTATTGCGCCGAACGCCGCGCCGCCGTCCTTCTGGCGGCCCGCGCGGCCGATCAAGATGTCACGCCGGAAGCTTACCGCCATTACGAGCAGTATCATGCGGTCTACGGCCAAAAGGACCAGCATCAAACGTCCCTGACATGGGCGCACGAGCTTGAAGACGACGTGTTGCATTGCCTGCGCCAGCACTACCGGCCGGAGCTATAAGCTCTTCATTAGCCCGCCGATTAGCAGTATGCATCCGCTGTAGGCCGCAGGCCGTCTGGATTCAGGTCGATCGCCGCGCCA
>CAKZJB010000177.1 GCA_936940865.1 uncultured Asticcacaulis sp. | reverse complement strand
TGAGCTGTGTCAGCATGTCGGAGACCGAAGAGCCGGCCGACATGGCGACGTCGACGACCGACGAGCCGCGCGACAGCGAGTCCTTGACGGCGTCAAGCGACGAAACGGTAGCGCGTTGGGTTTGGGCGATGGCGTAGGCGGCACCGTCGTCCTTGGCGCTGGCGACCTTCAGGCCCGTGGAAATCCGGGTCTGCGTCGACATCAATTCGGACGAGGTATTGTTGAGGTTCTGCAGGGCGATCATCGCCCCGACATTGGTATTGACGGAAGACATTTCGTCTATCCCTTCATTTTGAAATGCCGGACGACATTTTGTCGACCGGAGGCATTTTGCCCGGGTCAATCATGAAGGTTTAAGGCTAAATCTCCCTTAAGATCGCGAAATAAAACGCACCAGGCTACCGTTTTCTGCGGATTTTCGTCTTTATTAAACCGTTATTAAATATGGTTTACAGAACAGAAAGAGGTATTTTAATACTTTTGCGGCGGGTTCTCCTCGGTTCCGTTGATCGCGGGCGGCGCCTTGCCGATGACGACGGGGATGCCGTCGTGGCGTGCAATAGCGCCCGCGACGGCCTGGTCGTCGATCTCGACGCCGGCGGCCTTCATAGCGGAAAGACGGTCCAGCAGGCTCGCCACGGGGGCATCCGCGGCCGTCAGCGGCGGCGCCGGCTTGTAGACCGCGATCAGCCGCGCCTGTTCCCGCGTCGGCGTCACCTGAAGATAGAGATTGCCGCCGCTCCGGCCCAGCGTGATGGGGGCGTCTATCACCGTCACGCCATCACCAACGGCCACGGCGTTGAACAGCGTTTCGATGTCTTCGGGATACATCCGCATACAGCCGTGGCTGGAGGGCCGGCCCACGCTGGATGGGCTGTTGGTGCCATGAATCAGATAGCCGGGCCAACCGAGGGAAAGGGCATATTGGCCCAGCGGGTTGTTCGGGCCGGCAGGAACGACGGCCGGCAATTTCGGATTTTCGGCGCGAATGGACGCCGGTACGGTCCAGGTCGGATTCTTGCGCTTCTGTGCGATCCTGGTCATGCCTGTCGGCGTGTCCCAGCCTTCGCGGCCCACGCTGATCGGGAAGGTTACGACCTGCCCGGCGGCGTCGAAACGGAACAGGCGCAGGGCCGCGAGATTGACGACGATGCCGTCGCGGGAGGCTGCCGGCAACAGGTGCTGGCCGGGAATGACGAGCGATTGGCCGGCCTTGATGATTGAGGAGGTAACGGCCGGATTGGCAGCCAGGAGCTCGACGAAGCCAACATGGTTTGCCCGCGCAATGCCCGTGAGGCTGTCTCCCCTGGCGACCGTGTAGGTCGACGCCGTCCCGATCAGGTCGCCGTCCGGAAG
Source organism: uncultured Asticcacaulis sp. (assembly GCA_936940865.1). Taxonomy (GTDB): domain Bacteria; phylum Pseudomonadota; class Alphaproteobacteria; order Caulobacterales; family Caulobacteraceae; genus Asticcacaulis. The sequence continues at coordinate 1,719 of CAKZJB010000177.1, read as the reverse complement.
ATCCTGGGCCGGTGCGGAAGCCGCGAAGGTGCAGGCCGTGGCGAGAAAGGCAAGAAACAGTGCGCGCAGATACATGTCGTCCAGTCCAAAATGACGCATGCCGGCTGGACATCGGCCTCGATATCTTCCGGCATGCTCCAGGACGACAGGGTAGGCGGGACGGACATGCGGTTCCTACACGGCGGCAGGCGGACCTATGTCAAAATTTCATGGGGTTCGGCCCGCCCGGGGCATCCGGGCAAGGCAGGATTTACGGCCTGCCGTATGACGGCGCCTTGACGGCGATCAAAAAGGTTCAGCCCCAACTGCGAACCCGGCCCGTATCCATGTGGATGAAGTCCGAAGCGGGATAGAAGCCGACCCCGCCGGCTCCGAGCGCCAGGGCAGCCACTCCCAGTTTGAATATATGCCTGCGCGAAATCGCCATGGATTTTTGATAACACGGCCGGAACCTGTTGGGGACGCAATGTCCCGGCGCTCGCGCGGCTTTGATGAAGACGCCCATGACGGGGCAAATCCACATGCGAACCATCCGCGATATGCGGAGATTCCGTGGTGCCCGATATTCGGAATCTGTCCTTGTTGCAATTGCGAAGTCGCCCATGCCCGGAGGGCACGTCCGGCGTCCGTACCGCGTCCGTGCATTAACCGTCTTCTTATTACTTCCAAAATTCGGGATCATTGGTTTATAAGGTGTTGCCGATGGGCAACGCCGGACAAAAGATCGCAGCGCCTGGTTTTTTTTAACCAACAGTATCGAATTTTTATGCTCTCTTAATCACTGTGCAAGTGCGAAATTAAGTGTTGGCGTACCATTCAATCGATCAATTTTTTAGTCATTGCCAAGGAGAGTGCGTGATGCGCCATGAGGCCGCCATCGGAGATGTCCGGTACGCGCGTGGTTCTTCCGGACATTCGTCGGCCCCGCGCCGCAGCGTCGGCGATCTCGTGGTCAGGTTTGCCGACATCGTCATCAGCCTGGCTGCGCTGGTCTTCCTTCTGCCCGCCCTGGTGCTGATCGCCGCGCTGGTCAGGATGCAGGACGGCGGCCCGGTCCTGTTCGCCCAGACGCGGATCGGCCGTGACATGCGCGAATTCAAATGCCTGAAATTTCGCAGTATGCGCACCAATGCCGCGGAACTGTTGGCGAAATTGCTGGAAAGCGATCCCGCGGCCCGGGCGGAATGGGCGGCGGACCACAAGCTTAAGAATGACCCGCGCATCACGCGGCTGGGCCTGTTCCTGCGCAAGACCAGCCTCGACGAACTGCCGCAACTATTCAATGTGCTGAAGGGCGATATGAGCCTGGTGGGACCGCGTCCCATCGTTCAGGCCGAGGTCGCCAAGTACGGAAAGTCTATGCGCCATTACACCTCGCGCCTGCCTGGCATTACCGGCCTGTGGCAGGTCAAGGGCCGCAACGACGTGTCGTATCGCCGGCGCGTAGCGCTCGACCGGCTGTTCGCACGCAAGTTTTCGCCGGTTCTCTACGCGTCGATCCTGATCCAGACCGTGCCGGCGGTCGTGTTGCGCAAGGGCAGCTACTGACAACGTCCAATCAGCCTGGGCAAAACGGCCTGATAGTGAAATCAAGGGGCGTCCGTTGGTGCAGGCCGGTGGGCGCCCTTTTTCCGTTGCCGCGAAACCGCGATGCTATACCAATCGCCGTTGGTATAATACCAACGGCATTAAGTAATGACCTGTGCGTAGGCTCTGGTT
>CAKZJB010000176.1 GCA_936940865.1 uncultured Asticcacaulis sp. | reverse complement strand
GAGCGAAGCGTCAGGACAACGCTTCGTGGTCCTCAAGGAGCGAAGCGTCAGGACACGCTTCGTGGGCGGCGAGCGTGCGGATGCGCTGGAGTTTGATCCAGATCAAGATAAGGGCCGGAGATCGTGACAGACTGACAGTGTTCCGCCAAAAGGGCCCGTCCCCCCTTTGCGCGGTACGGGGCCGGCCCGGCATCTGGCGGGAGAGCGCGGAACCGGGCCGGCGCCCGAACATTTCTATGCATGCCGACGCTCGCGCCGCGAAAGCCGTGGGACGTCCAGGCGGACATTCCATACCTTCAGGTTCCTTGTCAGCGTCCGCCGGCGGCCAGCCGGATGCATGCCCAACATCCCCGATGATCGCGCATGTTCGACGTTCTTTGCGTTATGGAACCCCGGCGGAATTGGCTGGGCGCGTGCCAAATTGCGTACGCTTCGTACAAAAAATACCTCGAAGCATATGATCCAAATCCTGATGTTATCGGTATTAACAAGTTGTATACTGTATTTTTGCCTGATCAACACCTATTAAAATCTTATATTATTCAATATATTAAGCGAAAAAGCCTCCCTTTCGGAGCACCGGTTTGCGGTGGGCGCGCGGACTTTGCGCCTGGAAGAACACATCCTGATTATCAACTTTAGTTAATGGATTTCCCGCCTAAAGCGAGCTATGGGGCTGAGTGGAAGCTGAAAACCCCGGGGCGCATCATGTTGGATATCTACGGCAAGTTTGTGCAGCGCAGAAAGCAACTGTACGATATCGTTTTCTCTGATCGCTTCCGCAGGGAGGGCGACGGTTTTACCGGTGCCCGCCACGCCCTTCTGAACAGACGCAGCTCCCCATTATCCGGACGAAACGTCCGGTGCGAAACGCCTTCGGCTTTCTGACGCGCGTCAAAACACGCGCCTTAACCGACCGTTGTGCTTGTTTGCCATGCGATTTCGCCTCAGCAAGCACAATCCGGTCCTGCCTGCAACTCGTCAAACAGTGAGCCCGCGTTACTATGAGTCAGGTCATTCATATTATCGACACTGATGCAGCCGCCCGCAATTCCCTGGCCTTTCTCCTCGTAACCGCCGGCTACGCCGTCCGCACGCACGACAGCGGCCGCAGTTTTCTCGGTGAACTGGACGGTGCAATTCCGGCATGCCTTATTACCGATATGTGCCTGCCAGACGTTAGCGGCCTCGATCTGATCAAAGAGGTAAAGGCCCGCGACAACGCAACCCCGGTGATCGTCGTTTCCGAACAGGGAAAGGTTTCCAAGGCCGTGGAGGCCATGAAGGCGGGCGCGGCGGACTTTCTGGAAAAGCCCTTTCAGGACCAGAGGATGTTGCAAGCCGTGGAAAATGCGTGCACGCCCGCCAAAACCCATGATGAAGCGCCGAGCCACGAAGATATCCGAAAGCGGCTGCAGGCCCTGACAACGCGTGAGCGTCAGGTTCTCGACGCGATCGTGGATGGCCTGTCCAACAAGCTGATCGCGCACCGGCTCGATATCAGTCCCCGCACAGTCGAGATTCACCGCGCCAATCTGATGTCCAAGCTGCGGATCAGAAATCTGCCGCAACTGGTGCGTCTGATGGTGGCGGTTTCGGAAAACTAATACCAGCGGCGATTGACATTGACCCGATCGCCGTTGGCAAGGGCGACTGCCCGTCGCCGCCGATGCGGCGTTTGAGCTGAAAAAAACGAATGCCAACGGTCATTCTTTACGACCGTTGGTATAAGGTTTGCCTGGCCGCAACGGGTCCATGGGCAGCCGATTTTAAAAAATAAGTTTAATTAAAAAACTACTGACCTGAGCATTCGCGACTAAACGCTCGGCGAAATACTCGCGTACTTATAACATCGCGCGGATTCTTAAACGGAAGAAAGAATTTCCGCACCCGATACGTAAAACTACCTAGGCAATATTCCTGAATATGATTGCCAGTGGACTTGGGCGATAGATAATCAATAAACAGTTAAAGGGTGGTAGCCATGTTCGACTCGTTGCAACCAATGTCCCCGCGTTCTTCCCAGATCACGTTTCCCGACCGTGCCGCACAGGATCGCCGCGGTCTGGACCATATTGCCGGCAAACCGCTGGTGACATTCCGTTCCGGACAAAAGATATATGTCGCCGGCGATGAAACCGGTCCCGTGTACCGGGTCGCCTATGGCCTCGTGCGCATCTACCGCATCCTGTCGGACGGACGGCGCCAGATCTACGCCTTCCATCTGCCCGGCGACGTCTTCGGCCTCGAAACCGAGGCCGAGCATCAGTTCTTCGCCGACGCCATCACCAAGACCGGACTGCAGGTCCTTCGACCAGGCGCAGGCGACGATCTGCAGCAATTCCTGGCGATTGCCCTGAAGCTCCTGAACCAGGCTCAAAACCACCTTCTCGCCCTGGGCCGCCAGGATGCCGTCGGGCGGGTACGCGCCTTTCTCGTCGAAATGGCCGAGCGTCAGCAGTCTTCGGGAGATGGCGTCCTGATGCTGCCGATGACGCGCACCGACATCGGAGACTATCTCGGCCTTACCCTCGAAACGGTTTCCCGCGTCCTGTCCAAGCTCAAAAAGACAGGTGTCGTCCGCCAGGTATCGCCGCATCGCCTGGATATCCTGCGCTGGGATATTCTGCGCGCCGACTACGACTGACGGTATCGGCGCCGTCATCATTATATTTCATCCCCTTTTTAGAGTACCCAAATGTCGCTCACAGTTCTGCAACCCCAGGCCGCTTATTCTCCCCCACCCTCGATTATCGCGTCACCGGCATCGAAAGCCGAAATCAGACTTAGGCCCCGCCACATGCTGCCGACGGACGGTTTTGCCGACGGTCCCGAAAGGCAGCCCTCCTGGGATATTTTCGTCGGCAGCCGGCGGGTCGGCCACGTCGGACTCGACTTTGCCGCTTCCGAATTCGCAGGCGTTCTAAAGTCGCATTGCCCGGCCCTTCGCGTCTTCATATCGCCGGGGTACAGGGGGTGCGGATATGGCACCGCCGCCGCCCTGGCATTCCTGAAAACCTTGCGCGACCGGCAGTTCAACCGCCCGCTCCAGGCCTGCCATGCGGAAAACGACGCCTGCGCGGCCGCCATGCTGTCGGCGTGCGGGTTTCTCCATACGGGCTGCCAGTCCACCGGCGCGGACGGACGCGTCCAGCGGCACATGATTGCCCTGCCATAGACGGCAACCCGATAAGGCGGACACCCCTTTTCGGATACATTGCGCAACCAGGCCAATCGCCGTCGGTATTGTACCCGCGGCGATTGACCTTGACCCGCTCGCCCCTGGCAAGGGCGCCAATCTTTTCGTACCTTGCCGGCCGCCGCCTTGCTCCCAAAGAGCGAAGCGTCAGGACAACAACTGCAGCGCCAGGGACAGTGTGGCGGAATTGCCGCGCGTTCCGAGCTTGGCGTAGATGTTGCGGATATGCGCCCGGACCGTATGGACCGAGATCCTGTTCCGCGACGCGATGACCTTGGGCGACAGGCTGAGAACGAGCCCCAGCAGGACCCTTGCCTCCATGGCGGTCAAGGCGAAGGCTTCCATGACCGGCGCCATGGAAGATTCGGTTTGCGGCGGCTCCAGCGGCCGCACCAGCACTTCGACATGGCCGGAATCCGGGTCAAGGCAGCGGGCATAGAGACTGGCCCACCGCCCCTCCCGGATAGGCGCGACCTTGTGATGCCAATGATGGCCATGACCGCGCGCGGTCGCGACGATCGCTTCCAGGCTGGCCTCGGCAGCCGGAAACCTGAAATGGAGCGTGCGTCCGCCGCTCAATATTTCCTGGCTTTTGAGCAAGCGGCGGGCGCGGCCATTGGCAAGGACCAGGTTGAAATCCTTGTCGATCAGGAACCGGCTGCAGCGGTCGTTTTCGAAGCTCTTGTAAAGCAGACGCCACGTCTTCACGACGCTCGCTCCGTCGGGGAAACAATCGTCCCCGGCCGCCGTGTCGGCGTGATGGTCCCGGGCGTCGCCGGCAAGAACCCGATCTTCCATGAATGCACTCTCCACGAGTCTTCATATCAGATCGCCGCCGCGGGCGTTTGACCCCGATCAATCCGCCTGGCGGCCCCGCCGTGGTCCTTGAGGCGGCTCGCCGGTCGGTCTTATCGCCCGGTACCCCGGATTGATTAATGCAACTTGGTTAACGGCCTTGGCCATGTGGCCCCATGGGCATCGTGATTAAAAGGCGGCGGAAGGGACGGCCGTTCCTTCCTGACGATCAAACAAAAGGAGTTTATCATGCGTAAGATTGCAATCCTCGCCGTTGCCGCCGCTGCCACCCTGGGCCTTTCTAGCCATGCCGCCTTCGCCGACAGCGTCTCGGTCAGCGGCAACGTGCCCGCGGTGTGCGGCGTGACGATCACCAATCCGGCCCTGAACCTGGGCACGCTGAGCCTGCAACGCATCGCCGACCTCAACGTGCAATGCAACAACAAAACCAACCCGAACCTGACGGTGAAGGCCACGAACGGCGCCCTCGTGAACGGCCCCAACACCATTGCCTACACCTGGGGCGTCGACCTGCAAGGTCCGATCAACGCGGTGCAAACGCCGCAAGTGAACGGCTCGACCTCGCCGTACAACATCGGTCTGTTCAGCGGCGCGGAACTCGGCACGGGCGTGCCGGGCCACATGACGATGAAGCTGGCCAGCCTGCCCTGGGCCGCCGGCACCTATTCGGAAACCTTCACGCTGACCGTCGGCTGACGGCCAAGAGCGGCGGTCAGGGGGCCGCCGCTTTTTTTACCTGGAGCTACCATGTCAAAGACGCTTAGCCGCATCGTGGCGGCAATACTCATTTCCGCTGCGGCCGTGGGCCCGGCGAAAGCCTATCAGGTTTCGCCCATGTCCTATGTCCTGGCGCCGTCAGGCCAGCAGTCCAGCAGGCGGCTGACGGTCGACAATACGGACGCGAATCCGATCGATCTCGAAATCAAGGTCTTCAGCGTCCAGGTCGATGAGAATGGCAAGCGGACCTTTACGCCGGCCGACGACCAGTTCCTGGTTTTTCCCGTGCAGGCGACCGTCCAGCCGGGAAAATCCCAGTCGTTCCAGGTCCGCTATATCGGCGAACCCCACGTGGACACCGGCCGCATCTATGTCGTCAAGGTCCAGCAGCTCAACGTGACCTACGTCACCAGGGAGCTGGAGCCCGGAAAGACATCGAAGATCGCGCTGACCACCAACTTCAATACCACGGCGGTCGTCCAGTCTCCCAAGGCCAAGTCGGCCCTGTCCATTTCCCAGAACCTGCAGCCGGACGGACACGGGCACGTCACCGCCCTGGTCAACAATAGCGGCGACGGGGTCGCGGACCTGGCCGACGCGGGCTGGCAGCTGGTTCGCGGCGGCCATGCCGAGCCCTTGCCGGGAGACAAGGTCAAATACGGAGAGACGTCCAAACTGGCGCCGGGAGCTTCGCGCTGGCTGTTCGTCGACCCCAAGCTTGCGGACGGCGCCTCGCTGACGCTCCCGGTCGGTCGGTAGCTCCATGACCCGGACGTCGCGCCCCGTACCGCACGGGGACCGTCCGTGGCCCGCGCTCGCGCCGGTATCGGCGATCGTCTTCTGGGCGATCGCAGCTGCAGGCTGGGCGCGGGCCACGGACGCGTCTCCCGGCGCCCCTCCCCGCGATGCGTCGCCGGTGGTGGAAGACGCCGTGACCTCGGTGCGCCGCCTGGCGCCGCCTCCGCCCCCGCCGGCCCTGACGCCCCTCGTCGTACCGGTCATCGCAAACCGCAAGGAACTCGGCGACATCGAAGTCCAGGTGGATGCCCGCGGCAACGGCGTCGTCGACAGCACCCGGCTTCTGGCCCTGCTCGACGGCATATTGACGCCCCGCGACCTTGCCCGCCTGCGCCAGGCGGCCGGGGACACGCCGCAGATCGCGATCGCGTCGCTGACCATTCCCGGCGTCAAGGTGGCGTTCGACCCGGCCGCGCTGGAACTTCATGTCGATATCGCGCTCGACGACCTCAATGTCGACCACATCACCCTCGCCGGCCGCGGCGCACCCGATCTGAAGGCCGTGCAGCCGCCGGCGCGGCTCGGATCCGCGGTGACGATCTCGGCCGACAAGCCGTACGAGAAGCAGGACGGGCGCACGCTCGACCTGCCCATGTTCGTCAATGTCGACGGCTTCGTCACGGCCGGCGGCTTTCCGGGAACCACGTTTCGCTTTGGCGGAACCTGGACAGACCTCGGCAGCGGCCCCAAGTGGCAAAGGTCGCAGACGCGCCTCACCCGCGATTTTTTCGACAGCGCCATTCGCCTCGACGCCGGCGAATTCAACCTTCCCATCACGGGCCTTCAGGGCGCCGGCGCCCTGCTGGGCCTGAGCGTCGCCAGGAACTACGACGATATCCGCCCCTTCCAGAACATCCACCCGTCGGGCCGGAGCGCCCTGACGCTCGACCGCGACTCGACCATCATCGTGCTGGTCAACGGCCTGGAGAGCCGCCGCCTGCACCTTGCGCCGGGCCGGTATGAATTCTCGGACTTCGGCGTCCCCTATGGGGCCAGCAACGTGAAGCTGCTGGTCGAGGATCTGGCCGGCCGCCGCGAAGTCACGTCGCTTTCGCTTTTCAATTCCGTCAACCTTCTGCAACGGGGAATTACCGATTTCGGCTTTTCCGCCGGCCTGCGCCCCGGACTGTCCGAAGGCAGCTACGGCGGACCGGTCCTGGTGTCCGGGTACTGGACAAAGGGCTTTACCGACCGCCTGACCGCCGGCATCGGAGGCCAGGCGGCCGGCCACAACTGGCTCGTCTCGGCCCAGGTCGCCACGGGAACCCATTTCGGGATCGTAGGGCTTACGGCCGCCATGAGCCGCTATGACGGCAGGTCCGGATCGGCCGCCGCCCTCGACTATCGCGTGGAAAGCGCCATATCGCGGCGCAGCAGCATCGTGACGACCCTGTCGGCCGAGACCAGGACAGGGCACTTTGCATCGCCGTACGTCCTTGTGGGCTCGGAAGTGGAGGAGCGCTGGCGGGTCGATGGCCGCGTCGAACTGCGCCAGCCCGTTCTTACCCTTTCCCTGGGTGCGCACGCGGCGGAATTCCGTCACCTGCCGCGGCAGCAGTCCGTTGAGCTGTCGGCGACCAGATCCTGGTCAAGGCTGTCGGCGACGGTCAATCTGGGCATGGAGCGCGCCCCGGACCGGCGGCTGGGCGGCTATATCAGCTTCGGCATCAGTATGCCGCTCGGTCAGCGAAGTTCGGTCGATGCACGCTACGACACTCACGACAACCACATGCGCACGGTCGAACTGTCGCGCTTCCGGGAAGACCACATCGACGACTTCGACGGCCGCATCGCCGTGCAGGAGGACAGCCACGGCAAGGAAATCGCCGGCGAAGTCAACTACCTCAACAACCGCTTCGAAGCCCATGCGGAACAGAACGTCGACTATCGGCAGTCGGGAAGCGACAGCCGCCAGTCCCACCTGCGCATTTCGACCGCCGTCACCTTCGCCGACGGCAGCTTCGCCATCGGCCGCCCGTCGAGCCATGGCTTCATGATCCTTCCGCTGCATTCCAGCCTCACGGGCTCGAAAGTCGTCGTTCGCGATGAGGCCGACCGCGTTCAGGCCCGGAACGGCCTTCTGGGTCCGGCGGTCGTGCCCCTGGAAAGCAGCTATACGGAGCGGACCTATTCCTACGACGTCGACGGCCTGCCCGACGGCTACAATCTGGTCGACACGTCGCCCCGCGTCTTCCCGTCGCAGGCTTCGCCCTACCGCGTCCGGATCGGTTCGTCGCACTGGAAGATGGCGCTCGGCTACCTGCTGGACAACGGGGCGCCCATTGCCGAACACACCGCGGTCGTCACCAGCGAGACCGACAAGAGTTTCGAACCCCAGACCATTTTCACCAACAGCGCGGGCCGCTTCGTCATCGACGGCCTGGCCGCCGGCTCCTACACGCTGCGCTTCGAAGGCCGCGCCGTCAAACGGATCACCATCCCCAACGACAGAAACGGATTGGTCAATGTTGGCAAGATCGATATCTCTTCTTACGGCCATTAGCGCCGCGGCATTCGGCTTCTGGTCCTCCGCCCAGGCCTGCGAGGTCAGGCCCGGCGCCCTGAAAACCACGACCACGGTCTACGACCCCTTCGCGGCGTCCGGCCTGCATGCCCAGGCCGAAATGGCGCTGGACCTGATCGACGGCAAGGCGTGCGACGTCACCGTGCGGCTCCTGGACGGCCGGTTGCAGCCGATCGAGCAGATCGCCGTCGGCGGTCCGAACCCCGCGCTGTTCACCGTCGAGACGCCGGGGGCGTTCACCCCCGACACCCTGGTACTGCACCTCGATCCGGCGCGGCCGCACGCAACGGTCGTATGGACCTTCAAGCCGGGGCAGGACGCCGTGTTGCACCCGGGCCGGTACGACGTTCCGCTCGCGGTCGGCATCCGGCCGGACACCGCGACGTCCGACACCTATGTCTACGGCACGTTCACCGTCAGCGTACCGGCCCGCGCGCAGGTCAATATCGCGGGAGCCTCGGGCCGTTTCGGCAGTTCGCACGCCTCCGCCATCGATTTCGGCCAGCTCACGACCGGCGCGCACCGGCGTGCCTTCGTCCAGATCCGCGCCAATACAGGGGTATTCGCCCAGATTTCCTCAAAAAACCATGGTGTTCTGCGAAATGAGGCCTGGCCCGACGCCTCGCCGATCAGCTATTCCCTGGTTCTGAATGGTATTCCAATAAATTTAAACCTCAAGGCAACGGAATCGCTGGATCCGCCGGCCACGATAGACGGGCTTTCCCTGCCCATGGATATCACCATCGGTTCCGTCGAGGGCAAATTCGCCGGTACATACAGCGATGTTATAACAATAGAGGTCTCGCCCCGGTAACAAATGGCCGCCGCACATTTGATCGAGGTCAATAAGCGTGTGAGCAGGCGCGGTAATGTCCCGGTCCAGCAGTAAAGCGTAGATTAGAGAACAGGCGGCCGGCAAAAGCCACGCATAGCAATCTCCAGAAAATAGATTAGTGCTCCGGTACGCCGGCACCCGAAAAGAGGATCATCATGCCAGATATCCAATTTGCTGACGATGTCGTATCGCATTCCCCCCTCCCGCGCCCGGTCTATCCGTTTCGGGAAACCTATGAAGACAGCGCGTCTTCGATCGCCCACCATCTCCTGCAGCAAAGCTTCGAGTTCGCACCGGACATCAGGTTCGTTCTCAACAAGGACAACAGCGTCGAATTCGCCAATCTCCTTGGCCGCCAGATGCTCAAGGACGGCGGCCTCTGCCTGAACGGGATGCGCCAGCTGCGCTTCCGCTCCGGCCGCGCGCAGGCCAGCTTCGACGAGGCCCTGGCCAACACGCGGCGGGATCTGAAGAAAAGACATCACAAGATCATCGCCGTCGAGGACGGGGAATGGACCAGCCTCTATGTCCGCTGCCTGGATCTCGACACCGGCCACCTCGAGGTGGCGATCCGGCCGACCGACCAGCACCTGGACATAGGGTCGGTCGCCGAGGCATTCGGGCTGACCGCGATGGAAACCAAGGTCCTGCTGGGCCTGGTCCGCAGCCTCTGTCCGAAGAAGATCGCCATCTCCAACAATATCTCCGTCCACACGGTCCGCGCGCATATCCGCGGCATATACGCCAAGCTGGGCACACGCAGCGGCACGGCCACGCAGTCGCTGGTCCTGCGCCTGATCGACTGAGCGCGGCCAAAAATCCGGAAGCTTGACCGAGATCAAGATCACGCTTCCGCTCCGGGCTAAGGTCGGCCCATGTTTGAAAGGACCAATCGCATGTTGACCCATCACAAGCGCGCCCCGGCTCCGGAAGGAGCGATCGGCGCCATGCAGGACCTTGTTCATGAGACGGCGCGGCGGGTGCGTTCGGTGGACCTGACCACGCTTCGCCAGATCCGGCTGCATCCCCGCGCGGCGGCCGCGATCGCCCTGCTGACCGGCCTCACCTCGGGCGTGGTGGTCGGCGCGATCGTCCAGCAGCGCCTGCAGGCGAGATAGCCCCGTCCCCGGTAAACATGGAGGTAAGTGCAATGCATCGGCCCATCCTGCCCTATCGCGGCGCCCGGTCGAAATACTGGATTCTGGTCGCGGACGGCGACGGCGCGAAAATCCTGACGCGGCGCCCGGAGAACCAGGTCCGGTCCGACCGGTCCGGTCCCGAAGAGCGGGAGACCTGGGCTTTCGAACCGGTTCCGGAGTTTGACTACAAGGTCGAGCCCCTGGCCGCCTACGACGCCGGCCGGAATGCGATTTCGACCGTCTTCGAATCCGTCGGAAAGCTGCGCCACCTCAGCGCCCCGCACGTCAATCTGCGCCGCAAGCTCAAGGACGACCTGGCCTGCAAGGTGGCCAATGCCCTCAATCACGCCAAGCTTCTCCACCGCTTCGACGAACTGGTGGTCATCGCGCCCCCGGCCTGGCTCGGCAGCCTGAGGTCCCATCTCAACGCCGATGTGAAGGACGCCATCGTGCTCGAAATTTCCAAGGATCTGACGCGGCTTCCGCCGCCGCGCCTGTCCGCCCGCCTGCGCGAACTGCTGCCCGTACGCGCGGCCGGGTAGCCGCTTTCGGGGCGGCTCCGCTCGCCCTTCGTATCCATCGAGACGAAAGGTCGTCATGTCCCGCACCGAACCGCCCGCCCATGCGGGCCCCGAGACAATATCCAGCCTCTTCGCCGGCGCCGCGGCCGAAGCTGTCGAAAGGACCGGCGAGCGCTGCAACCAGCTGATCACGGTGTGGTCCGAGACCTTCGCCGAGGCTGCTCTCGGCCTGATGGAGGCCGGAAGCGCCATCGGCCAGGTCTGCGGCGAGATGAACGGGGCCTATGCGTCGGCGGCGACCGACGCCTATACCAGGCTTTCGACGCTGCGCCGGCGGGCCGCCGGTTGCCGCACCCGCGACGATATCGCGGAACTGGAGACCGAAGGCGCCGGGATCGTGAACGCCATGGCCTCCACCTTCGGCAGACTTCACGCCGAGACCTGTGTCTCGGTCTGCAGGGCGATACACCCTGCCATTGATCGCGCCTCGACGGCGTCCGGCCGTTTTGCCCGGTCGCTGTCGCAATAGCGCATGTCTCCGCCAGGTGACGCCAGGCTGGCTGGAAATGCGGACAGGCGCGTGAAGCGCCGGCCTTCCCTCAATGATGAAGAAGAACGGGAAGGCCGGCGTGCTTCAGCACATGACTGGTCACGCCGCCCCAGATAACCTGGCTCCAGTGGCTATGGCCGTACGCCCCCATCACCAGCAGTCCCGCGCCCAGCTGCCCGGCGCCCTTGAGAACGGCTTCCCCCGTCTGGGTGACGAAGGGCCCCGAGCGCGAGATATGCGCGGCAAAGCCATGCAATTCGAGCCAGGATCGCGCCACCGAGGGATCACACGGCCCTCGCAACCCGTTGCCGTGCAGGATACACATGATCTGAACCGCCCGGCCTGGCGCCACCAGCCCCTCCAGCGCGCGCATGGCGCGGCCAGCCTGCAGACTGCCGTCCCAGGCCAGGACAACGGACTTCACGCTGTCGCTTTTGCCGAACCACGGCCCGGCGGCGCTGGGAATGACGAGGACGGGCGTGCCGGCTTCCAGAAGCCCCGCCAGCACATGATCGAGATTCACAACGGCGTCCGGAGCACCCCGGCCGGCCACGACGATGTCGGATGCGCGCCCGAATTTTCTGATCTCCCCGCGCAGATCGCCCGTCACCGCCTGGAAGACCATGCGCGGCATGACGGGCTGAGGATCCGAAAACCATTCGCGCGTGAACGGAAGCTCATGGGCGGCCGCACATTTTTCGGCGGCCGCCTGCGCCTTTTCCGCCCGGGCCAGCCCTTCCTTCTCGAGCTGCACGACGTCGCCCTCGTAAAGGTCCGGATACCAGGTCAGGGGAGCGATGACGTACAGAACGCGGACTTCGGCCCTGGTGTGGATTGCCAGCCGGCAAGCCTCGTCCAGCGCCGAGGCTTCGTAGTCTTCGCCGTGATAGACAAAAAGTATAGATCGGACAGACATTGCATTCTCCCTGAATTTGTCATGGATATTTCTTCGAAATAGCGGTCTCGACTTTGACCGACATCAAAATGGAGACACACGGATGCATGTATTGATGACCACGGGGCTGTCCCGGGGTGAAGGAATGCTTTGCGGGATCGAGCCTCCGTCGCCGCATTCCTTCACCCTTTTTTTCTTCGAAAATCAGACAGGGGGAGGACACCCTACGGCGTCCAAGCTTGATCATGATCAAAATCGCCTTTGCTTGCGGGCGTAGATTTCTCCAACCGGTACGGGGTGGGCCCGGCTATCAGGAGACTAACCATGGATGATTTAAGCCTGCGCCAGGAAATCCTGGACGAACTGGAATTCGACCCGAGCATCGATGCGGCCAGCATAGCCGTCGCGGTGGAAAACGGGATCGCCACACTTGCCGGCTCGGTCGGCTCCTATGCCGAAAAGGTCGCCGCGGAGCAGGCGGCGCTTCGCGTCAAGGGGGTGCGCGGCGTGGCCCAGGAAATCAAGGTCGTCTATCCGACCGACAAGAAGACCGGCGACAACGAGATCGCCCAGCGCGCCGCCAACGTCATCGAATGGAACACGGCCATTCCGAAGGGCCGGGTCAAGGTCAAGGTCCAGGACGGCTGGGTCTTCCTGACCGGCGACGTCGAATGGCAGTTCCAGAAGCTGGCGGCGGAGACCGCCGTGCGCAAGCTGACGGGCGTCACCGGGATCAGCAATCAGGTCACGGTCAAGCCGGCCGTCAACGCGTCGAACATCAAGACGCACATTCAAGATGCGCTCAAGCGCTATGCCGAACTCGAAGCCGGCGCCATCCAGGTCAAGGTGTCGGGAAACTCCGTGACGCTCGAAGGCCAGGTGCACGCCTGGACCGAGCGCAATGCGGCGGCGCGGGCGGCATGGTCCGTTCCGGGCGTGGCGTCGGTGGCCGATCATCTGGTGGTGGCGTAAGCCGGCCATGCGAATGATCGACTGGAGCAACGGGAGAATTTCAATGAGCACCACCAAGATCAAGGATATCATGACCGGCCATCCGACGATGATCGGTCCCCAGGACAAGGTCGACGAGGCCGCGCGGCGGATGAAGACCGTCGATTGCGGCTGCCTTCCCGTCGGGACGGACAGCGACGTGGTCGGCATCGTGACCGATCGCGATATCACGCTGCGCGTCATCGCCGAAGGCCGCGATCCGAAGACTACCCTGGTCCAGGACGTCATGACCAAGGGCGCCTATACGATCGACCAGGACAGCGACGTCGAGGACGCGGCCGCCGAAATGAAAGCCCGACAGGTCGCGCGCCTCGTCGTCACCAACAGGAAGAAGGTCACGGGCATCGTCACCCTGGCCGAAATTCTTCGCGACGCGGCCTCAGGCAGCCATGGCCCGAAAGTGCTGCGTGAACTGGCCAAGGCCAGGCCCGGCCACCACGCCGCCCATTGACCGAAGCCCCGCCTGCCCGCGCGCCGGCCCTGCCGGGCGTCCGCGCGGGCAGGCGGTCAAGACCTGGAGATCGAGATGAGATACGAACGTTGGCAAGAATGGGCCATGGGCATTATCGGGCTCTGGCTGATCGTTTCACCGTGGGGCCTGCACCTCATGGGCCTTGAGCCGCCGCCGGCAGGGGCCCCGTTCTGGAGCACGCTGGTTACGGGACTGGTCGTCGCCCTGCTTGGGGTCGGCGCCCTGTCCACCAACATGATGTGGGAAGACTGGGGCGACCTGGTCGCCGGCGCATGGCTGATCGCCTCCCCCTGGATTCTGGGCTTTACCGATCATCGCAGCGCCAGCTGGAACGTGTGGATTTGCGGCGCGGCGATTTTCGTCCTTGCCGTCTGGGGACTCTATCGCCAGCGAAGCGAGAGTCCCGCCTGACCCGCCCCCGGGCACACGCGAAAAAGCGGCCGCGCCGACGGCCGCTTTTTTGTTTTCGAAATCCGCCCTTATAGCAACGGCGATTGGCTTTGACCCGGTCGCCGTTGGCAAGGGCGCCAATCTTTTCGTGCTTTGCCCGCCGCCTTGTCCTCAAAGAGCGAAGCGTTAGGACAACGCTTCGTGCCGGCGCGCCATCGGGATCGCCCGTGCGACGGCGTCTGGGCTGCAAAAATGCTTCTGCCGACGGCCATCCTTTGTGGCCGTTGGCAGAAGAACTTGCGTTTCGGGAGCGTCTCGTCTATGAGGGCGCTCCCCTGAAGGGTGGTCAGCCGCATTCGCGGACCCGCTGAACCATCGTGCCCCGAGAGACTTCCGCTCCGAGGCATGCCACCCTTCTCATCGGAAGAGGACACAAATGCCTTACTACGAACACGTCGTGATCGCACGACAAGACATTTCGCCGCAACAGGCGGAAGCCCTCAACGACCAGCTCAAGCACCTGATCGAAGAAAACGGCGGCCATATCGCCAAGATCGAATACTGGGGCCTGCGCAACCTGACCTACCGCGTCAAGAAGAACCGCAAGGGCCACTATTCGCTCCTCGCCATCGACGCACCGGCTGCCGCCGTCAAGGAAATGGAACGCCAGCTGTCGATCAACGAAGACGTCATCCGCTACATGACCGTCCGCGTCGAAGAGCTCGACCTCGAACTGTCGCCCATCCTGGCCCGCCGCGACCGCCCGGAACGTTCCGAGCGCTCGTCCGAAACCTTCGCTGAATAAGGACATCGACAATGGCTGAAGATACTGCTCCCGCCGCCGTCGGTTCGCCCGTCGGCAACGGCCCCGCCCGCCGCCCGTTCTTCCGTCGCCGCAAGGTGTGCCCGTTCTCGGGCGCCAACGCGCCGAAGATCGACTACAAGGACGTCAAGCTCCTGCAGCGCTACATCTCCGAGCGCGGCAAGATCGTGCCGTCGCGCATCACGGCCGTCAGCCAGAAGAAGCAACGCGAACTGGCCAAGGCCATCAAGCGCGCCCGCTTCCTGGCCCTGCTGCCTTACGTCGTGAAGTAAGGAGCGACACACATGAAAGTTGTTCTGCTTGAACGCGTGGAAAACCTCGGCACCATCGGCGACGTCGTCGGTGTCAAGGACGGTTTTGCCCGCAACTACCTCCTGCCGCGTCACAAGGCCCTGCGCGCCACGGCTGCCAACCTGAAGATCTTCGAAGCTCAGAAGGAACAGATCGTCGCCCGTAACGCCGCCGCCAAGGCTGCCGCCGAAAAGACGGCCGAAGCGCTCGACGGTTCGACCTACGTGATCATCCGTCAGGCCGGCGACACCGGCCAGCTTTACGGTTCGGTCAACGCCCGCGACGTCGCCGAAGCGGTCACTGAGGCCGGCGGCAAGGTCGAACGCAACCAGATCGTGCTCGATACGCCGATCAAGACGCTGGGCGTCCACAGCCTGAAGGTCCGCCTGCACGCCGAAGTCGCGATCACCATCTCGGTGAACGTGGCCCGCAGCCAGGACGAAGCCGATCGTCAGGCCGCCGGTGAAAACGTCATCGCGTCGCAATTCGAGGAAGACCGCCTGGCTGACGAAGCCGCCGCGGCCGACCTGCTCGAAGGCGGCGCCGGTGCCGCCCTGGCCGACGCGCCCTACGAAGCCTGATGCCCTGAGCGGCATCGCCAGCTTAAAAGAATAGCCCCGCGAGTCGCACTCGCGGGGCTTTTTCTTGGCCAAAAACAGGCCGGTGTTCACGTCCGACGAACGCCATTTTTCATTTACCGCAACATTCATACGAATATGCGCGTAATGCGAGAACCACGCTCGCGCGTTCAGGGAAGGCAGAAAAAGACTGTAAACAAAAGGATTTTCGATTGCTCACATCGTCTCAAATGTGACCGTTAGTTTTTCTAAGGTCTTATTTTAATTTTTTTCTGATCAAACGGCCCTTTAAACCAAGGCACTTCGGGTCCAAATATGGCGCAATTAAAACCGAACATGTCGGAAATAAGACGCACACACCCGCAGAGCAAAAGGACCTCCCCCCCTATGCGTACCTCGACCATCCTCACCACCACGGCGCTCAGCCTGACCCTGGCCCTGTCCTTCGGCGCCCAGGCTGCGTTCGCGCAAACCGCGGCCCCCACCGCCGAAGCCGCACAGACCGGCGACGTCGTCGTCACCGGCAGCCGCGCCCAGCATCGCTCCCGCCTGACCAGCGTCGTCCCCGTCGACGTGGTGACCAGCCAGAGCCTTCAGAACCAGGGCTCGACCGAACTGGCGCAAGGCCTGTCGCGCGTGGCCCCCAGCCTGAACTTCCCGCGCCCGTCGGGCACCGACGCCACGGACAGCGTCCGTCCGGCGACCCTGCGCGGCCTGTCCCCCGACCAGACGCTGGTCCTGGTCGACGGCAAGCGCCGCCACACGTCCGCCCTGGTCAACATCAACGGCTCGGCCGGCCGCGGTTCGGCCGCCACCGACCTCAACGCCATTCCCGAAGTCGCGCTCGACCGCATCGAAGTCCTGCGCGACGGCGCCTCGGCGCAGTACGGTTCGGACGCCATCGCCGGCGTCGTCAACCTGCACCTGCGCGAAGCCAGTCACGGCGGCGGCGTCAGCGTCTCGTACGGCCAGTACGACGCCGACGTGAAGGCCGCCAATTCGTCGCGCACCGCGCACGACGGCGCGACCACCGACGTCAACGGCTGGGTCGGCCTCCCGCTCGGTTCGGACGGCTTCCTGACCCTGTCGGCCGACCTGAAGAAGCGCAATCCCACCAGCCGCGGCGATGTCGATCCACTGGTCTCGCCCGCCACCGTCACCACGCGCTACGGCGACCCGGAACAAAAGTCCGGCGCCTTCTTCGCCAACTTCGGCAAGCCGATAAACGATGCCTGGAAAGTCTACGGCAATACCGGCTTCGCGTCGAACGACAGCAAGAGCGCGGCGTTCTTCCGTCACTCGAACGCGTCGGGCAACGTCGCGTCCATCTATCCGAACGGCTTCCTGCCGATCATCAACGTCAAATCGCGCGACGCATCGGCCACGGTCGGCCTGCGCGGCCAGACCGGAGACTGGACCCAGGACTACAGCCTGACGGCCGGCGGCAATGAACTGACCTTCTACACCCGCAACAGCGTCAACGCGTCCTACGGCACGGCTTCGCAGACCAGTTTCTATGACGGCCAGTTGCGTTATAACCAACTGGTGTTCAACGCCGACGTCAGCCGTCCGTTCAATGTCGGCCTGTCGAGCCCCCTGACCCTGGCCTTCGGTCTCGAAGCCCGCAAGGAAAGCTACCGCATCGAAGCGGGCGAACTGCAGTCCTACGCACTCGGTCCCGTTACCAGCAAGCCAGCCGGCGCCCAGGGCTTCCCGGGCTTCCAGCCGAGCAACGAGATCAACCAGCACCGTTCGAACATCGGCGTCTACGTCGATGCCGCCGGCAACTTCACCGACAAGTTCAGCTACGACGCCGCCCTGCGCTACGAAACCTATTCGGATTTCGGGAACAATACCTCAGGCAAGCTGGCCCTGCGTTACGATCTGACGGACAGCTTCGCCGTCCGCGGCTCGGTGTCGACCGGCTTCCGCGCGCCGTCTCTGCAACAGCAGTACTTCACCTCGACCGCCTCGGTCCTGGTGACCAGCGGCGGATCCTCGACCATCGTCGAGACCGGCACCTTCCCGGCGACCAGCACGGTGGCCGAAACGCTTGGCGGCAAGGCGCTGGAACCAGAAAAGTCGACCAGCACCACGCTCGGCTTCGTCTTCCACAAGGGTCCGTTCGAAGTCACGCTTGACGGCTACCATATCGACCTGAAAAATCGCATCGTCCTGTCGGAAAACCTTTCCGGCACGCAGGTGGCGGCCATCCTGGCGCCCTACGGAGTCAGTGCAGCCCGCTTCTTCATCAACGGCGTCGACACCACGACCGACGGCGTCGACCTGGTGGCGAACTATCGCATCCCGACCGACACGCTCGGCCGCTTCAACCTGTCGTTCGCCTACAACACGACCAACACCTCGATCGATGCCCTGCCGACCCTGTCGAACTCGCCGCTGTCGCCGCAGCCGGTCCTGTTCGCCCGCGTCCGCCAGTACATCCTGACGAATTCGTCGCCGGAGAACAAAGGCACTCTGGGTCTCGACTGGAGCGGCGGCGCCTGGTCGGCCACGGCGCGCGCCACTTACTACGGCGACGTGATCGACCCGGCTTCGG
The DNA here is from genome assembly GCA_936940865.1 of uncultured Asticcacaulis sp. Lineage (GTDB taxonomy): Bacteria > Pseudomonadota > Alphaproteobacteria > Caulobacterales > Caulobacteraceae > Asticcacaulis. Next base: position 17,734 of record CAKZJB010000176.1, on the reverse strand, counting down.
TCTATACGAACGATATCCACACCGGAAAGAAGACCCTGGTCGACGTTTCCGCCAGCTATCGCTTCGCCACCAACACGACCCTGACGGTCGGCGCCGATAACCTGTTCGACGTCTATCCGGACAGGACGCCGGCCGCGCTCAACGTCACCAGCGGCAATGGCGCCGGGGCCCTGGCCTTTACGCGCTTCTCGCCGTTCGGGTTCAACGGCCGCTACCTCTATGGAAAGCTTAGCCAATCGTTCTAAGCCTTTGGGAATGCTGGAAAAAGGCCCTTCCGGTTCGCCGGGAGGGCCTTTTTCTTTCACTTTTCACCAGAACAAAATAAGAACATTTTTCCCGGTTAATTTGTACCCGCAATCCACAGACTGTGGATAGCGGGGCTGTGAGCCGTTCGCGCAAGCGCGCGACTCGTGCGATGCTTCCTGCTTTATATTGTCGATGACCGCCATGCTGGATTCCCCGTTTCCCCTGACCGCCGTACCCGACGCCGCGCCGTCGTCCCTGCCGCATAACCTCGAAGCGGAGCAGGCCCTTCTGGGCTGCCTGATGTTCGACAACGGCGCCTACGAGCGCCTCTATGACGGCCTGCAGGCCCAGCACTTCTACGAACCTTTCCACCAGCGCCTGTTCTCGACGATCGAAGAGCAGATCCGCGTCGGCCACCTGGCCGAGCCCATTACCCTGCTCGACAAGTTCAAGAACGACCAGGCCTTCCAGGACCTGGGCGGCATCCGCTATTTCGCCGACCTGGTCGACCGCGCCCCGCCGGCCGCCAACGCCAACGACTATGCCCGCGTCATCTACGACCTGGCCATCCGCCGCAACCTGATCCGCCTGGGCGGCGAGATCGCCAAGGCGGCCACCAGCGACACGGCCGATGCCCGCGAGCAGATCGAAGTTGCCGAAGCGCAACTGTTCGCCATGGCGGAAAAGGGTTCGTCCTCGACGGGCTTCATTCCGTTTTCCGAAGCCGTCTCGACCGCACTCCAGGTCGCGGAGGAAGCTTTCCACCGCGACGGCGGCCTCGCCGGCACGGCCACGCGCCTGGCCGACCTCGACCGGCAGATCGGCGGCCTGCACAAGTCCGACCTGATCATCCTGGCCGGACGTCCCTCGATGGGTAAGACGGCCTTGGCCACCAACATCGCCATGAACGTGGCGCGCCATTACAAGTACGAGCCGCAAGCCGACGGCACGCGCAAGACGGTCGACGGCGGCGTCGTCGCTTTCTACTCGCTCGAAATGTCGGCCGACCAGTTGGCGACACGCCTTCTGGCCGATGCGTCGGGCGTGTCGGGCGACCGCCTGCGCAAGGGCGAAATCGACATGAGCGAATTCGCCCGCCTGAAAGAGGCCGCCATGGAGATCGGCGCCTCGCCGCTCTATATCGACGACACCGGCGGTATCTCGCTGGCCAAGCTGACGGCGCGCGCCCGCCGCCTGAAGCGCACGGTCGGCCTCGATTGCATCATCGTCGACTACCTCCAGCTCGTGACCGTCGGCGAGGCCGGCGGCGCCATGAACCGGGTACAGGAAGTCTCGACCATCACCATGGGCCTGAAGTCGCTGGCCAAGGAGCTGGCCGTGCCGGTCATCGCCCTGTCGCAGCTGTCGCGCCAGGTCGAAGCCCGCGACGACAAGCGGCCGCAGCTGTCGGACCTGCGGGAGTCGGGCTCGATCGAACAGGACGCCGATATCGTCATGTTCGTGTACCGCGAAAGCTATTATCTCGGCCGCGCCGAGCCGCGCGAGGGCACCGAAGAGCACCTGAAATGGCAGGAGGACATGGATCGCGTGCGCGGCACCGCCGAAGTCATCATCGGCAAGCAGCGTCACGGCCCGATCGGCACGGTCCGCCTGTCGTTCGACGAAAACGTCACGCGCTTCGGCAATCTGGCGAACCCGGAACGGTACGCGAGCTACTCGAACGAGTAGGCCGAACTAACCCATGTCTCGCGCACATTCTCGTAAAGCGCCGAGATAGCGCTTTTCCCTTTATCCGCATCGTGTTACGCGCGGTCTATGCTGACCCGACCTTCAGACGCCGCGGCGACCGCCCGCCTGGACATCGACCTTTCCGCCCTGCTGCACAACTATCGGACGCTGCAGGCGCGTGCGGGCACGGCCGAAGTCGCGCCCGTGGTCAAGGCCGATGCCTACGGCCTCGGGGCGGCCGCTATCGCCTCGCATCTGGCGCGCAATGGCGCCACGACCTTTTTCGTCGCCCGCCTGTCCGAGGGCGTGGACCTGCGGAAAGCGCTGGGCTCCGGCCCGGTCATCTACGTGCTCGACGGCCTGAGCGAACCGGCTGTTTTCGCGGCGCACGACCTGCGGCCGGTCATCAATTCCGCCGACCAGTATCAACGATGGATTTCCGCGCCGGACACCCTTGCGGCGGCACTGCATATCGACACCGGCATGAACCGGCTGGGCGTCCGTGTCGGCGACCTCGACGCCCTGCCCTCCCGCGGCCGCCGGCCGCTGGCCCTGGTCATGAGTCACCTGGTCTGCGGCGACGAACCCAACAGTCCGCTCAATCCTCAACAGTTGACGATTTTCAACGCGGTCACGGCGCGCTTCCCGGGCGTGCCCCGGTCCCTGGCCAACAGTGGCGGGCACTTCCTGGGGGCCGACTATCACTTCGACGTAACGCGCCCGGGCATCAGCCTTTACGGCGGCGGGCCATTCGGCAAGACGGTGCCCGATATCCGGCAGGTCGCCACGCTCAAGGCCCAGGTTCTGCAGGTTGGCCACATCGAAGGCGGTGAAACCGTCGGCTACGGCGCCTCGTTCAAAGCGCGCAATCCCATGTGGATCGCCACGCTCGGCATCGGCTATGCCGATGGCCTGATGCGCAGTTTCGGCGCATACGGCTTTGCCACCGTCAACGGTGAACGGCGGCATTTGGCGGGCCGCATCTCGATGGACCTGTGCTGCCTCGACGTCACCGATCTCGACGTCGCGGTTGGCGACTGGGTGGAAATCCTCGGTCCCGGCCAGCCGGTCGATGAAGTCGCGCACGCTTCATCGACCATCAGCTACGAGATTCTGACTCGGATCGCCGCGCGGGTGGAACGCCACTACATCTAACCCTTGACACCCGCGCCAAACAAGAACATATCCGGAACATTCTTTCGGAGTGTATTCCATGGCCCGTGATTCCGCCGTCTATGTCTGCCAGGCTTGTGGCGGCGTCCACAACAAGTGGGCCGGCCAGTGTTCCGCCTGCCAGGCGTGGAATACCCTGGTCCAGGAGACCTTTTCCACGCCGCCCGGGGGACTGAAGCCTGAGGCCGGCAAGATCTCGCGCATGAACAAGCTGCAGTTCGAGACGCTCGACTGCGTCGACGAAGCGCCCGAGCGCATGATCACCGGCATTGAGGAGTTCGACCGCGTGTGCGGCGGTGGCATTGTGCCGGGCTCGGCCATCCTGATCGCCGGCGATCCGGGCGTCGGCAAGTCGACCCTTCTCCTTCAGGTCACCGCCCAGGCGGCGTCGAAAGGCCTGCGCGTTGCCTATATTTCCGGCGAAGAGGCCGTCGAACAGATCCGCGGCCGCGCCGCGCGCATGGGACTTTCCAAGGCGCCGGTCGAGCTGGCGGCCGAAACCGGCCTGCGCGCCATTCTCGAGGCCCTGAAGCGGGAGCCGTTCGACCTGGTCATCATCGATTCGATCCAGACCCTATGGAGCGACGCCGTCGAAGCGGCGCAAGGGTCGGTGTCGCAGGTCCGCGCCTGTGCCGGCGAACTGGTGCGCCTGGCCAAGAAGAAGCGGACCTCGGTTATTCTGGTCGGCCATGTTACAAAGGAAGGCCAGATAGCCGGTCCGCGCGTCGTCGAACACATGGTCGACGCCGTGCTGTCTTTCGAAGGCGAGCGCGGCTATCCGTTCCGAATTCTGCGCGGCACCAAGAACCGCTTCGGCGCCACCGATGAGATCGGCGTCTTCGAGATGGGCGATTCCGGCCTTCGCGAAGTTCCCAACCCATCAGCCCTGTTCCTCGGCGACCGCCACGAACGCCCCTCGGGCTCAGCGGTGTTCGCCGGTATCGAGGGTTCGCGTCCTGTCCTGGTCGAGGTCCAGGCCCTGGTAGCGCCGTCGGCCTATGGGACGCCGCGCCGCGCCGTCGTCGGCTGGGATTCGGGGCGCCTGGCGATGATCCTGGCGGTACTTGAGGCCCGCTGCGGCGTGTCGTTCGCCCAGAAGGACGTCTATCTCAACGTCGCCGGGGGATTGCGTGTCTCCGAGCCCGCCGCCGACCTCTGCGCCGCCATGGCGCTGGTCTCGGCCCTGACGGATATCGCGCTGCCCCGCGACTGCGTCGTGTTCGGCGAGATCAGCCTGTCGGGTGACGTGCGCACGGTCAGCCGTACGGAGGCGCGGTTGAAAGAGGCCTTGAAGCTTGGCTTCTCGAGCGCGATTTCGGCGCAGAACGCCATGGATAATCCCCCCTTGAAATTACGCGGTTTCAATACCTTGAGCGATGCGATCGGGCAGCTCGTGCCGGCGGACGCCTGAGCCCCCGTTGTTAACCAGACCGATTAATGGTATCCACAGAGCCGGGCGATGTGCCGTTACGCGTAAACCTCCGGGGGCTTGAATGACGCTGTACGACCTGATTTTCCTGGCCATGCTGGCGGTGTTTTGCTTTTACGGATTCTCGACCGGCGCGTTGCGCCAGGTCGTCAACCTGCTGTCTTTCTTCATCGCCATTACCTTGTCGGCCATATCACGCGGCTTCATGGCCAGGGCCTTCCACCTGGACACCATCACGGCCTATGTCGCCGCCTTCATCGTCTTCGTCGCGCTCTTCGTCGGCATTCGCTATCTGGGTCACGCCCTGTCCGACAAGCTGCATAAGCAGAAGGCCGCCGGTTATGTCGACCGCGGGTTGGGCGTCGCCGTCGGAGTGCTCTGGACCCTGACGATTTTGGGCGTATTCCATTTGATTTTCTCGTACGTAACGCCTATTGAGCGCCAGCCGCGATGGTTCGTCGACGCCAAGATCCATCCGCTTAGCGTCCAATGCGCCAAGACCATCCAGGCCATCCTGCCAAAAGGCACCGGAATGGCCGACAAGGTGGCGCCGGAAGTGTAAAATCAAGATTCTGTCCCTATTTTGCGGGTTCAGTGTCTTTCGCGTTTTTGAAAAGAGCAGTCATGTCGTTTGAGCCCGCCGGCCTGTCCGATCTTACAGATACCCAAACCATTTCCCGTGACAGGGACGATGACCGGCCCCGCCTCGAGTGCGGGGTTTTCGGTATCCACGGTATGGCGGACGCCAGCGCCGTGGCTGTTCTTGGCCTGCACGCCCTGCAGCACCGCGGCCAGGAAGCCTGCGGCGTGGCCTCGTGCGACGGCCGGCGCTTCTACACCGAACGCCAGCACGGCCTGGTCGGGGACGTCTTCACCAGCCACGACCTGACGACCAAGCTGCCCGGCAATGCCGCCATCGGCCACACACGCTACTCGACGGCCGGCGGTTCGTTCATCCGCAACGTCCAGCCGATGTTCGCCGACCTCGATTCCGGCGGCATCGCGATTGCCCACAACGGCAACCTCACCAATTTCATGCACCTTCGCACCAAGCTGGTCGCCGAAGGCTCCATCTTCCAGTCGACCTCCGATTCGGAGGTCATTTTGCATCTGATCGCCCGCTCGCGCGCGCTCAAGATCATCGACCGCTTCCTGGAAGCGCTTGGCCACCTTGAAGGCGGCTTCGCGCTCGTCGCCCTGACGCGCAAGATGCTGATCGGCGCGCGCGATCCGCTGGGCATCCGCCCGCTGGTCATCGGCAAGCTTGCCGGCTCCTACGTACTGGCATCGGAAACCTGCGCGCTCGACATGATCGGCGCGACCTTCGTACGCGACGTCGAGCACGGCGAAGTCGTCCAAATCGACGAAAACGGCCTGAAGTCCTTCAAGCCGTTCGACGCCCGCAGCGCCCGTCCCTGCCTGTTCGAATATGTCTATTTCGCCCGCCCCGACTCGGTGGTCAACGGCAAGTCGGTCTATGAGGTCCGCAAGGCCATGGGCCGCCAACTGGCGATCGAACACCCCGCCGACGCCGATATCGTCGTCCCCGTCCCCGATTCGGGCGTACCGGCCTCGCTCGGCTTCTCGGAGCAGTCGGGCCTGCCGTTCGAACTGGGCATTATCCGCAACCACTATGTCGGCCGCACCTTCATCCAGCCGACCCAGAACATCCGCGACCTGGGCGTGCGCAAGAAGCACTCACCCAACCGCGTGGTTCTGGAAGGCAAGCGCGTCATCCTGATCGACGATTCGATCGTGCGCGGCACCACCTCGGTCAAGATCGTGCGCATGGTGCGCGAAGCCGGCGCCAAGGAGGTCCACCTGCGCTCGGCCTCTCCGCCGATCATGTTCCCGGATTTCTATGGCATCGACATGCCCGACCGCGACAAGCTGATGGCCGCCAACCACAGCCTGGAAGAAATGCGCCAGATGCTGGAATGCGATTCCCTGGGCTTCCTGTCGGTCGAAGGCCTCTACAAGGCCATGGGTCACAATCGCCGCGACCCGGAGAACCCGCAGTTCACCGATCACTATTTTACCGGCGACTATCCGACGCGTCTTACCGATCGCGAAAATGCGCTGGACGAAGCTGACTCGCCGGGCCACCAGTTGTCCCTGCTCGCCAGCGCCAACTGACACCCAGCCGCGAAGTCGCCTTCGCGGCCTTTCCTTTAACGAGCTCAGACATGTCTCTTCCTTCGCCCACGCAAACGGGTCGCATTGCCCTTGTGACTGGCGCTTCGCGCGGCATCGGCCGCGCTTGCGCCTTAGGCTTGGCCAAGGCCGGCGCCCAGGTCGTCGCCTGTGCCCGCTCCAAGGCCGGCCTGGAAGACCTGGACGACGAAATCTTCGCCGCAACCGGCCAGCACGCGACTCTGATTCCCTTCGACATCACCGAGGGCGACGCCTGCGACCGCCTGTCGGCCGCCCTGCTCGACCGTTTCGGCCGCATCGACACCTTCGTGCATTGCGCGGCGATCCTGGGCCAGTTGAGCCCGGTCACACACCACGATCCCAAGGATTTCGACAAGATCGTCGCCGTCAATCTGACAGCGACATGGCGTCTCATTCGCGCGCTGGAGCCTCTGTTGCGTCTATCGGCAGCGGGTCGCGCCGTCTTCCTGACCACGGGGACCGCCGCGACCCGCGGCCGCGCCTTCTGGGGGCCGTACGGCGCCACCAAGGCCGCCATGGAAAGCCTGGTTCGCGCCTGGGCCGACGAAATCGAAATCACACCAATCCGCGCCGCCATAGTGTCGCCTGGCGCCATGCGGACGAAGATGCGCGCTTCGGCCTTCCCGGGCGAAGACCCCATGTCCCTGCCCCATCCCGACGCCTTCGTGCCGCTGATGCTGGAACTGGCAGACCCCACGCGGCAACCGCCGCTCGATACGGTCGATTTCCGCGAGTGGCAAGCCGCACATTCCCAACAAATTGCATGATTATTTTTACAATCTGATCGATTTAACTTTCATTTTGTAAATTTTGGCGTTCATATAGCCTCATGAACGCCAATACCCGTATGCGCAGCGCCAGCATGCTGGCCGAACTGTCCAATTATGTGATCGCCGAGCCCTACCCGTTCTGCATCGATCTCGAGCGCTCGCGCGGGATGACGCTGGCGACGGTCGACGGCGACATGATCTTCGATTGGTGCGGCCTCTATGGCTCGAAACTGATCGGCTATAACCATCCGCGCCTGTTCGAGCCCGACTATGTCAAACGTCTGGTCCTGGCCGCCAATACCAAGATGGCCAATCCTGATTTTTTGACGCCGTACTGCCTCGACTATTACCGGCTGCTGCACCGGCTGGCGCCGAAATGCATGGCGCGGGAGGGGCGCGTCGAGGTCTATGCCGTCAATTCCGGTGCCGAAGCGGTTGAGAACATGATGAAATATCTCATCAATCTCCACCACCACAAGCAACGCGCCCGCGGCCACAACACGCTCAATCACCGCTTCATCTATTTCGACCAGGCCTTCCACGGCCGCACCGTCTACACGCTCAACATCACCAAGCTGAGCAACGATCCGATCGCCACGCGCGACTTCCACGGCCTGATCCAGGGCAATCTGCAGATGCCCTTCCCCGAGTTCGACGCCCGCAAGACCGAGGCCGAAAACGACCATGCCGTCGATGTCGTGCTGGGCAACCTCGAATTCGTCATGCGCCATCACGGCGACGAAATCAGCGGCGTCATCCTGGAGCCCCTGCAGGGCGCCGGCGGCCATCGCCTGGCCCTGCCGCGCTTCTATCGCGGCCTGTCGGAGCTCTGCCATCGCTACGATATCGGCTGGGGCCTCGACGAAGTCCAGACCTCCGGCGGGCAGACGGGCGACGTCTTCGCCATCGACCTGTTCGACGTCCCCTATCCGCCGCAGGCCGTGGCCGTTGCCAAGAAATTCGGCAATGGCGCGGTCTACATGCTCAACCCGATGGAAGACATCGGCGTGCTCGATTCGACCTGGGGCGGGACCCTGTCGGACATGGTCCGCTTTGTCGAAGAGTGGAAGATCGTCGAAGATGAAGGCTTGCTCGAGGCCGTGCCGGAAAAGACAGCACACCTGGTCTCGGGACTTCAGGCACTGGTTGAACGGTTTCCTGAAAAGATCGGCAATATCAGGGGACTCGGCCTTTATCAGGGCTTTACGGTGATGGGCGCGGGGAACAAGGGGCGGCTGGTCGACTTGGCGCTGGAAACCGAAAGCCTGCTGCTGCTGGGCGCGGGCACGGACAGCATCCGCTTCCGCCCGCCGCTCGATGTCTCGGCAGCCGATATCGACGAACTGATGGTCCGCCTCGGGCGCGTACTGGAGCGGCTTTAAAGCCGGCGCTCGAAGTAACGAACGCTCTTGCGATCGTTGAACGTCCGTTCAGCGATCGCTACGAAACCTAGACGCTCATGGAAGGCCAATGAGATCGGATTAGGCGGCGTGGTGTTGACCTCCGCAACGATGCGCTCGAAACCCGCGGCTTTTGCGTCATCGAACATACGCTCATAAAGCGCGCGGCCGAGTCCCCGGCCATGAGCCGACGCCGAGATGACGATGCGGTCGACATAGGCGAAGCGATCGAAGCGCGCCTTGAACCACAGGAAATTCGGGCTGTGATAGTCGGCTGCCTCGTCCATGCCGATCAGAAACCCATCCGCCGGCGGTACGGCATAACCGAAGCGCGCCTGTTCGATAAGCCGCGCCCAATCATCTTCCGATTGGTACGAGGTCTCGGCGGCAAAGGCGTTGTTAAGCGCCAGCAGATCGGATTGCGACGCCGTTTGGAGGGGAATGATTTCGGTCATCGCCTGCTTTAGGGAAGTGGGTCCACAGATTACACAGATTTCACAGATTATCCGTGCGCGAAGCGCCTTCCTTGAGATTAAACCGACTCAAAAGTCTGCAGTTAAGACACAGAAAAATCTGTGAAATCTGTGTAATCTGTGGACCTTCTTAAAATTGCGCTTCGCGCGCTCAGTTGCCTCAGCGTTGCGGTTACCTTCTGCCGCCCGGCTTGCCGCTGCGGCCGCCGGGACCGGCGGCGCCGGGCTTGGTGCTGGGACCCGAAGGCTTCGCGCGGAAGCTCTTGACCTTGGCGGCTTCGGAACGCGGCTTGGCCTTGACCGTCGCCTTGGGCACCGGGGCCGCGCCCTTGGGCTTCTGGCGGACGCGGCCGGGGTGCGCCGGCTTTTCACCGGGTTTGGGCTTCGGCTTGGCGCGCACACGCGGTGGATGGCTCGGGCCGCCGGTGCCGCCGCCCTCTTCGCCGACGAACGGATTGGCGTTCGCCTTGACCGTCAGGCGGATCGGCACGCCCGGCAGGTCGAACGACTCGCGTAAGCTATTGATCAGATAGCGGCGATAGTGGTCGGGCATGGCATAGGCGCGCGAGGCGAACAGCACGAAGGTCGGCGGCCGGCCCTTGGTCTGCGCCATGTATTTCGGCTTGATGCGCTTGCCGTCGACGGCGGGGGGCGGATGACGCTGCACGGCCAGGGCCAGCCAGTCGTTGAGGTCGCGCGTCTTCACCTTGGCCGACCAGTTGCGGTAGGTCTTCAGCACGGCCGGCATCAGGCGGTCGACGCCGCGCCCGGTCGCGCCCGACAAGGTCACCAGCGGTGTGCCCTTCAACTGCGGCAGCATGCGCTCGGCGGTTTCGAGGATTTCGCCCAGACGCGCCTGCGGTTCTTCGACCAGGTCCCACTTGGAGATGACATAGATGAGCGCACGGCCTTCGCGCTCGACCAGGTCTGCGATCTGCAGGTCCTGGGTCTCGAAGGCATTGGCCTCGTCCATCACCAGCACGACGACCTCGGCAAAGGTGATGGCGCGGATGGTGTCGGCGGTCGACAGCTTTTCCAGCTTTTCCTGGACGCGCGCCTTGCGGCGCAGGCCGGCCGTATCGACCAGCCGGATCTGGCGGCCTTCATACTCCCAGTTGACACTGATCGAGTCTCGGGTGATTCCGGCCTCAGGCCCGGTCAGCAGGCGATCCTCGCCGAGGATGCGGTTGATCAGGGTCGATTTGCCGGCATTGGGGCGGCCGATGATGGCGATGCGGATCGGCTTGGTGTCATCGTCCTCGTCGCCGTCTTCGTCGTCGGCGCCCATATAGTCGCCTTCGATAAGCTGGCGATAGCGCTCGGTCGCCTCGTAGAGTTCCGAAATCCCCTCGCCGTGTTCGGCCGACAGGTGGATCGGCTCGCCGAAGCCGAGCACGCGCGCCTCTTCGGCGGTGGCGGCGGCCTGGTGGCCCTCGGCCTTGTTGGCGATCATGATGACCGGCCGGTCGCGCTTGCGCAAAATGTCCGCGAAGATGCGGTCGAGCGGCGTCACGCCTTCGCGGGCATCGACGACGAAGAAGGCGACGTCGCATTCGTCGATCGCCTTTTCGGTCTGCTGGCGCATGCGCGCCTCAAGGCTTTCGTCCGTCAGGTCCTCGAAACCGGCGGTGTCGATGAGCTCAAGCGGAATATCGCCCAACTGGCCAGTGGCGTAGCGGCGGTCGCGCGTGACGCCCGGCCGGTCATCGACGATGGCCAGCTTCTTACCCGCGAGGCGATTAAACAAGGTCGATTTGCCGACATTGGGCCGGCCGACGATAGCAACTTTCAAAGGCATTTGCGCCTTATACCCGAAAGTCGGCCAATTCCTAGTACAGATCGTCCTAGTACAAGTCGTCCGGGGACTTCTTGCCGGCCGATGGCGGCGATTCGTCTTCCGACGGCGGCGCCTCATCGTTGCCGCCCTTCCACGTGTCGAGATAAGGCTTGGGGCCCTCGTCATCCGGCGATGCGCTGTAATGAGGCTCGGTGCCCGGCTTGAAGGCTTCCTGGATGCCGCGGACATAGGCGAAGGTCGCATCGCGCGGCACGTTGAAGTCGCGCGGCGGCTTCTTGGCATAGGCGTGCTGCATGAAGTCGATCCAGATCGGCAGGGCCGCGACCGCGCCGGTTTCGTGTTCCCCCAGCGAGCGGTTGTCGTCGAAGCCGACATAGACGCCGACGACAAGATCCGATGTGAAGCCCATGAACCAGGCCGAACGGTATTCGTTCGTCGTGCCGGTCTTGCCGCCGATCGGGAAGCCCAGAACGTGCGCCGCCGCGGCCGTACCCCGGATGGTCACGCCCTGCAGGAATGTATTCATCTGATAGGCGGTGATCGGGTCCATGACCTGGACGCCCTGCGGCAGCAGGCGCGGGCTTTCCAGCCCGTCGAAGGCGTCCGTGCAGGCGGCCGGGCACTGCCGTTCGTCGGCACGATAGATGACCTTGCCGTCGCGGTCCTGGACCTCGTCGATCAGGTGCGGCTTCACGCGCCGTCCACCATTGACGAACATCGAATAGGCCGTGGCCAGCCGATAGGGCTGGACTTCGCCGGCGCCCAGCACCATCGACATTTCCGCCGGCATGCTGTCCAGCACGCCGTAGTCGTTGACGATCTTCTGGGTGATCGGCTTGATGCCGACCTTCTGCGCCAGGTGCACGGTCATCAGGTTGCGCGACAGTTCGATGCCGCGGCGGATCGGCTGCGGCCCCAGGAAGTCGTGTTCATAGTTCTCCGGCTGCCACAGCTTGCCGTCTCCGCCCATCATCGACACAGGCGAGTCTTCGATGATTGACGCCGGCGTGAAGTCCTTCTCCAGCGCGACGGCATAGACGAACGGCTTGATCGAAGAGCCCGGCTGGCGCTGGGCCTGGGTGGCGCGGTTGAACTTGGACAGCGAGAAGGAATAGCCGCCGACCATGGCCTCGATACGGCCGGAATACGGGTCGACCGCGACCAGGGCGCCGTTGACGATCGGGACCTGACGCAGGCGATAGACGCCTTTTTCCTGCGGCTCGACAAAGACGAGGTCGCCGTTTTTCAGGCCTCGCGTGGCCTGGGCCCAGGCCAGGTCGTCGCTGCGGATCGTGCCGGTGCCGCCATCGATGGCGCGAACCGAACCGCCCTTGGTGACCAGACCGATCTGCCAGTTTGGGCGTTCGGCCGGAATGCGGGCGTTCTGCGGCAAGCGTTCGAAGGCCGCCTGCGCATCCTGCTCCCAGTTGTCGCTGACGGTGATATTGCCCCAGGCGCCGCGCCAGCCGTGGCGGCGGTCGTAGGCTTCGAGGCCATTCATCAGGGCCTGGAGCGCCATGGTCTGCAGGCGCGGATCGAGCGTCGTCTTGACGTAATAGCCCTGGGTGTAGATGGCGTCGTGGTCGGCGAACAAAGACTTGGCGCGGCGCTCGACTTCCGACACGAAGAAGTCGGCGTCGTGGTACTTGGCGCGCTCCGGCTTGGCCTGGATGACCAGGTCTTCCTGCATGGCCGCCTGCGCCTCGGCCTTGGGCACCCAGCCGGCGCGGACCATTTCCCCCAGCACCCAGTTGCGGCGGGCGATGGCCTGTTCCTTGTGGTTCGACGGGCGGTAGTTTTCGGGCCCCTTGGGCAGGGCGCCGAGATAGCCGATTTCGGCAAGGGTCAATTCATCGACCGACTTGCCGAAATAGTTGAAGGCGGCGGCGCCCACGCCATACGAACGATACCCCAGATAGATGTCGTTCAGGTACAGCTCGAGGATCTGTTCCTTGGACAGCGAGTTTTCGAGCCGCCGCGCCAGGATGACTTCCTTGAGCTTGCGTCCGAGCGTGCGCTCGTTGCCCAGCAGCAGGTTCTTGGCGACCTGCTGGGTGATGGTCGAACCGCCTTCGAAGCGCCGCCCGCGCGCCAGGTTGAAGATGTTCTTGCCCATGGCGCGCGACACGCCGCCGACATCGACGCCGTTGTGCTTGAAGAAATCACGGTCCTCTGCGGCCATGAAGGCTTCGGCCAGGCGGGGCGGAATGCGGTTGTACGGAATATAGATGCGGCGTTCCTGGCCGTATTCGCCGATCAGCGTTCCGTCCCAGGCAAAGACGCGCGCCGAGGTCACCGGGTGGAAATCGGCCAGTTGCGACCCGTCCGGCATGTCGTGAAACAGCCAGGCGGCATAGATGGCAATGGCGAAGCCGGCAAGACCGACGACGGACATCACCACGGCGCCGATCATGGCGAACATACGCTCGGACGACTTTACCAAACGACCTCCAACGGGCGGGTATTTCTGGGAGGATAGGAAGCCATGATGCCCCCGTTCCCGTCTCCGTTCCCATTTACCAAATGCCGCCCCGAACGCAAAGCCATTCCGCGAAATTTCGCTGGCGCTTCGCCGGTGTGGCGGATTGGGCTCACGGCAAAAGCAAAACGGCTTCCGCAAGACAACGAAAGCCGTTTGATTTCAGGGTGTTGACGCTGCGTCCTAACGGAAGCCGACAAGCGAAGCGTAGCGTACGTCGTTTTCGAAATACTGGTCGATCGCCTTGGCCACCTGCCCCATCATCACCTGGCGGTGATGGTTGTCGTTGAGCATGTCCTCGTCGTGGGCATTCGTTATATAGCCCATTTCCAGCAATACGGCCGGGACGTCGGGCGCCAGCAGGACGACGAAACCCGCCTGGCGCAGGTTGCTCTTGAGCAGCGGCGTCGAGTCGCCGATATGGTCCATGACCAGCTGGGCGAAGGTGGCCGACCGGTTCTTGGTGGCGCGTTGTGTCAGGTCGATCAGGATGCGGTTGACGATCTGGTCGGAAGACGTCGTGTCGTTGAGCGACCAGTCGCCCTTGGCCAGCGCCTTGCGCGCGGCGCGTTCGGTTCCCGAATCGGACAGGGTATAGATGGACGCGCCCGAGGTCTCGCTGCTGGTGCCGGAATCGGAATGCAGCGAAATGAACAGGTCGGCATTGGCCGAACGCGCGATGCGGACGCGCGCCGCCAGGTCGACGAAGCTGTCGGTGTCGCGGGTCATGATGACCTTGTAGCGGCCGGTCTTCTCAAGGGCGTCGCGCAGGGCCTTGGCCGCAGCCAGATTGGCGTCCTTTTCCCAGGAATAGCTGCCCTTGGCGCCGGGGTCCTTGCCGCCGTGGCCGGCATCGATGACGATGATCTTCCTGGACGATTTCGCGGGTTCCTGGGCCAGGATGGCGTCGACCTGCTGGGTCGGCGTCGTCACGACGGGCGTCGGCACGGCATCGGTCCGCACATCGTCCGGCACCACGTCGATGACATAGCGATAGGTGCTGATGCCGTCGGCCGGCGGCAGCAGGAAGCGGCGATAGATGCGCGCGCCCGCCTTGTAATTGAGCCTGAGCTTCACGGCGCCCAGCTGGCTTTCCAGCTTCCAGTCGGAAATGACGCCCTGCCCCGGTCCGCTCATCGACTGATCGAGCTGTACGTCGGGCAGGGTAATGACGGTCTTCTTCGCATCGTCGACGTCGCTGCCAAGCTGCGCGGCCACGCTCTTGTCGAGTTCGATGACGATGCGGGTGGTCGACCCGCTGCCGCCAAGACGCACCTTTACCACGTCGCCCGACGGCGCCTTGGCGAAGGCCGGCGCGGCGCAAGCGAGGGTTACGCCGCACAGGGCGGAAACCAGGGTCTTGAACGAATGACGGATCGTCCGGTCAGGCATAAGCAGTCCACGCACCACTGTCTGTTTTTGTTGTCCCGCGACAGGCGCACGCCGCATCGCATCGGGCTATCATGCCCTAACGGCGTAGAAATACGATTAAGAGCTATGGTTTACCCGAATCTAACGGATGTGGTTGCCAAATCGTTAAAGATCGCGCGCCAAAGGCGCAATTTCATAACATTTTCCGGGATCGGCCGCCATGCAGGCGCCCCTGAAAACGGTAACCGCATCTGAGCGGGATTGCCCCGAATACTCCGGATCGATACGCCTGATCCCAGCCCTAAACGAATGCCGATTTTCGGTCAAAGGCGGCAGAAACGCATTTACCCTAAATTTTCCGTGATCGGATATGATGGCGATGTCCGTCGGAAATCCGTCGCCGGCAAGGCTTCGCGGTCGTGCGGACAAAGACACGGCGCAACAGAATTCCATTGACGCCAATGGAAATATTGCGCCATGTTGCAAATCGGTACCGCCCGCTTACATTGTCCGGCAAAAGCGCTGACTGGCGTAAGGACATCGAAGCATTGGCGGACCTTGTGAAGACGGCAGGGCGGCCTTATCTCGTACCCGTCGTCCGGCATGGTGGCCGCGACATGGCACCATGCGGGATACGGAGCGCATTTCGCCACCGGGCCATCGTCACGACCCCTTAAAGGGGGCGCGCAATCCGACCTGGTCCTTGATGTCCACGCGGATCAATTGTGCGGCCCCGCCCCGCGCGGCCTTTACCGGTCCTGCGCGATCTGAGTTGGAACACGTAATCATGGGCTGCGCCTCACCCGTCCGTTTCGGACCCCTTGCGATACCGAGCGTCGTCATCGACGCCAAGGTCGCCAGCGCGCGCCTCACTAACCCCTATGAGCGCCACACCTTCCGCCGCAGGCTTCGTGCCCGCAGGCCCGCTGTGCCGCGCTCCGGAGATACTTTTAATGGCAAAAACCATGTTAATCGATGCGACGCACACGGAAGAGACCCGTGTCGTCGTAATCAACGGCCAGCAAAACGGCCAGGCCAAGGTTGAAGAATTTGATTTTGAATCGCTAAGCCGGAAACAACTGCGCGGGAACATCTATCTCGCAAAAGTCACCCGGGTGGAGCCCTCGCTCCAGGCGGCATTCGTCGAATACGGCGGCAACCGCCACGGCTTCCTTGCGTTCAACGAAATCCATCCCGACTACTACCAGATCCCGGTCGCCGACCGCGAGAAGCTGATGGCCGAGCTGGCCCAGCAGGCCGCCCACAACAACGGCCACGCCGACGACGAAGGCGCCGAGGACGAGCATGAGGACGACGGCGACGATCTTCCCGATGAAGAACGCCGCCTGCGCCAGCACCTGATCCGCCGCTACAAGATCCAGGAAGTCATCAAGCGCCGCCAGATCCTGCTGGTCCAGGTCGTCAAGGAAGAACGCGGCAACAAGGGTGCGGCGCTGACTACCTACCTGTCGCTGGCCGGCCGCTATTGCGTGCTGATGCCCAACACGGCGCGCGGCGGCGGGATTTCGCGCAAGATCACCAATGCGGCCGACCGCAAGCGCCTGAAGTCGCTGGTCCAGAGCCTCGACGTGCCGCACGGCATGGGCCTGATCGTTCGTACCGCCGGCGCCAAGCGCACCAAGCAGGAAATCAAGCGCGACTACGACTACCTGCTGCGCGTCTGGGAAAACATCCGCGAAACGACCCTGCGCTCGAACGCGCCGGCCCTCATCTATGAGGAAGAGGATCTGGTCAAGCGGGCGATCCGCGACCTGTTCGACAAGGATTTCGACGGCGTGCTGGTCGAAGGCGAAGACGGCTACAAGTCCGCCAAGGACTTCATGCGCATGATCATGCCGTCGCAGGCCAAGAAGATCCAGCTCTACAAGGCCAATGCCCCCCTGTTCGCGCGCTTCGGCGTCGAGGACATGATCTCGAAGATCTATTCGCCGGTCGTGCCGCTGAAATCGGGCGGGTACCTGGTCATCAACCAGACCGAAGCGCTGGTCGCCATCGACGTCAACTCGGGCAAGTCGACCAAGGAACGCAACATCGAAGCGACGGCGCTCAAGACCAACCTTGAGGCCGCCGAGGAGGCCGCGCGCCAGATGCGCCTGCGCGACCTGGCCGGCCTGGTCGTCATCGACTTCATCGACATGGACGAGCCCAAAAACAACCGGGCCGTCGAAAAGAAGCTCAAGGACGCGCTGGCCGAAGACCGCGCCCGCATCCAGATGGGCAAGATTTCGGGCTTCGGCCTGATGGAAATCAGCCGCCAGCGCCGCCGTACCGGCTTCCTGGAAGGCACGACCGTCCCCTGCCCGCACTGCGAAGGCACCGGCCGCGTCCGTTCGGTCGACTCCGCGGCGCTGTCGGCCATGCGCCGCATCGACATGGAAGCGATGCAAAACGGCGCCGGCGCCATCACGGTCAGGCTGCCGATGGACGTGGCGCTCTACATCCTCAACGAAAAGCAGGTGCATCTCGCCAAGCTTCGCATCGAATGGGGCCTGAAGGTCAATATCGAGATCGATACCGACCTCGGCCATACCGAGTTGCAGATCGTACGCACCGTCAATGCCGACGAGGTCGACTTCACGCCGCCGGCTCGCCCTGAGCCTGTCTTCGACTTCGGTCCCGACATCGCCGATGAGGACGAGGCCGAGGAGGACGAGGAAGCCATCGAGCGCGAGGATACGGACGACGACGAAGCCTCGGCCCGTGCCGAAGC
>CAKZJB010000175.1 GCA_936940865.1 uncultured Asticcacaulis sp. | reverse complement strand
CGACCGCTGCGAGGCGGCCGAGCGAACCCGTCGTCCAGTTGGTCAGGGTGGTGGTAGCCGCGTTGAAGGTGGTGTCGGTGCCGGCCATCGCCATGCCGACAAAGGCGGCCAGGACGACGATCGCGACGGCGAGAAGCACCATTTCGATCATGCGGACCGTCTTGGAGTTGGGCCGTACCGCGAACGCGGCCGGCATGAGTGCAGTATTCATGTAGTTGGCCTCTAATGTTTGAGATGTGTACCGTTGCGGTACGGCCAACAACTCTCATCTAGGCCGAATAGAAACAAGCCGGGTAATTTATGCGTTTTGGCCTACTTTTATGTCCTTTTTCGTAAAAGTAGGTCGTTCGGCCTATTTTTATGAAAAAGACGCGGTTGAGTTCGGCAAATGACATAAAAGTAGGTGGAATTTCGGAAAAATAGGCCGGATTTCGGATGATTTCGCCTGCCGGGCGATTATTCTTACTGAATTGGCGAATCCCCCTCCCCTTCCCTTAAGACATTCAACGCGTTATCCTGCACACGACAATAGGGCCTTCCATGCTTGTCTCACAGATCGCAGCCGACGACAGACAGACCCGCGCCAAGCCCGCTGGCAAGGCGGCCGGCAGCGGCTACGTCATTATCGATCTGACCAACGATCCGAGCTGGCGCCACACGGTCCAGGCCGGATTGATCGAGCATGCCAACCGCTACTTTAACGGCGGCCAGGCCTTGGGTCTGCAGGTGACGACCAAGTTATTGCTGGAACCAGCGCTGGAGTTCTGCGCCAAGTTCACCGGCGACGAGATCGTCATGGCGACCGATGGCGCCTTCGACGTTGACAAGTACAAGGAAGGCTCGATCACCATGACGAAGGCCTTCAGCGAAGAGCGTGTGTCCCCGCTGTGCGCCCACTATGCGGCGACTTCGAGCGAGGATCTCAAGCAACGGTTCGGGAAGCGGCAGGTTGTTCTCGCCTGCCTATTCATCTACGCGAACCACCTTATCAAAAATAGCCAAAGAGACGAACGCTTTATAAAATAGCGTTTTGATTCAACGGTTTTCATTTGTTTTCGCAAAAGATCAAGTATTACTTGATTTTTTATCGGCTGACTTTTAAGTGTGACTTTGAGTTGTGGAGGGGACAATGATTGATCTCTGGGACATCCCTGACGGGATTTTCATGGCGGATATCATCACGGCGCGCGTCGCCCATGGTCTGCGTTACGCATTCGCGATCGGCTACCATACGGGCGCGCAACGCGATTTAGCCCGCAAGAACGTCGCTCAGGCCGCCGGCGTGAACAAGGATACACTCCACACCTACATTACACCCGTTCTCGACGACCAGTATCGCATCGTGACTGGCCCGACAAAGCTTGCGGTTTTCCATTCGATCATCCTGCAGATGGGCGCCCGGCCGTCTCAGCTCTATGACGCGGCGGAGAACAGCGAAAACCTCAACGAATTCCTGCGCCGGATCGCCATGATCTTCCTGATGAATTCCCGGCCGACGCCCGTCAGTTCCATGTCCAACACGGGCCATGGCGAGGCAAACGTCCAGCAGTTGCCGTCATGACCTGGCGCCGGGCCCTTGTGCTTGGCCTGGTCCTCGTTTGCAGCGGTGATGTCCCGGCGGTGGGATCGCGCTCCCTGCCCCACGCGTCCCTCTTGCGTGATCCGGACATCTTGTCCTCAGCTTGGCTGGCGGATTGGATGGAGCTTCGCACTTTCGATCCCGACAGCAGGGCATTTGTTTTCGAGCTTCAGTTGGCGACGCTTGGTCGGATTGCCTTGCCAAAGACTAGCGTCCCACAGGGTGATGCACGCACGGCAGCCTTGGTGGCCATGACGGCGGGGTCCGACGGGGATTATCTTCTCAAGATCGCGCGGCGTGAAAGCGGTATGAATCCTCTGGCGAAGGCACGCCGGTCCTCGGCCGCTGGCCTGTTCCAGTTCACCGAAAACACCTGGCTTTGCATGGTCCTCGACGCCGGCCCTCGCCTTGGCATCCGGTCGCCATTCGGACTTGCCCGCTCGGAAGACGGCCGGTGTGGAACGCCGGACCGCGGTGATCGCATCCGACTGCTGGCAATGCGCTATGACCCGGTTCTCAGTACGAAGTTGGCCGGAGCCTTCACTTCGATGAACGACGCGGAATTTGTCGAAACCTTCGGTCGCCTGCCCGACGATGATGAAAGGTATATCCTGCACGTGTTCGGAGCCGGGAGCGGGACAAGACTACTCCAGTTGGCAGTGTGGAATCCCACCCTGGTCGCGGCGGATATCCTCCCTGAGGCCGCACGCGCCAACCCGACCATTTTCTATGACCGTCGCGGCCGCGCCCGGAGCGTCGCAGAGGTTGTGAAGCGGCTCGAACTTTAGTTTCGCTTGTGACTGCATATCCCGATTGGAAAATTCCGTTGTCGGGAATCTGTCTGACAGTTGTTTCCACTTTGAATCGCAAAGTAATCCGTTGAGATTGCGTCAGTTTTTGAAACTGACAGCGCTGTCCATTTTGGGCGGACCGGGGATTGTGGATGTATAGGTCGGAGCCGGTAGTCGCGCCGGAGGATGTGTGCCTCGATTTCATCATCGAAAGCCCGCGCCTCATCAGGGTCAACTATCCGGCGATCAATGTCGGCTTCAAGCTCTTCGAGCATGTGCGGCTGGAGTTTGAGAAGGTCGAGCAGCCCTGGAAGTACGACTGCATGTTCAACATGCTCCCCTTTCAAGGGCATATCCTGTTCGACGAACTCGATGCCTTTCGGGAGAGCTGGTATCGCATGGTGGGCGATCGCGATATCGGCCGCAAGGTCGCTTCCGTCAGCCTTGATCCCCTGACCGCCGAGCGCTTCGAGACCTATAAGGTTCTATTTCCGACGCGCGTGTTTCGCCTGTTCCACACAGTTGACACCGCATATGCCTGGCTGAACGAAACCGCTGCCAATGATTAACAAAAGGTTTCAAAAGCCGAATCGAATCATGGAGTTCTGATTCGCGGCGTTTGAGGTTTCGCGCCGTGGACTGACTATCCACAGCCTTTCCGCCAAGCCAGACTGTTAAAGGTAGTTATTAGTATAGTTAGAGTCAGAGTTAAGGCTGGAAGCCGGTCACATATCTCTCTGAAAATTTGAGCATTTTTGGCCCCTTTTTTAGCAGTGGTGTGGGCGAAAACACGTGCGGGGCGTGGATGAAAACACGTGTTTTCCGTGGGCGATAACACGAGCCAGCGTGGGCGAAAACACGAATGTTCTTGACGGGGCTGTGGAAAAGTCCAAGAGTAATCTGGACGTGTCCGATACCGATCACCGTCGCTTCGCGATTGCAGACCACCCTGGTTATGAAATGGCATGCGGCGAGTGATTTTCGGCGACCGTCTTGGGCCGGGCGTGGGTGAAAACACGTATCGACCGGCCTGGGTGTGGGCGATAGCACGTTACTGCGGTCTTGGCGTGGGCGGTTGCACGTGACCTCGTCCGCAGGTGTGGGTGAAAACACGTTTGATATTGCCCCAGCGTGGGTGATAACACGTATTTCGACTGAAAGCGGGCGGTAATCGGGTTAGATTGCTGGCCGGCTGTGGGTGAAAGCACGTATGGCTTTGATACCCCTGCCGCTGGCGAGCGACTCGGTCTATCGCAAGTGTGAGTGAAAACACGTTTTGTTATGGCGCTGCGCGGGCGATAGCACGTTGCAGGTCTGAGGTCGGTGGGTGAAAGCACGTATGAATTCGGTGTTTTTTAAGCGGAAGACGCGGCAACGCCAGGTCACATTGGCGAGGTGTGGGCGAAAACACGTTGGGTCCCGGTCGTCGCTTTGGAATCAGACTTACGGAGAGATCGTATGAGCGCGGTCGCAAAGAGCAAGTCCCCCCTCCTCCCTGACCGCATGCAGCAGCCCGATTTTTTCGTCTGCGACATCCTGGACGCCGCGCCCAAGGGCGATATCGCGTCGATGGAACACCCGATTTTCAGTGTCTCGACCAATCCCGACACCCGCAAGCGCCGCTATCAGAACGGGGACAAGTTCGTCGAGGTGACGCCCAGCACCGAAGGACTGGCCACAGTCCACGACCGGGACGTCCTGATCTACTGCATCAGCCAAATCATGGCCGCCGTGAACGCGGGCAAGGAGATCAGTCAGACGGTTCGCTGCAAGGCGCACGACCTACTGACGGCGACCAATCGCGGTATCGACGGCCGTGGCTACGAGCAACTGCGCGCCGCGCTTGTCCGGCTTCGCGGCACGACGATCGAAACCAACGTCCTCACAGGCAACACCGAAACCCTCGATGGCTTCGGCTTGATCGACCAGTATTCGATTAAGCGGGAGACCCGCGAGGGACGCATGCAGGACCTGGAGATCAAGCTGTCGGACTGGGTGTTCAAATCCATCCAGGCTCGGGAAGTCCTTACGCTAAGCCGTGGCTATTTCCGGCTTCGCAAGCCGATCGAACGGCGCCTGTATGAAATCGCCCGCAAGCATTGCGGAAGCCAGCCGGCCTTCAGAATCCGGCTCGACCTTCTGCAGAGCAAGTGCGGATCGCAATCCAGCATCCGCGAGTTTCGCCGCACGATCCGCGCGGTCGCGGACCAGGACGCGACCCATAGCCACATTCCCGACTACGCCGTGACCCTGGGCGACGACGATATCGTCACCTTCACCAATCGGGGCACGGTCCCTACCCGCCTCGAGATGCCCGACGAACAAAGGCCTGGCAGCCTTATGCGCCCGCTCGATCCGGAGGTTTTCGCGGCCGCGCGCTACTTCGTGCCAGGCTTCGACGTCTATGTCGTCGAGCGCGAATTCCGCGACTGGATCAAGGAGGTGCCGAAGGACCCCGAAAAGGCCTTCCTCGCCTTCTGCCGCCGCTACGCCACCAACCGCAAGAAGAAGGCCCCGGCTGCGTGATCGCTGCCGAGGCCTTCTTTTCGTCTCGAATGGCCTTGCAGGGCTCTGTGAGGGCTCTGGAGCGGTGTAGACGCCCTCCCCTACCCCTTAGGCCGCCGAGCGGCCTTGCTCGGCCTGAGAGCGGTACATGTCGAGTGCTGCCTCCAGGATGTCCGGGAGGCTCAGGCCGGTCTCGCTGGCGTGCGTGCGCCACCAGTTGGCAGTCTCGGCCGTAATTTTCACCGTCACCTGGGCGTCCCGCGGGATTCGGTTGCGGATGACCCGACCGGCATCGCGATAGTTTGAGCCCAGCCCACTCTTGTCGAAGCCCTGTTGACGGGCAATCGCCTGAACATCGACCCGGGGCGCCGCCTGCGGAGTCTCCACAGGCTGGGTTTTCTTCGGGGGAAGCAGGGTTTTACGCTGGGAGACGACGTCGTCCATTATGCAACCTCTTTACGTTCTGAATCGATGATGGCTTGGGCTACGGCTTCGGCGAACCGCAAGGATTCTTCGAGCGCCTTCCCGACACCGGGAACTTCCTTCTTGTCGAGCTTGGTCAAGGTCGTGGAATAGCTGAACATGGACCGATAGGCGTCGCGCTCGCAGACCTCGAAAATGATCGGTACGCCGGCATCGATGGCGGCCTTGGCCGTATTGTCCATCTCCCGGCTCTTGATGGCGGGCGGCACGCGGTTCCAGACGACACCGTAGGCGCGGCTGCCGCCTTGGGCGTTGTACTGCTGAACCAGGTCGACGACGCCCATGGCGTCGCGAAGATCCGGCGTCGACTTGTTGGCCGGGATCAGCACGCAGTCGGCGTTGAACACTCCGTTCGCCAGGGTAAGGCTCGCCGAGCCTTCGACATCGACGAGGACGACGTCGTAATTCTTGCGCCCTTCTGCGATCATAGCTCCGATCGTCTTATGATCGGCCTTCGCCATGGAAATGTTGGCCGGAACCCGGGACTCGTCGTACCATCCGTCCGCCAAGCGCGCCTGCGCGTCCGCGTCGATGATCAGAACCCGGTAGTCGGTCGCATAGACACCCGCCAGCACCGCCGTCAGGGTCGTCTTGCCGCATCCGCCCTTGCTCGACGCCAGGCAAATAACTGTCGCTGCCATGTCTAACTCCTGTCCTCTGCGGCACCAGCGCCAAGTTGGCGCCCGCCTCTGCCAAGGCCAGCGAAACCCGTGCGCTGGCACAGACTTTGTAAGGTCCTTAACCTTAACATGTCGTTAAATTGGCGGGTTCCTTGCCTGCAATTCACATGTGGAGTGCAAGTACGAGCCCGGTATCGCGCGTGTCCTTGCGTCGCGCCAGCCTGCTGCGAGCCAGGGGCCGGACCAGTCCCCGGCATACCCACCGCAAGCTAATGGGTATCCTCTGCCATCCGGCGGCAATGTAAATGCCAACCGCAACCACGGGTCTTGCGCCATACATGCGCCAGACAATGCGATGTGCTCGACATGGGGTTGTATATGGAAAGCGCAGGGCATTGACGGGCACATGGCTGCTCCTGGCTTTTGGCCAGCGCAATGCAAGCGCATGTCAAGTACATGTACTTTACGAGTAGATGACAAACCTCTTGTATTTCAGCAGGTTGAGCGAAGAGGGGAGGGCTGCACCGGTCGCCATATCGAAGGAGATCGAAATGTCCCTCAGTGAAATCGTCCGGGTTTGCGGCGGCGATCTGTACAGTTCCGGGCGCCGAGCATCCATTCCAGCCCCTGGCCATAGCCGTGCAGATCGCTCCGCATCGCTTGTGATTGGCCGAACGGGCAGGGTGATCGCCTACAGTTTTGGCCGCTCCACAGTCCGCGAAATCCTCGACGAATTGCGGTCGCACGGGCTCATCGACAGGGCCGGCCTCCCAGTCGGCGCGTCATCCTGTCCTGACGCCGGGCCTACCGTGTCGGATCACCGAAAGCGGTCGACCGCCCTGGACCTTTGGTCGTACGGCGTCCCGCTGGCTGGCACGCTTAGCGAACGCTACCTCGTGCAAAGGTCCCTGCCGCCTGCGATCTTTGCCGAAGCGCGCCTGCTCCATCATCCAAGGTGCCCGTACGCGGTCTATGAGGCCCGTTCGAGAACAGGTCCTGCGCTGATGGCGCTGATCCTCGACGCGGGCGGAAGGCCAACGGCGATCGAACTGACCTACCTCGATGGTCTGGGCCGTCGCGACGTGCGCCGGCGCATTTCCCGGAAAACCGTCGGTGTCGTGCCCCCGGGCGCCTATGTCGCGCTGTCACCGCTCTCTTCGCATCTCGTTGTCGGGGAAGGCGTCGTGACAACCTTGTCCGCCATGGCGATCCTTGGTCTTCCCGGTCGAGCGCTGCTGGGCGCCCGAAACCTTCCTCGGATGGTTGTGCCCGAGGGGGTCGGCGAAATCACCATAGCTGCGGATCGCGGCGCGGCCGGGGAGGGCGCCGCCCGCCAACTTCTGGAAAAGCTTACCGAGCAGGGTTTGGGCGTAAATTTGCGGCTGCCGTCGGCGCCTCACGAGGACTTCAATCGGATGCTGGAGGCATTGATGCAGGGAAGAGGGGAGGGAGGGCAGGGGTGACTGATCGTTGAGGATGGGCCTCACCCAGTCTGGAGACTTCCACCATGACCAATACCGCCACCCAGCTCAAGGCGATAACCGTCCGCCTTAAGGACCTCGACATCGCGCCGGAAAACCCGCGTTTCCTAGACGGGCCCGACGAACTCATCCCGGATCTGGCGACCAGCCTGGCCCCGGACGCCGCGGGGCTTCTCGTGCCCCTGCTGGTGCGGGCAGGCGGAAAGAAGGAAAAGCCGTTCATGGCACTCGACGGCCGCCGGCGCCTGTTCGGCTTCAGGCATCTGCTGGCGCAAGGCGTGGTCGACGAAGATATCGAAATCGCGGCCTACCTTTGCGAAACCAAGGAATCGATCGCCGCGGCCGCGATTACCGCCAATCAGGCCCGTGTGCCCCTGAAGCCCGCCGAGACCATTCTTGCGATCCGTGCCTTGGCCGCGAAGAAGATCACGATCGAAGCCATGTCCCGCGCCCTGTGCGTCGATCTCTCCGAAGCCAGGCGATATCACGCTGTCAGCCAGGTCCACATGGATGTCCTGATGGCCTACAAGGACAAGCTGTTCGACTTCGACGCCATGAAACTCATCGCCCGCATCCCGTCGATGCCGGAACAGAAGGCGCTGGCAAAGCTCGCCCGCGAACAGGGGTCGCTGCGCGCGTACCAAGTGCGCGACTATCTCGACAACGACGGCCTTTCGGCCCTGTCCTCGTTGATGCAGTTCGTCGGCATGGACGATTATCTGGCTGCCGGCGGCCGCAAGACCAGCGATCTGCTTGAGGAGATGCCCGACACCTGCCTCGATGCCGATGTCGCCATGCGCCTGTGGTCGGAAAAGGCGGCGCCGATCCAAGAGGCGTTTGCGGCCCGGGGCATCGAGGTCTTCATTTCCGCGGACGAGGACTGCTATGCGCCCGAGGGGTTCGAAGAGGCGCCTTTCCGGTACAACCGTCCCGTCGACGAGAAAACCGCTATCAGCGCAGCGGAAACGGTGCTGAACGAGGTCCGCGAGACCGTAAACGCCACGGCCCACGCAGACGGCCTCACGCCTGCGATCTTCCTGCCTCTGGTCGAACCGCAGCTCGCCCTGGCCATTGCCAAGTTCGCGCCGCTACCCGTTCGCGCCGTGCAGATCCGCCCGGGGCAAAGGACTGTCCTTGAATTCCGCTTCTTCACGACGGCCGAAGACGTCCGTGCGTTGGAACAGGCCAAGATCGCGGCAAAGCCGGCCGAGGAACCGAAGGACGAAACACCTGCGCGCGTTGCCGACGTGATCCCGGAGCGCCGGATTGCGGTCGAGACCGACCATGGCGGTGCCTTCCACCAGCTCGCGTCCGAACTGGCGGTCCGCGGCTTCCAGCGGTCCCTGGCCGACAGCTTCCAGGCCTCGTTCAAGTTCCTGCTCGCCACCATGTTCGAGCAGATCGTGTTGCACCGGGCCGGCGGCACCGTCGAGGATCGCGCGCTGAAGATGACCTTCAGTCGCAATATCGGCAGCTACTATCAGGACCCAGTGGAAGGCCTCGATGCCGACCTGTTCGCCCGGCTGGAGGTCTATCGTGACGCGTTTGCGGAGTCGGGTCTGCGCACCTATCCGTGGATATCGAGCCTGGCCTTCCAGCAACTGCAGGACCTCCTGGCGCTGATGACGGCCGTCTCGGTATGGCTCAACGAGCCCGACGCCAAGTTCATCCGGCGGACGGCGCGGGCGCAGATCCAGGAAGTGGCCGAGGAGATCGACCACGACATCCGCGCGCACTTTCTGCCGGACGCTGGTTTCTATGCCCGTTGCAGCAAGAAGCAATTGATGGGCTACGCCGAGCGCATGGGCTGCGAGATGGATACGCTCGGCACGATGAAGAAAGCCCCGCTCGCCGAATATGTCGCCGAACAGGCGCAGGCGCGGCAATGGGTGCCGACGGTGCTGACCTTCGACAACGCCGCGGCGATCGAGCCGGAGATCGACGACGAAGGTGAAGCTCCGACCGAAACCGGTGACCGCGAGCTTTCGGCGGGTGACGCTCTGGCCGCCGAGGTCGTGGAAGACGACGAGGCGCTTGCCGCCTGACGCTACGGGCCTCCGTCACAAGACGGGGGCCTTTGTTCTGCCGGCAGGAAGAGGGGAGGGAGGTCAAGGGCGACTGGACTGTGGGGATGGGCCCCGCGCCAGCTCAGGAGCCTAACCATGTCTGCCAATCTTTCCCTTTTCGCCGCCTCCACCGTCAGCCGCTCGGCCGGCATTCTCAGCGCGGCGCGCGCCCTGCTTCCCGCCCTGGCCAAGGCAAAGACCCTCGACCGCAATGCGGTGCGGGACGCGATGACCTTCGCCTTCATGGGCACCGACAGCGAAGGCCTGTGGACGTGGAAGGACGCGTATGACGCTATCGAGGTCGCCCAGGTCCTTCACCTCCGCAAGATCGCCTACCAGGTCGCGCGCCTGGAAGACGCGCCGCTCGAAACGATTCTGGCCCTGCAGGCACTCAACCGCCTCGGCCTGACCCACACCCGCCGCAGCGAGGAACAGGTCGCG
Source organism: uncultured Asticcacaulis sp. (assembly GCA_936940865.1). Lineage (GTDB taxonomy): Bacteria > Pseudomonadota > Alphaproteobacteria > Caulobacterales > Caulobacteraceae > Asticcacaulis. The sequence goes on along the minus strand of CAKZJB010000175.1, from coordinate 25,721 downwards.
CTCGACCAGTTCTCGACACCGCCGGAGCTGGCTGCGCTGGCGGTGCTTGCCGCGCAGGTGCGTGACGGCGACACAATCCTGGAACCGTCGGCGGGCACAGGCATGCTCGCCATCCTGGCCGAGCTGGCGGGCGCGAAACTGCACCTGAACGAGCTGGCGCCGACCCGCTCGGAAATCCTCGACGCTCTCTTTCCAGCAAGCGCACGCACGCGCCTCGACGCCGCCATGCTCCACGACCGCATGGCCGCCTCCGGCAGTTTCGACGCGGTCATCCTCAATCCGCCGTTCCAGCAACTTGAAGCCCACCTGCTCAGTGCGGGCAAATGTCTTGCCGACGGCGGCCGCGTCAGCGCCATCGTCCCGGCACGTTTCTTCGACTCTCCTGAGGCCCAGCGCCTGGCGCGGATATTCGCGGTGCGGGCAGCGATTGTCCTGCCCGACGAGGCCTATGCCAAGCATGGAACGAGCGTCGAGACCGGCCTTCTGGTGTTCGACCGGGTCGCGCCTGGGGAGGGAATGCCAAAGCTTGTGGCCTGCGAGACGCTGGAACAGGCCGTACAGGCGGTTCTGGCCGTCGCGCCTCGCCCGACAGCCCGCGCCAGGATATTCCGCTCCACGGGCCTGCAATCGGCATTTGGCGGAACGGGGACGGTTCGCCCGGCCATATCGACCCGCCTTGCCTTCCTGCAGACGACCGCAATGGTGCAATATGCGCCCAAGCCCTGGGCGGGTTTGGGCGCCGATGTCGGTCTATACAGCGCCTACAGAGTCGCCCGGATGGCCTTCGAGCCAGCCAACGATCATCCGTCCCATCTGGTCGAATCCGCGGCCATGGGCACCGTGTCGCCGCCCGCAGCGACCTACCAGCCTCTATTGCCGCCCGGCGTGGTGAACGGCGGCCTGTCGGACGCCCAGATGGAGACCGTCGTCTACGCAGGGCAAGCGCACGAGGACATCCTTCCCGGCTGGTGGGCGCTGTCGGAAGCCCAGACGAGCTATGGCGCTGTCAAGGAAGGCCATCCCGAATCGTTCGCGCTGCGCAAGGGTTTCTTCCTCGGCGACGGCACCGGGGTCGGCAAAGGCCGTCAGATTTCCGCGATCATAGCCGACAACATCGCGCGCGGGCGCACCAAGGCCTTGTGGATATCGAAGAACGAGGAATTGCTGGAGGACGCGCGCCGTGACTGGACCGCCATCGGCGGAGCCCCCTCGGACCTGATCAGCCAGAATACCTACAAGCTCGGTCAGGCGATCCGCGCGGACAAGGGCATCCTGTTCACCACATATGCCACCCTGCGCGTCGCTGGCCGCCAGGACAAGAAATCCCGTCTCGATCAGCTGGTCGACTGGCTCGGTGCCGATTTCGACGGTGCCCTGATCTTCGACGAAGCCCACGAAATGGCCAACGCCGCCGGCGGTAAGGGCAATCGCGGCATCAAGAAGCCGTCGCAGCAGGGTCTGGCGGGCCTGATGCTGCAATACCGGCTGCCCAATGCGCGGGTCGTCTACGTTTCGGCGACGGGCGCCACGACCCCCGAAAACCTCGGCTATGCCTGCCGGCTTGGCCTTTGGGGCTCGGCCGAGGCGCCGTTCATGACCCGGGAAGACTTCCTGAAGGCCGCGGACGACGGTGGCGTCGCCGTCATGGAGCTGATCGCGCGCGAGCTGAAGGCTCAGGGCCTCTACACCGCCCGCATGCTGTCCTTCGACGGGCTGACGATCGATCCGCTGATGCACGAGCTGACCGAAACCAATATCGAGATCTGGGACGCCTGGGCTGAGGCGTTCGAGATCATCCATCGCCATGTCGACAAGGCCCTTGAGGCGATCGGGGTCACTTCAGACGGCAAGACGAACTCCGGTCAGGCCAAGGCCGCGGCCAAATCCGCCTTCGCTTCGACAGCCCAGCGTTTCTTCAATGCCCTGCTGTGCGGGTTCAAGGCGCCGACACTGATCCGGGCGATTGAGGACGATGTCGCGGCCGGCTTCGCCTGCGTCGTGCAACTGGTCAGCACCAACCAGGCGGTGATGGACCGGCGTCTCGACGCCGTATCCCCGACCGAATGGAACGATCTGCATATTGATCTGACGCCCCGCGACACCGTCACCGAGTACCTAGAGCACTCGTTTCCGACCACCTGTATGGTGATGGAGACCGACGACAACGGCAACGAAATCGCCGTCCCTCTGAAAGATGCCGACGGCAACGCCGTCCACTCCCAGGAGGCCCTGGCCATGCGCGACGAGCTTATTCTCAGCCTTGCGACCCTTCCGGGCGTGCCGGGTGTCCTGGATAGCCTCATCCACCACTTCGGGCCCAACCGCATCGCGGAAATCACCGGACGCAGCCGCCGCGTCGTGATCCGGGAAGGGCGTATGATCCTCGAACGCCGGTCTTCGTCCTCGGCCAAGACCGAAACCGACGATTTCATGGGTGGTCGGAAGGACATTCTGGTTTTCAGCCAGGCGGGCGGGACCGGCCGCAGCTACCATGCCGACCGGGCGTGCGCGAACCACAAGCAGCGCCGGCATTACCTGGTTGAGGCGGGTTGGCGTGCCGACAATGCGATTCAAGGCATCGGCCGCACCCACCGCTCGAACCAGGTGTCCGTTCCGTGCTTCCGCCCCGTAACGACCAATATCAAGGGCGAGAAGCGTTTCCTGTCGACGATAGCTCGCCGGCTCGACAGCCTGGGCGCCCTGACCAAGGGTGAGCGTAGAAGCGCCGGCAATGGCCTGTTCAAGGCCGAGGACAATCTGGAGAACGAATATGCCCGCCGCGCGCTTCAGGCCTTCTACGCCTCGATGTATCAGGGAAAGATCGCCTGCATGGACATTGAGCAGTTCGAACGCAAGACGGCTCTGAAGCTGCGCGACGGCGACGGCTGCTTGGCCTCGGCCGAAAACCTGCCGCCGCTTCACACCTTCCTGAACCGACTGCTCGCCCTGCGGATCGCGGATCAGAATGCGCTTTTCGACGAGTTCGAGACGCGACTGAGAGCCATCCTCGAACGCGCGGAGTCGTCGGGCCAGCTCGACAAGGGCGTGGAGGACGTGGTCCCAGCCGAGGTCGAGCTGATCAGCGACGCGGTCATCCGCACCGACAAGACCGGCGCGGAAACGCGTCTGCTGAAATTCTCCGTGCGCGAACGGCGGGAGATCAAGCAGATCGACGACTTCCAGTTCATCTTCGACAATTGGCCACGAACCGCCTACGCCTTTGTCTACAACGCCAAGAGCCAACGTACCGCGCTCCTGGAGCGAGGCGTTACCGCTTCGGGTGACGATGACAGTCTGGTCAAGGCGGTGCGCCTGCATCGCCCCACCAAGATCGACGTCGTCTTCGAGGCCCAGTACGAGGAAAGCCACTGGCATGAGGTGCCCGAGGCGGATTGGCGTCGGCTGTGGCAGGCGGAGGTCGATGGTCTCGATCCGTTCGTCCGGTCGGAACTGAACCTCGTAACCGGCCTTCTGTTGCCGATCTGGAAGAGCCTGCCCAATCGGGCTTGCCGGGTCAAACGCCTGCGCGCTCCTGACGGGCAGACCTGGCTCGGCCGCGTGCTGACCGAGACGGATGCGTTGAAGCTGCTGCAACAGCTCGGTGTCGCCGATATCGCCCGCGACATCGCCAATCCCTTGTCGGCGCAGGACCTCGTCATGAAGAATGTAGGGAGCTTGCGGCTGGCGAGCGGGTTGCGCATGACGCGGTCGCGCGTCATGGACCGTTACCGCCTCGAAATCGCCAGTCCCGGCAGCGAGACACGGCGCTTGAGAGATCTCGGCTGCTTCGTCGAAATCATCAATCACTCGGCCAGGGTCTTCCTGCCGGTCGGCGATATGAGCGTCATGGGCGCGGTGCTGCAGGCCTATCCGGCTCTGGAGCTGGTTCTCAATTAAGCCCGTCGGCGCGGCGGGCGCAACCGATGCGGTCGTCGCGCCAATGTTCGCCCATGTCGGACAAAAACCGCGTGCGGCGTTTTCGATTCTGTCATATAGCTGCTTCGAGGGCCGTACGCGCGGCCCCGGGGTCGTAGAAAACCCCTAGTCTTACTGGTTTGATACCGGCCATTCCGGTACGACCTTCCTTTGACCTATGGTCGGGGAGCCTGTGGCGCATGCAACAGGCTTTCGGGCTAAAGGTCACAGGGACCGAGTAAGACCGGTTTTCTAACTCCCCGATCACCATGGATCAGAGGCAGGCTATAGGCGGGGGCGCACCGCTTGGCCCCTCCATGGAGCTTCACTTTCCAGTGTCTTGATGAAATTCCGGTCGACTTTTCATGGCTTTATCGTTTGAACCCCTGATGTTCAGCTTCCTGGGCGTCGTGATCATTGCCCTGACGGTGTGCGTCTTCGTCACCTGGCGGGTCGAGGTCCGCGTCTGGCTTATTCCAAGGTCGGTCGTTCGCGAACTGGCCGACGAGATACAGGCGCTATACGGCCAAGCCGCGCGACGCGAATCCGCGAAGCGCGAATTGGACGCCTTTACGAAGCGTGATTCCTTCGAAGCGGGCAAATGGGGGCGAGTGACAGCCTGCCTGCGAGATCGGGAGGCCAAGGCGTTGAAAACAAAAGAGTGACGCGTCCAAGCGTTAGGAGCACACGAGTATGGTAACAAAGCGCGGAAGGGCCGCGGACAAGGATGGACCCCATCCGGTCGATGTCTCGGTAGGGCTCGCGATCCGCCTACGCCGCAAGGCGATGGGCCTGAGCCAGGAGGCGCTGGCCGAAGCCCTGGACATCACCTTCCAGCAGGTTCAGAAATACGAGAAAGGCTCGAACCGCATCAGCGCCTCGAAGCTATTCGAGGCGGCGAAGTTTCTGAAGGCGCCGATCGAACTGTTCTTTCGCGGGGTGGCGGACAGCGAAGTCGGCGGCGGATTTGAGATAAGCAATAGCGAGCAGTCCGTTCAGCAGTTTCTGCTGACGCCCGAGGGCGTGGCGCTCGCCCAGTCATTCCCCAGGATCATCAAGGCGTCCGTGCGACGGCGCGTGCTCGATCTGGCGAGGACACTGGCGGAGGATTGAGGCACAGCCGCGTACCGAAGGGAGAGGGCAGGGAGATCGAAGGCGAGCCTCGAATGGTCGAGGTGAATTCCGGAGATTTCCATGTCACCCCTTCTCGAAGACACGCTTTCGTCCGTCATTGCTGCCCTGGAGTCCGGCGTCGCGCCGTGGCGCAAATCCTGGTCGGCGGGCGAAATCCCGTCGATACCACTGCGTAGCACCGGGGACGCCTTCAGCGGCATGAACGCCATCCTGCTGTCGAGCTTGCAGGCCGTGCGCGGCTATGACAGCCCGTTCTGGCTCACCTTCAACCAGGCGCAGGAGATCGGGGGGCATGTCCGCAAGGGCGAGCGCGCGGCGCCGGCCATCTTCTACAAGACCCGATCGGTCGATGGCGATGCAGCGGATGGCAGCGACGACAAGGTCCTGCGTTTTCTCAAATCCTACGGTGTGTTCAATGCCTGCCAGATCGAAGGACTACCCGAGACCTACCATCCCGTCGCCCCGTCGGAGCCCGCGGTGATCGCGCCTCTGAACGCCGACGTCGTCGCCATCATGGAGCATTTCCCGGTCGCGGTGTCGCATGGCGGCGATGTGGCCTGCTACCATGTCCTCTCCGATCGGATCAGCATGCCGCCGCGTAGCGCCTTCGAGAGCGACGAGGACTATGTCGCGGTCCTGCTCCACGAATACGGCCACGCTACGGGCGCCAAACATCGTCTCGACCGTTTCGAACCGAACGTGACCCGTACCGATTACGCCCGGGAGGAACTGGTGGCCGAACTCACCTCGCATCTGACCTCGATGCATCTGGGGATCAATCCCAGCCGGTCGGTATTCGAAAACCACGTTGCCTATCTCGGTCACTGGGCCGGGTTCCTGAAAGAGAAACCGTCCGAGCTTCTGAAGGCAGCCGGGAAAGCTCAGGCGGCCGCCGATATGATCCTGTCCTATCGGAACGCCGGATCACAGGGTGCGAATGCCACTCTGGCGGAGGCGGCATAATGCTCCGTACCAGTTGCTTTCTGTTAGTTTATACAGCATCGGGGGTGCGTTCGATTGATTCCCGGCGGGCCCTATGGGAAAACCATCCCACGGTATCGCTAGAAAACGCACGCAGGTTCCGACACGTCCGCCCATGACGCTCGCAGAATTGAAAAAATTCGTCGTCGATACGCGTCACCATGAAGGCGTCTGCTGGTACCTGCGGGACGACTCGCCCCTGAACCAGCTCGGGCTCATGTACACCATGCTCGTGTTCGATTCCGCAGGGGCCCTGGTCGAAACCATCCCCTACATCGAAGAGCGGTTGGGGCGCCGGGTGCCCGCCGAACAACTGACCCGCATTGCGGCGGCGCGGGTCAAGGCCGGCATCAATCCAGGCTTCGTCCGCAACTACAAGCCCGTCAAGGATGAGGACGCGCAGGCGTGGTTCGAGATCTGCCGCTCGAAATGGTTGGCCCGGCCAGACCCCATGTCCTTCGAGCGGGCGGTCTAAGACGTCGGTCAAGCCGGTCGCGTCGTTGGCGGTCGGTTTTGCCGATCGGCGCCGCGTTCAACGGGAGCAACCTTACGATCATCCTGAGTTCGGGTAAGGCCGCATGGCCTTGCCTTGAAGCCTGCAATCCCTGCCACGGTCGAATTTCTATCCGGGCAAGGGTCAAGACGAGCGCGCAAGCGCGCCCTTGCCCGCGAAATTCGCCGCGGCGGGAGGGATGCAGAGGCAAGCCCACGGCGGCCTCTCCGGAAATCCGGTTTCTCTTTCGCAAGGTTGCTCCCGATGAACGCTCTGTCCGCTTCTCTGCCTCTGTCCCGATACGACGCCGCCTGCGCCGATGCCCATCACGACCTGCCGCACCCACCCCAGGGCGAGATCGAGGCGCTTGGCCACAACATCGCCAACGAAATGCTCGATGCCCTGCTTGGCTCCGCCTTGGAAGAGCACGTACCGGTGCTGATGGAAGGCCTGATCGGCGGCATGCACAGCGCCATCCTGCGCCTTCAACGCCAGGCAGACCGGTCGGCGGACGATATGCGGCGGCTGCAGCGCGACTTCGACGGCAGCGAGATCAAGGATGTCGAGCTTCAGGACGCCACCTTGGCATTCAATCGCGCCGAAGCGGCCGTCATGATCGCCGAGGTCCTGCGTGACGCGGCGTCGGACACCTATACCCAGGCCACAGGCGAGGTCTGGACACCCTGGCGCGGTTCGGCCCGCAACCAGGCGACCACGCTGGCCCTGACCGAGGCGCGCGATGCTCTGAAAGCCCGTGACCGCCGCAATCAGGGAATGGCCGATCCCGGCGACCAGGTCGTGGTCTTCCGCGGTGCCCGTCAGGCCAACACCCAGATCGACGCCATGCGGATCTTCGACGCACTGAACTGGGCGCATTCGCAATTCCCGATGATGCGGCTGGCGACGACGGGCAATCACGGCGCCGAGCAGATCGCCCTGAAGTGGGCGCGCGACAAGCGTATCAACCCGATCCTCGCCAAGGCCAATTTCGACAAGTTCAAGTCGGCCGCGCCGTTCCGGGCCAACGACGAACTGCTGGCGCTGGAGCCGGTGCTGGTCCTGCATCTGGACACATCACTCGACGAAACCGTTCGCCAGGACGGCGTCTTTGGACCGTCGGAGAAGATCGCGATCGCGGCCCGGGGACAAGGCATCCGGACGGTGGCGGTGACCCTGCGAAAGTAGGGTCCTTTTATCGGGGTCCGAGGCATGTTCTCGGGCCCTTTTTCGTTTACGGCATTGATTTTGCAGGGTAAGGCGGGCCATCCGAGGGGATTCCCAATGACCGACATCCTTTTCAGCCACACCGACAAGGTTCGCGACTCCGAAGTCGATATGCACCGTGGCGTCAACAATTCGATCTATTTGCAGTACCTGCAGCACGCCCGTCATGAATTCCTGCGCGCGGCCGGCGTCGATATCGACGTCTATGTGCCCGTGGTGATGGAAGCTCACATCAAGTACCAGGCCTTCCTGACGGCGAACGACACCTATCGCGTCGATATCCGGGTGACGCGCGACAACCTGACCTGGCATTTCCTGTCGGACATCGTCAATCTCGGCACCGGCAAGGTCGCGGTTTCGAGCGATCTGCACGTGGTGTTCTTCAAGGACAAGCGCCCGTCTCGCGACGCCGTTCTGACGCTTTCGGACTCAGCTTTGTAGCCATTCCACCCAGACGTCGAGAAAAGCCCGGAAGTCCGCTCGAGTTATCCGGAAAACGTGATTGCCAACGTGCTTCTTGTTGACCCGGTGTTCGCTGACAAAGGCGATCATTTCGGTCGGGGCTTTTGGAATCTGCAGGCCGTCCTTGTCGAGGTAGGCGATTGTCGAGTGCGCGAGGCAATGGCGCAGGCAATTGAACCAGGTCTCGGTGTCGACCTTGGCCGCGGCCGGCTGCGCTTCGGGTGCGGCGAGTTCGGCCAGAACATGAGGCGGGATCGCGAGCACGCTGACATCCGGATTATCGACGTAAGTATATCGCCAGGCGCCGCCAAGAAAGAATGGCGTTCCCCCGAAGGCAGCCGGGCGGATCATTCCGTCGAAATCGTCCGTGGTCTTAAGGTGTATCTCACGTTCGTCCTTGTTGTCGTTTGGCCTGTATAGACGCTCATAGGGAAAATTGATCATGGGCCCGGCCATTGCAACCAGGAACGTCGTCGCCAACGGGCCGCCGTATTCCTTGTAGTCCCTGCCTTCCACGCAGGGCCAGAGGTCCGTCACCAGCTGGTGCGCCCTGATCGGCATTTCGATCGCGTAAAAGTACGGACTGCCCACGTCGGCCCTCAGATGCGTTTGGGCGAAAAAACGCCAACCTGGCGAATACTACCTGCCACCGGGGGATTTTGTAGGCGAATTTTCAGAAAATTGGTCCCTTCCGCTTCGGGCTGCCTTTGGCGACAATGGCACCGGGGAGGGGCGCCATGTCCGCATCGTTCAACAGGATCGTCGATTTCGCCAAGCTGCTAAGCCGGGTGCCGCCGTGGTTCACCCTGCCATTAGCCGTTGCCGCCTATTTCGTCTGCCACCATTTCGCCGTGAAACCGGTCGCCACCGTCGTGATTGGTGCCGAGGCGGCGGGCGACGCGGCCGCTATGACGATCGTTCGCGCCCTGGCCGTCGTGTTTCAGTTCCTGGTGCCGTTGTGCCTGGTCATGTCGGCGGCCATGTGGGCGAAGGACTTCATCGAGCGCCGGCGGTTGAAGCGGCTGGCGGAACGGGCCGCGGATGCGGATGTCCTGGCCGGGCTCAGCTGGGAGGCTCTCGAGCGGGTGGCTGCCCAAGGCTTCGCCTCGATGGGCTTCGAGGCGCAACTGACGGCCGAGGGCGCCGACGGCGGTTATGACATCGTCCTGACCTCGCCGGCAGGCCGGTTCCTCGTCCAGGCCAAGCATTGGCGCGAGGGCAGTGTGGGCGTCGACGTCGTGCGAGCGCTCTATGGTGTCGTCCAGGCCGAGGGCGCGACCGGCGGCTATGTGGTGACGTCGGGGTCTTTCACCCTGGCCGCGGCCGAGTTCGCCACAGGCAAGCCGATCTGGCTCTATACGGGCAAGAGGTTGCGCGACCTCCTCGCGGCGGGAAAGGGCGTGGCGCGGATCGGGAATGTCCCATCGGACCGGCTTAAATTGCCCTTGCCCGCCGACGCCGTGACCTGTCCACTGTGCGAGGGGCGCATGGTGCTCCGCGAGGCCAGGCGCGGGCAATATTCAGGCAAGCGCTTCTATGGGTGCTCGCAGTTTCCTGCGTGCTCCGGCCTGCGGGCCGTGGATTGATCTTTCCATAATCGCTTATGACGAGAAATTGTGCATCTGCGGCATTGTTAAAATAGACGCGCCAGAATAGAACCATCGTCCGAAGGTTTATTCATTTCAGCCTCCAGCTTTCCAGCTTTACGTCTTCGGGGCTCCATGATGACTTCTTCGTCCCATCCAGGTTTGAGCGTCGTTATTGTAGACGATGATATCGATACGACGCAGACCTTGCACTGGCTGCTCGAACTTGAAGGTCACTCCGTTCATAGCGTCAATACCGCCGAAGCCGCCATGGAACTGGTCAATCGGGTGCGGCCGGACGTGGTGCTCCTCGATCTTCGTATGCCCTATATCAGCGGCTTCGAACTTCACCGCCGCATGCGGGCCCATCCCAATTGCCAGGACACCCGTTTCATCGCGCACTCAGGCATGGGCGAGGCAGTGACGGTCAACCGCACCGTGGAGGAAGGCTTCGACGCCCACTTGCTGAAGCCGCCCGACCACAAGGAGCTTCTTTTGCTTCTCGACAGTGTCATGGGTGAGCCGAAAACGCCGCCTGAGGCGTGAGCATTATGTGCTTTCTCTAGTCTGATCTTGCATATGGTCTGCTGGCGACGCCGGGAGACCCACTTGACAAGACGCAATTTACACAGTTGATTGATTGATCAATCAAGAAAGGTGGCAGTTGGATACCCGGACGAAGATTTTGGTTACGGCCATGCAGATGTTCAACGAACGTGGCTATGGCGCGACGTCTGTCGCTGACATCCTGAAAGCCGCCGGTGCAAACTCAGGCAGCCTCTACCATTTCTTTCCGACAAAGCAGGCGCTGCTGGTCGCGGTTCTCGAAGCCTACCGCGACGGTATCGAACCGATGCTGCTGGCGCCGGCCTGGGAAGGGGTCGCCGATCCCATCGACCGCATCTTCAAGCTCCTCGAATCCTACCGCCAGCGTCTGGTCAATACTGACTGCTTTTACGGCTGCCCCATCGGGTCCCTTGCGCTGGAGATCCACGAGCCCGATCCGGACGTGCGGGAAATGCTTGCGGTGAATTTCGAGGGATGGGTGCGCCATGTGAAGGCGTGCCTGGACGGGGCGGCCGACCGGCTTCCGGCCGGCACCGATACCTTGAAGCTCGCCCGGTTCGTACTGACGACCATGGAGGGCGGCGTCATGCAGTCGAGGACACACCGAACACTGGAAGCGTTCGACAACTCGGTCGACTGCCTGCGCGACTATATTTCCAAACTAACCAAGGAGGGCACTAAATGATCAAACCTTTGCTTGTTGGACTGGCCTTGCTGGCCGCGGCACCCGCCTCAGCCATAGCCCAGGACTTTCCACAGGTGGCGAACACCTCGTTCGTTGCCGCCAATGGCGAGAAGACGATGCGATTGTCCATTGTGGTCAATGTGCCGGCCGACAAGGTCTGGTGGGCGCTGAGCACCGCCGAGGGTTGGAAGAGCTGGACGGTCGGCACCGCCTATGTGGACTTCCGCGAGGGCGGCCAGATCGAAACCAATTACAAGCCCGGCCAGCCGCAGGGTGGCCCGGACAATATCCGAAACCAGATAATCGCTGTCGACGACGGCCGCCTGCTGGTCTTCCGCAATGTCCAGGCGCCTCGTACATTCAAGCATCCGGAAGAATTCAGCCGGATCATCACCTCGATCCGCCTAGAACCGACGAAGACACCCGGTGGCCTGGAGGCCACGAGTGTGACCATCTCGGGCGCGGGCTACGCTCCAAACCCGGCCTATGATGAACTCTACGGCTTCTTTAGCAAGGGCAACGCGTTCTCATTGGTCGAATTGAAGGACAGCCTGGAAAAGGGCTCCGCACCCGCGGAAAGCCCGACCGACAGACTCGGTGTGACCCCGTGAAGGCGCGCGCAACTGTACTGGCCATTGCCGTATTTTCGGCTTTGCAGGTCGCCATGGTCGTTGCCGGCCACTTTGTGCCGGACATCAAGTCGTTATTTGCCGTGTTCGGAATGGGCCTGTCTCTGGCCTCAGGGATCGCGCTCGGCCGGGTAAGGCGCCATTCGCTGCTGGATTCGGCAGTATGGGGGACCGTTGGCGGTGGCTTATGCGCCCTGATCGGCATCGCCGTTTCGTTCGCCTTGTCGGACGTGCCGGCGACCTTGCTGTTGTTCGGAACCGTTGGCTCGGCTGTCGCTGGAGCGGTCGGCGGCGCATTGTCGAGTCTGATATCACTCAAAAGGCCATCCTGAACAATCGCCTTGTGGATCTTGTGAGCTGTGGCCGGCCAGCATTTTGTAAACGGGAAGGAGGCGTCGCGTGTTCGTCAGCACATCGATTTCGACTGTCGCGCAACTGGCCATAGTGCTCTTGACGGCGCTCCTTCTCTATTGGCCACTCCGCGGGCGTGAAAGGCCCCCGTTCGTCACATTCCTCGGTCTGGGTTCGCCGAGACTAATTGGCCTCATTGTCGGTTGTTTCCTCGGATTTGTCGCAGCGGCCGGTGTGCTGGCGATTCCTGGGATGGCCGCGATTGCAGGTGGGCAAGGCAGCGTCGTCCATGGGATCATTGCCAGCGGGCTAGATCTTGAGGCGGTTACGACGCTGATTGTGCTCGCGACGGTCAAAACGGCCTTGTCCGAGGAGATTTTCTTTCGAGGCCTCATCGCCAAGCGGTCCGTCGCCTGGTTTGGGCCTGTAGCCGGCAACGCCGCGCAAGCGCTTGTATTCGGGGCGGTTCATTTCGGGCTCATGCTTGCGCTCAGGGCAGGCCTTCTGGTCGCGGCGGCCTTCGGCGTGTTCACGACCGCTATGGCACTGACGGCTTCGTTGCTGAACGAAAGACTCGGCAACAGTACGATCTGGCCCGGCTGGGCGATGCACGCAACGTCCAACCTCGTGAGCTACCTCTGGATTGCCTACAAGCTTCACGCCTGACAGCGCAATGGTGACTTTCGACAGACCAACACATCATCGAAAGCGTTCCAGGCCGTCCCAGGTTGATCGGATCGGTTCGCGCGCGAAGGGGTGGGCGAGGCCGACCTCGTCGAGCAGGTAGTCCATTCGCCCGAAATTGCACGGCGCGCAGGTCACAACCATGTTGTCCGCCGAGTTGTCGCCGCCGCGGCTGTGCGGGACCAGGTGATCGTACTGCGCCCACATGGCCTGGAAGGCGGCATGCTGGCTGAGATTGGTGCGGCCCCAAGTCAGGGCGTTCGGATAGGCCTTTGCGATGGTCTTGCGCACTTCCGCACGAATAACCGGCAGGCCACAGAACCGGCAATGGTGACCGTCGCGAAGATGCAGAGCTCCCTTCTCGGCCGCGTTCGGCATCCGGATGGCGATGCGTTCTGCCACGGGCTGGCTGATCGTCTGCACCGTCGCCTGGATGTGCGGGCTGTTGCGGCCCCAGATGGATTCGGTCCACTCGCGGATGATAGGGTTATCCGCCTTTCGGATGAAATGGTCGGCGGCCGCACTGTCGCCAGCGAGGTGGGCGTCGACCGCCATCGACAACAGTTGGGCGGCGTCGTGAGCTTCGCGAGGCGGTTCAAGGAAGCAGGTGCGCGGCATGTTGATCATGGGTTCGGTCCTGTCCGGCATTGATAGCGCGTGTGGCGGCGGGGTCAATCGGGCGTTTCGGCAGGCTGTTGCCTGCCGCCGGGCTCTTCGTCTGCGATGGAGCCCCGTGCCGGGTCTCCACCCTTCGGGCTCGATCCCTAACGCGGTCCGCGCCAAGCTTCCGTATTGACAGCCGGACGGCCCGGTTCAAAACTCGCTGCATGGGCCATCCGCACGAACGATTTGGACTGGAGACCTTGGTTGAATTGATCTCGGCCGAGCAGGCCCAATCGCCCGCCGGCACACCGGTCAGCCGTGTTGAAGAAAGGTTGAAGGCCTCGATAGCGATCGCGCGAGGGGCTGGGCTCGATAGTCTCCAGCTTCATCTCGACCGCTTCGACTTTGCCTGGCTGTGCAATGCGCGGGGGATCGACCGGCTGACCTCGGCGGCCAATGTCATGAAAATCGATCTCGTCCCGGTCAAGCGCGCCAAGCCCGGCATGGACAGCCATATCACAGGCCTCTTTGTCGATGCGCGAGAAGCCGGCGAAGTGCCGTTTCCGCTGATCGGCGATCCGACGAAGATCCCGAACTTCGTCCAGCACGTAGCAACCGAGGCCGACAAGGCCGCCATGCTGGAGCGACTGCAGACGGCGGGCCGGACCGCGATATTGGCTGACATGCCGGAAGACGGGACGGTGCACTAGGCTTGACGCGGTTACTCCGGGTTCCGCGTGAAGAGGCGGGGAGGGACACGAGAAGGGTGGCTCTCCCCAGACCCTCACACAGGTCGAACTACCTGATCACCGCCAGCGCGTCGAGCTGAGGTTCCAGCATCGCCGCCAGAACGAAGACTTCGTTTCCCGTCAGGTTCATCGGCCGGCCGCTTTGGTTTGCCTGGGATAGCCGAAGCAGCAGGCGGTCCCTCACGATCTCGATCTCGTCGGCAGACATCACCAGGCGCGGCAGGAAAGGGTCGTCCTTGAGCTTTTGACCCGTCGTCGCGAGCAGAAACCGGAGCGCAGCGAGCGCATTCGCCCCGAAATTCGGAATGGAACAGAAATCGTGCCGGCTGAACCGGGTGATGTCGGCAAGGGAGCGCACACCCAGGTGTTCGAACGCCTCCCGAATGTTTTGCGCGGCGCGGGGACCGTGCAGGCCGGCCGCATTGCCGAGTTCGACTTCGAGCGTTTCGTCCAGTTCGTAGACCGGTCGCTTTGCTTTCCTGGCCATGGGTGCCCCCGATCGATAGTCCTGCTTGAGCCAATCTTACCACGCGGCCTGGCAGCAGACAGGGACAATCGTGTCTCACAAATCGTTTCGACGACCATGGTTGAAAGGCTTCGAAATCAAAGATCTACCGAAACTAGACGCGCCAATCTGTAGGACACGCGGATCGCGGCCGGCTGTTTTTCGGGCTTGATTTTATTGGATGGTAATCGTCTCGCCGTCGCGTGCCCGTAAGGGAAGGGCACCGAGATTCGCGAGATAACGCGTCTGGTCGACCGCCTGCAGCCAGCCCACGGCCTCGTGGTAGTCGCTGAAATAGCAGATGGTTTCATTCGGAAATCGCTGGGAGACCTCCGGTAGCCGGAGTTTCTCATAGGCCTCGCGCACGACCATGGCGACATAGGCGCGATATTGGACCCCGGCGGTGATGTCCGCCCAGCCCGCGGCAATAAAGTCGAGATCTTCGCGGGACACGTAGGCATCGTATCGCCGGAAGTCGACGATCCGGTTATACGTCCAGGGCGCGTCCAGGCTCCGGTAGAATTCGACGGTACGCGACGCAATCTCCGAACCTGCCATGGCGCCGATCGGACGCAGCACAAGCAGCCGATGCTCGTCATTGACATGCAGATTGAATTTGGCGCGTGAGGTCATCAGAGGGTTCCGGTCTACCCAGTCTGTACCCCCGTTTGGTTTATGCGGGATTGCGAAGGATCGTAAATATTCACCTGTTGATACAGGGGGTACCAATTGGACGTGGTATCGGCGCGGATGTGATCACGATATAATCAGGGAAAGCGTTGTCATTTAAGGGTTTGCAGCACTTTTTCGGGGTCCGGTCTCTTGTAGATTGTAATCGGTCTCACTAGATTGGTCCGGTCGCCGCCTTTCATCCCCCCCTCGAACTGCGGCGGCTTGCGATGGGCACCTTTGCCCCCCAAGGGTGCCCATTTTCGTGTCCGGCGGCAGCCAGGAACAGGGGAGGGCGAGGTCTCGTGCATCCAAGCACAGGAGAGACCCATGCCCGACTATCATTCGCCGACCATTGTCCAGCCTGCCATACCCTTGAGCGACGCCAGTCCGTTCGAGCTGTTTCTCTTGGGCGCCATGTTCGAGGCCGGCTCGGAAGACGAGACCTCCCGCGATTTCGCGACCGAATACGGTGTCGACCAGTGGCCGAGCGTGTCCGCCGACGACCTGCGCAAGGCGATGGCCGATAGCGCCGAATTCGAGAGCCAGGTCATGCCCTCGGTCGCGGCGATGTTGGCCGGCCTGGTCGGGTTTGACGAGAGTGGTCATGTGGTTCTGGACCTGTGCATCGGGTTCGAGGATCCGGTTCACCTGCTGCTTTTGCAGGACATCGTTCGCCGCTCGGTCTCGGTCCAGTGGTTCACCTGCGTCACCGCCTATACCTGCTCGAAACCCATGGCCGATGGCTTTGGCGGCCGGGCAGCATTGGTGACGGCCGACCGTATCTGGAACCGTTCGACCGACGAGCTCCTGGAAGAGTTCATGTCCGAGGCCAAGCTTGCCCCGGCATGATTTCCGTGGGCTCTCTCGAAACTCCATAGCTTCGCACCAAGGGCCGAAGGAAGAGGGGAGGGCAGGCGAGGACGGACTTCAATCGAAGGAGAACGTCATGTCCGAAACCACCCTGTCCAATACCTCGCTTGCCACCCCGGTCCCCGAAGACCGTCGGATGGACTTCCTACCCGAACTTCTCAGCCGGACCTGGCTGCTGCGCGGCGAGAACGCCATCTACGACTTCATGAGCCAGCTCTGCGCCGACTATAATGGTGGTCTGTGGGTCTTCATGGAGCGTGATGGCCAGCCGCTCTACATGGCGCCGGACACCGACAAGCGCTTCCAGATCAGCTGGTGGGGCAATGGCTACGCCGGCGAGGTCTCGGCCGACGCAGCAGGTATCATCGCCTGCCTGTTCACCTTCTCGCATCTGTCCATGCGTTTCGGGTCGGAGCACCTGGCCTTGGCGTTCGAGCGCCTGCACGACTATGTCGCCGAGCATCCAGAAGCGTCGGCCATTTATAGCGCTATTGACTGAGTCATCTTGCTTTGTACGCCCGTTTGGCGTACAAAGCTTTTGCCATGGAGGGCAAGATGCACGCGTTCCACAACCCTGCCGACGCAATCGACGAGCCGAACGAAGCGCGGATGCAGTTCCGTACCAAGCCGCGCGTCAAGGATGCCATCCAGCGCGCCGCGGCCTTGTCGGGCGTAGACGATTCCGCCTTCATGATCAGCGCCGCCTATTCTTCAGCCCTGGCGACGATTGCGGCCCACGAAGAGACGCGTTTGCGCGCCGAAGACCATCACGCCTTCTTTTCCGCGCTCGACAATCCGCCGGAGCCGACCGAGGCACTGAAGGCGGCCTTCGATCGGTACCGGAAGCGGACCCGTTCCGACGCATGACCGAACCTGCAGGTTACTCCATCGCGCCGCTCGATCCGGAAAAACACGATCGGGCGGCGTTTTCGTGTGGTGTCGAAGCGGTCGACAACTTCTTCAAGCGCACCGCCAACAAGCTGTCAAAGGCAGATAATCTCCGGGTCTTCGTCATGACGGATGCTGAAGGGACGGTTGCCGGCTTCTATGCCATCAACGCGCACTCGATCACCTTCGAGGATCTGCCGCCCCAGTTCGCGCGCACGCGGCCCGGACACGGACGCATCCCCGCAGCGTACATCTCCATGATCGGGCGTGACCAGCGGTTCGCCGGGTCGGGCATAGGCGCCGACCTTCTGGTAGATTGCCTGACGCGCATCTATCGCATCTCCCGGGACCTGGGCCTGGCCGTGGCCATCCTCGATGTCCTGGACGATGGCGACGAAAAGGCCGTCGCCAGGCGCAAGGCGCTCTACGAAGGCTTCGGCTTCGCCCCGATGCCGACCCAGCCCTTGCGCCTCTACATGCCGGTCGCGACGATCGCCAAGCTTTTCGGCGGTCCTGCGTAGCGACGGCCAGTCTATTTGAGGGCGAGGCGACCGAACATGATGATCGCGGCTCCAGCGAGGCAGACGGCCGCACCCGTGAGGTCAGCCCAGTCGGGCGTCTGCTTCTCGACCAGCCACAGCCAGGCGATCGAAGCGGCGATATAGATCGCGCCATAGGCGGCATAGGCCCGGCCGGCATTGGACGCCTCGACCAAGGTCAGCAGATAGGCGAACAGCGCCAGGCTGATCATCCCAGGCACGACCCATATCGCCGACCTGCCGAGCTTCAGCCAGGCCCAGAAGGCGTAGCATCCGGCGATTTCCGCGGCGGCCGCCAGCGCGTAGATCAGATAGGTCTTCATGCGGCCACCCTTCGCGGAGCGCGGCCTACTTGCAGCCGCACTGTCCAGATGCCTGGCACGCCTGCGACATGCAAGGGCTTCGGCCGGAACGTTTCGACCAAAGCTTCATCAGCCAGGCTACGGCCACGACCGCGATCACGGCCAGCCCCAGACCACACACGATGCGATCGACACTTAAAGGGCCGTTGAACAGCTGCAGCCCGAACACCGAAAGTCCGGCCGCGGCCGGTATAAGCAGGGGAATGCAGCACAGGCCGCAGGCGGCGATCGCGCCGAGAATCCACTTATTCATTGTCGTCTCTCCAAAGCGCAGGCTTCATCGCCTTGCGTTTGCCGCTTGTGCTTCCTAAAGTAACTTGAGGTTCAAGCCTGTTTTTCGAGGAGGACGCCGGCAATGATTTCGATCGGAGAACTGGCCAGGCGGGCACAATGCACGGTCCCGACGGTCCGCTATTACGAGTCGATCGGTCTCCTGCCGAAAGCCCAGCGCCGCGAAGGCGGAAATCGGGCCTATGACCGGGCGGACCTCGCGCGCCTGAACCTGATACGCCGCTGCCGGGACTGCGACATTCCGATCGAGCGCATAAGAGACCTGGTGTCGCTCAGCGAGGGGCAACGGCCGTGTGGCGAGACGATCGCCTTCTTCGAAGAACAGCGCCGCGTCATCAAGTCCCGCATCGATGCCCTGAGGGATCTCGACCTGACCTTGTCGCTGCACCTGCAATCCTGTGAGAGCAGCTGCCTCCCGAACGGAGAGCCATGCGGGATCTTCGACGAGCTGCAGGCGTGACTTGCCTGCGTGCAGGGAGTGTGAGTTCCCCCGTGTTAACCTTTCGTTAACGATTGGGATCGCGCTTCGCGCAAGGCGCTGACTCCATTCGGAATCATTTCTGGGGACGATCGTGTTTGTCCTATTGCCTTGTAACGACTCGGGTTTTTGACAGGAAAGCCGGTGTGCGAAACCCCGAAGCGGGACAAAGGTCAGCTTGGATCAGGCTCGGCGATTACCACCTGCAAGTCATCCAGGACGGTGGCCAGACCAGGCGCGGCGATCAGTTTGCGCACACGGCCGGCCTTCAGCTTGGAAATCGCGCGGTCATAGATCGCAAGGTTCGTGTGACCATTGAGGCGCGACGGATAGATGATGCCGTCGGGCCTTGAACCATGCTGATGGAATGCGACGGACCACTTACGGCCGAGTGTCTGCCGCGATGCCTTTGCGACGTCTGTCGGCACGCCCATGACAATGGCTGCGTCGTCGCGCAGGTCGACGAGGGTCAGCGGGGCTGTCGTCTCGATCTCCGCGTAGTGACGATCATAAAAGTCCGAAATCGGTATTGGTAGATCCCCGATCAGGCCGTCGCGTCGGTCACGTAGATAGGCTTCCAGGAAGCAAACCTTCACAGTCTCGCCGAGATAGAGGACGCCGAACCGGTTGGCAGGAGTGAGACGCCGAGGGTCGCTGAAGCGACTTGGGGTCTTGCCGTAACCGAGAGGGTCTGGATATCGCGCAAGGTAGATCCGGCCGAACGTTTGCCCGGCCGGAATCGTGTGAAGTCTCAGCTGTGCCCGGGCGAAGTCTGCGGGCGGCGGGACGGACGGCATCTACGAGAAATCTCGTCCGTTGCCATCCGCTGCCGCGAGAACCTTTTCCGTCAGCCCGCGTTGCAACGCTTCGCGTCCGGTCAAACCGTCGAGAGCGCCATGTACCTGGACCATGAAGCGATAGACTCCCCAAGGTCCACCTAAAAGGTCGTGGAGTTGGGGCAGGACCGCATAGGGTTTGCCGTCCGCACCGATCTGCCACTCGGGGAACCGGAAGCCGCGCTTCGCGCCATCGAGGCCGAGCACCTTGCTCTCCTGGCGCCAGGTGTTGACGGTCACGCGTGTAGTGCCAAGCATCTCCGCGAAGGCTTCGGCGTTCAGCATGTCGTCGCCGGCGAGAATTTCCGCGACACGCACACGTCCGCGTTCGCGCGCCGCCGACAAGGCCTGCTGAAGCTCCGGGCTCAGGTCCCCCACTTCCTCGACTTCGACCGCAGGCGCATTTACCTGGACCGGCTCGGGGATGAGCGACGTCATTCCGGCCGCGTCGATATCCAGGACGATACGCGTCGGCTGGCCGGCTTCGGCGGCGAGCTTCACGGCATCTGCGATCTTCTTGGCGATGGCCAGACTGTACCGCTTCCGGGTGAAGCCACGGAGAGGTTGGCCCTTCAGAGCCTCGACCTTTTCCTTTATCTTGGCGGCACGGCCCTTACCCTTGAGTGACGGGACGCATTTTGTGGCGGCATTGTCGAGGAGGGCGGTCGCCCGCGATGCACTCCTGCCGGACTTCGCGGTCTCACGCGCTGGACCTTGACTTATCTTCTGGCTTGACGTCGGCATGGCAAGAGCTCCTGCCGTCAATATGACAAAGTTGGATAAATCCGTCAAGTTCGTTAAGTCGACTGCGTAGGACACAATCGCGGCATAGCGTTGTCTCCAGTCGTACCCGGGCCGCCCCTTGGCAAGCGGTTCGATGACCTCAATCACATGCGAAATCTCGCCCCGCCGGTCCGGCCAGCAAGGGCAAGCCTCCTTCACTGCGTTACGGCCGCTTCGCGGTGCATGCCGGCCCTTCGGCGGGGACAGGGATACGCATGATTGCGGTCGAGACCGCAAGCCCGAGGGGGTCGGCCCCGAGGGTTCGAATGGAGACCACGCCATGTCCACTGCAGCCTTTACCACCCTCGTCGCCAACGTCGGCCGTATCAACGCAACCCGCACCTTTAATGACGATCGCCAGCTCGCTTCCTTCTCGGTCGCCGTCAGCCGCCGATTCAAGTCCAAAGGCGAGCAGGTCGAAGAAACCGACTGGTTCGAGATCAAGGCCAACGCGCCCCACCTGATCTCCATGATCGAAAAGCACATCAAGGTCGGCGACCAGCTCATCATCATGGGTGCCCAGTCGCATCGCACCTACGAGAAGAACGATGGATCGAACGGGTTCGCTATCGAGATCTACGCCCACGACATCCGCTTCAACATCTCGAAGAAGGCCGACAATACCGCCGCGGCCGAAGAAGAAGAACCGGCTTTCTGACGCGGAGAGGCTCCCGGCCGATAACGGGAGCCTTCACCTGCTGCGTCATGCAGTTATGGAGTTCGTGGCTCAGCCGGTGGCGCCTTGTCCCAAAGTCTGACGTGCGAACGCGCGTATATCGTCGGCCATGATGTCCGGAATTTCGAGCGCCGGGAAATGCCCGCCCCTGCCGGGAACCGTCCACTGGACGATGCCGGGCAGGTGGCGATCGCCCCATTCGCGCGGCGCCGGCAGGTCGCAAGCCGCAGGCACCAGGACCGCGTGTTTTATGCCGGCGGGCAATGGCTTGACGATGCGTTCGCGATCCGCGAAGGCCTCCTTGTACATGCGGACGGACGAGCCAATCGTCTGGGTGAACCAGTAGACCGAGACGATTGTGCACAGGGTGTCGAGGCCAAAATGCTTTTCCACGTCACCGCCCGTGTCGCCCCAGGTCCGGAACTTCTCGATGATCCAAGCGGCGAGGCCGGCGGGCGAATCGTTCAGGCCGACAGCCAGGGTGGACGGCTTTGTGCCCTGCTCCATGGCGTAGGCGCCCTCGGCCATCATCCACTGGTCGACGCCCTTGAAGTAGGACTTCTCCGCTTCGGAGAGATTTTCCGGCCGAGGATACTGCGAATAGACATTGCACCAGTGGGCTCCGATGATCCGGTCGGGCACACTATGAAGGAGACCGAGAACCGCGCCGGCGCCGAGGTCCGAGGCCGAGGTCAGGAATCGGTCGTAACCCAGGCGGCTCATCAGCTCCGCCCATAAGTTGGCGGTCTCGGTGAGGTTCACCCCAGGTCGCGTCGGTTTGCCGGAGAAGCCGTAGCCAGGCAGGGACGGAATGACGACGTCAAACCCGGGATCGCTTTCGGCGAGGCGTTGGGCGAGTGGCAGTAGTTCCACGAAATTGCTCGGCCAGCCGTTGGCCAGAAGGATCGGGACCGCGTCGGCGGACTGGCTGCTGATGTGGACGAAATGGACCGTTTCGCCCTGGATGGTGTCTGTGAACTGCGGAAAGCTGTTGAGCCAGGTCTCCGCCCGCCGCCAATCGAACCCGTCGGCCCAATAGTCCACGAAATGACGAAGGAAATCGAGATCGGTACCGTAGCTCCAGCCGGAACCTTCGACTTGGTCGGGCAATCGGGTGCGGCGCAGGCGCAGGTCAAGGTCATCGAGGTCGGCCTGCGGGATGTCTATGCGAAACGGGGTCATGATCGGTCTCCACAAGACCCCCCTGCCCAAGCGAACCGTCGCGATAGAACATACCATTTCCCGGTGCCAAAAAAAGACAGCATTCATCGGTGCCGCACAGTCACGTGGTCTTATCAAAGGTCACGTTTCGTTGATTTGCTTGCGGGTTCGTTGGATCCAGAGTGTCTTCATGACAAGAGCGGCGACCACGAATACGTCCGCTCATGTGTTGTAAAGGGTAACACGTGCGGCCACCAACGGTTTGGCTCGTCGAAGACAATCGTGGAGAGGCGCTTCTCTTGCGTCGCTCACTGATTGGACGCCTGCCAATTCTTCATCTCGTGCATTTCCAGGACGGCCTTGCCCTGTTCGACAGGTTGGCGACAGTCGAAGCCGAGGGGAAACCGGATCTGATCCTCCTCGATATCAACCTTCCGAAGATGAGCGGGCACGACATTTTGGAGCGGCTGAAGCTGATGCCAGACGCGAGGGACATTCCGGTCATCATGTTGTCGAGTTCTTCCGCCGAGCGCGACATCGTTCAGGCCTATGGCAATGGTGCCTGCGGATATCTCGTCAAGCCTCTGAGCATGGTCGAGTACGAATACCTGGCCGATGGCATGGCGGGCGCGTGGAGCGAAGCCGGCTTTAGCTGCGATCCGTCGGTACTCGGCGACGTTCAGGGCTATCGCAGACCGCTGGCTGCCTGAGGCCCCGACATCGTTCACGTCACCGATGATTTTGGATGCGCTGTCGCTGGCGGTCCGTTATAGCTGATCCCAAGCCGTACGCGCGGCCCGGGTCGTAGAAAGCCCAAGTAGTGCTGGTTGATGTCGGCCATTCCGACACAAACCTCCTTTGACCAATGTGGTCGGGGAGCCTGTGGCGTATGCAACAGGCCTCGGCTAAAGGTCACAGGGACCGTGCACTGCCGGTTTTCTAACTCCCCGATCTCCAGGGATCAGAGGAGGCTCAATGCGGGGGCGTACCGCTATCGAGCTTTCCACGGGGATGTCGCGGCGATGCCCGTCCAGTCTTCGCAGCTTCGACATATTCCGGGCGACGTCGATCGTCATATCGGTGCGCGTCTGCAAGGTCGTCGCACGCTGCTTCGTATGTCGGCCGAAACCGCCGCAGTGCTTTCACGCATCGAGCTATCCGACTATCTCGATTACGAAGCCGGGACCGAGCGCATTCCCGCCGGCGCCCTGTTCGAGGTCTGCCAGGCCCTGCGTGTTCCCGTCCGGTTCGTCTTCGATGGTTATGGGCCGACACCCGACCCTCTGAAGGCCTGGGCGAGCCATCCGGACGTTCCGGTAGCCGAGGGTGATTGAACGTCAGCGGGCCGAGCCGTTTCGCTTGTCGTAGTCAATATGGTGTGTCGAGCTGGTCGCTCGCCACGATCTCTTCGGCCTCATTGACCCGCCAGCGTACCAGATCACCCTGCGTGTCAACGGACAAGCCGTTTCCCTCGTCTTCGGGCCTAACCGCCCTTCGTCTCGGTGACACGCCGGGGCCCGATCTGATCCGCGGGCGCGTCAATGACGCTTCGAGGAGATCATCATCATGTACACGGAACATCACTCAGTCGCTCTACCCTATGAACTCGATCCGAGATTCGAGGAACTCTTCGACCTGGTCGAGGCACTGGAAGCCAAGTGGAAAGCCGAGCGCGAGCCGGACCCGGAGTGAATATCGCTATCGGCGCTGCCCGGATCAATCGGGCGGCGCCATTTCGTTTTGCCTCGCTCCCAGCCTTAAGGTTTGGCCGGCCGCCTAGAGGTGCCTCCTATATGTCCACAGCGACCCCATGGCTGAGCGCTAATATAGGATCCGACCCGAGGGAGACGCCCCACCTGGGGAGCCCTTTCGGATCCGAAAGGGGCGAGGGGACCGGGACAGCCTGGCTTGCGAAGGCAGCGTGAAAGACCATGACGGGCAGCGTCCCGAAGACATCCCATTGGCGACGATCGACAACAACGGCTGGGTCAGAATCGATCATGTTTTTTTGCACACCTTACGCCCAGCCGGCGGCGACGGTAGGTCATTGAATATACAAACAAAATGTCTCAATAACTATAGGCGTCAAATGTGACGCCTACAAAATGCGGCCACAGAGCTGATTTTGCTTTCCGTCGTGATAACAATGGCTTATATATAGTTACTAGGCGTCAAATGTGACGCCTAGGGGGAGAAATGCCGATGCCAGGGAAAGACTACAATCGCAACGCCCGCTTCCAGCTGCGGATCGATCCGCGGACACTGGAAACGATCCGGCGCAAGGCGGAGGCGCGCGGTCTGCCGCTCAACCAGTATATCGCGGATGTGCTCGAACGCGACGCGGACGACACGACCGCGTATCATTTGCACATGGCGTCGAAGCACAGCTACATGACCTACGCCATGCTCAACATCATCGCATCGAAGTTGCTGCCGGCGGAGGTCCGCAAGGATGTCACGCGTGCTGTCGGCGAGCAGGGCAACAAGCTTTTCGGCGCAAATCCCGCGATCCCCGACGCGATCATCGCGCGCACAAACAGTGACGACGACGCGTTCGTCGCCGATCTCTTCGCGGTGTTCGAGCGCTACGCGCAAAGCCGTTGGAAAATCAAACCGGAATAGATGCTAAGTCATTGATTTTATGATATACTTTCAGCCTCACAATAGGCTGAAAGTATAGGCGAATTCAGTGATGGACATCTCGGTGACGGCGCAGAAGAAGCGCCCTGAAAACAGCGCGGGCAGCGCGTGGCTTCGCGGCGGACAAACGCTCGCACATACCTACGACATGATCATGGAGCTGTGGAACAAGCTCCGATGGATGCTCCTGTTGTGGGCAGCGTTGTGCATCGGCATCGCGAACAATGCAGCGCCGGACGACGACCAGATATATGCTGGCCTGCACATTGTCGCGTGGGTCTATCGCACCTTCGGATCGCCTTTCCCGCAGACTCTCAGCGTACCCGACGCGGAAGGCGTCAGGCACGTCGTCACGGCGACCGCCTACGATTCGATCCCGTTCATCAAGGTCTCGGTCGATCGCTATTTCGGCTACATGTGGAAGGGGGCCTGGCTCTGGTTGTTCGGCTCGGTCTGCATGGTGGCCTGGCTGTCGTACGCCTTCATCCGGTCCGGCATCCAGAAGCTGGAAAGCCACGACATACGCGGCCAGCAGATCGTGCCCCTTCACGTCCTGGTCGCGCTGATCCGGCGATACAACATCGCGAAAGCGCGCGAACTGAACCATGAAACGCTGACGGCCCTGGGATGGCCCCGGGCGTCGACACGGTCGGACGGCCTCCATGCAGCCTACATGAAGCTGCGGCGTCTGATCGATGGACTCGCCGGTATGTTTACGGCGATGCGCTTTGGAACATCGAACGGCAATCGTCGCGCTTGGGGCGGGGACAACATCCTGGCAAATGGCGATCGATACCGTCAGCTGTTGGGTGAACTGCGAACGAACACCGATCTGCCACACGCGCTTGTCGACGATGACCGTTGGGAAGATCAGCGGCTGACGGGCCATGAGCAGGACCTGCTTGCGGTCGCGGCGCAGGAAGCGAAGGCGGCGGCCCTTCCATTCCATGCGTCGCC
>CAKZJB010000174.1 GCA_936940865.1 uncultured Asticcacaulis sp. | reverse complement strand
AGCGTCAGGACAATGCTTCATGGCCGGCGAGCCAAGCGGCGTTTGAGCTGAAAAACGCATACCGACGGTCATTCTTTATGACCGGTGGTATCAGTCATCGAAATAGAGCTCGAAGCCCGTCACGAAATGCGACTGGGCTGTCGATGCACCGGCGACGTCGCGCTCGGGCACGGAGACACGTCCGTCCCAGACCGCGTGCAGCACGCGCGTGATACCGACCTCGAGCGGGAATTCACGCGTAGGAACGCAGACGTCCACCTCGTGGTCGCCGCGCACGTAACAGTCGAAAAACGCGAAATAGGTCGAAGACAAGCCGCCGCCCAAAAGGTTGCGCTTCACCTCAGTTCGCATCAGCATCGAAATGCGCGCTTGCGTCAACGTCTCCGTCTTTTCCTTGTCCGGCGGACCATAGGTGTGCGTAAGGACGGTTTCGGTCTTGTCCACGCGCAGCACCATTTTCGGCACTGTGATATTGCGATGCGCGGCCACCCAAATCACTGCGTCCGTATTGCCGCGTTGCGCCGCCAGCCCATAGAGCCAGGCGGCCTCGACCGCATCCTTGCCGCCGCCCTGCCCCCGCTCGGCCAGCCCCGCCAGATGGACCATGGCGCCCGCCGACCCCATCGACGCCCCCCGACGATACCAGCTTCTCGCGGCGTCGAAGTGTCCGCCGTCAAAAGCCATCTGTCCGATCGCGTCGGCCGCATCGCCGCTGCCGTCCAGGAAGGCCTGTTGGTAGGCTGCCTTGGCGGCTTCGATGTCTTTCGGACCGCTCACGCCAAACTGGTAATCGTATCCGCCCCAGAACAGGGTGACGGCGTCCTTCGCGTCCACCCTGTTGCAGAAGCCCGACGCCTTGACAACGTCCTTCGGCCGCCCCTGTCCCAGCAAATAGGCCATGCACATCTTCTTGATGGCGATCGGATTGTTCCGCGCGGCCGCCTGCTCATAGAGATCGAAAGCGCCCTGCAGATCAATGGGGGTTATCTCGTCGCCCTGTTCCTTCAACATCGCCATCTGCGCCACGGCTTCAGGGTCGCCGGTGCGGGCAGAAAGCCTCTGGTGAAGGGCTTCGATACGCGATTTGAACGTGTCGCTTTGCGTCCCGGCGCCGGTGTCCCCGGCGGACGCCCCATGTGGAAGACCGACGGCGAGAGCCGTAAGGGCCGCAAACGTTCGAAAAGGCTTCATTCTTCCCCCCCTCTATCTGTCAGGAAAATACGCTGGCCGACGGAATGACGGCATCGGTGCGGGCAGCGTCGCAGCGGGCGTAGACAAAGCCCTTCTGGATGGCGAAGGCGCCGACCTCACCGGTCTTGCTCAAGGCCAGAAAACCGACCTGCAGCGTCCGGGCGGCCTCGGGCCGGCGGCGGACGATGCGCATCACGGCCTCCTCGCACGCCGCCTGGGGCGAGCGGCCCTGGCGCATCAGTTCGACGACCAGGAAACTGCCGGCGGTACGGATGACCTCTTCGCCGACCCCGGTCGAGGTGGCGGCGCCGACTTCGCCGTCGACATAGAGGCCCGCCCCGATGATCGGGCTGTCGCCGACGCGGCCGCGCAGCTTCCACGCCATGCCGCTGGTCGTGCACGCGCCCGACAGACGCCCCTGGGCATCGAGCGCCAGCATGCCGAGTGTATCGTGGTTGTGGACGTCGCCCGGGACCTGGCTTCCCGGGGCCTTGCCGTAGGTCTTCATTTCGCTGTTGGCGACCGGCTGGTAGTTGTTGGTCTTCAGCCAGTCCTTCCACGCCGCCTTCGATTCCGGCGTCAGCAGCTCTTCCTTCTTGAACCCCTGCGACAGGGCGAATTGCAGCGCGCCTTCGCCGACCAGCAGGACGTGCGGCGTCTTTTCCATGACCAGGCGCGCCACCGAGATCGGGTGGTCGATATGCTCGAGCGCAGCGACCGCCCCGCAGCGGCAGGTCTCGTCCATGATGCTGGCGTCGAGCGAGACGTGACCGTCGCGGTCGGGATAGCCGGCGCGGCCGACACTGTGGTTCTTCAGGTCGACCTCAGGCACGCGCGCCCCGGCCTCGACCGCGTCGAGCGCCCATCCGCCGCCTTTCAAGACTTCCCAGGCCGCCTGGTTGGCTGCCACGCCGAAGTCCCAGGTCGAAACGACGATGGCGCCGGAGGCCGCGGCTTTGGCTTGCGACACGGCCGCCAGCGAGGTTGCGATGGCGGCGGCGCGGACGACGGAACGGCGGCTGAACTTGGTCATGGATGCCTCAAACGAAGGAGGGAGGACGGGTGGAAAGCGCGCGGCCGAAGGCCTTGTTGGGTGTCTTGCCCATGTGCAGGACCAGCTTGCCGCCGTGCATGATATCGGCGTGGCTGATCCAGGATTTGGTATGGGCGCGGCCGTTGAGCGTCACGCTTTGAATATACATGGCGTCCGGTCCATTGCCCGGCGCCTCGACGGTAAAGGTACGCCCCTCGCCGACCTGGATCGTCGCCTTGTCGAACAGCGGCGAGCCCAGCACGTAGACGGCGCTGATCGGATCGACCGGATAGAAGCCCATGGAACTCAAGAGATACCAGGCGCTCATCTGGCCGCAATCCTCGTTGCCGGCCAGGCCGTCGGGGGCGGCGTGGTAGAGTGTCGTCAGGATCTGGCGCACCTTCTCCTGCGTCTTATAGGGCGCGCCGGCATAGGCGTAGAGGTAGGCGACATGGTGGCTGGGCTCGTTGCCATGGGCGTACTGACCGATCAGCCCCGAAATATCGTCAAGCGTGCCGTCGGGCATGTCGGACGACGCGCCGAACAGGCCGTCGAGCTTGGCCTCGAAGGCCGCCTCGCCGCCGAACAACGTCATATAGCCGTAGAGGTCGTGCTGGTTGAGGAAGGTGGCCTGCCAGGAGTTGGTCTCGGTGAAATCGCGCCATATTTTCTGGTTGTGGCCGAGCGAGGCCGGCCAGTAGGGTGTAACCCATTCGCCGTCGCTCAGGCGCCCGCGCATGAAGTGGGTATAATAGTCGAAGACGTTGCGATAGTTGCGCGACCGGTCGCGCAAAAACGCCGCCTCGGCGTGCGCGCCCGCGGCCTCGGCCAGCTTCGACACCGCCCAGTCGTCATAGGCGAATTCGAGCGTGCGCGACACCGACTCATCGACCTTGTCGGCGGGGATATAGCCGAGCTTGCGGTACCATCCCAGGCCGTGGACGTCGTCGTCGAAGGCGCGCTTGCGCATGACGGCGAAGGCCGCCTTGTAGTCGACGCCCCTGATGCCCTTGCGGTACGCTTCGGCCAGCACGGCGGCCGAATGGTAACCGACCATGGTGTCGGTCTCGCGGCCCTGCAACGGCCAGATCGGCGGGCCGGCGGGGCTTTCCTGGCCCATGCGCACCAGGCCTTGCAGCATGGCCGGGACGCGGGCGCCTTGCGTCAGGATGTAGAAGGGGTGCGCCGCGCGATAGGTGTCCCACAGGCTGTAGGTCGAATAGTTTTCCTCGCCGGGTTTCAGTGTATGGACGTCGTTGTCCATGCCGCGATAGCGCCGGTCGACGTCGCTGAACACCGTCGGCGCCATGAGCGCGTGATAGTGCGACGTGTAGAAGATCCGTTTGGCGTCGGCGTCGTTCGTTTCGACCCGGACGCGCGACAGCTCGGTCTCCCATGCCGCGCGAGCGGCGGTCCGCACACGCTCGAAATCGAAGTCCGGACATTCGGCGTCGAGATTGCGCAGCGCACCGTCGATGTCGACCGACGAAATGCCGGCGCGCACCAGCAGCGGAGCAGACCCCGCATCGGCGAATTCGAGCACGCATTTCAGGTTCGTGCCTTCGATCGCGTCACCCTCGGCCGGCTGGTCGTCGCTATAGAGCTGCGCCTTCGACACCGGCCGCGACAGCTTCAGCGCGAAGAATATCCACCGTCCCTTGGCCCATTGCGACACCTGGCGGCCGCCGACCAGGGTGTCGTTGCCGACCAGGCGCAGCGAAGCGTTGGTCACGCGGGGAACGGCGGGCTTTTCCCACCAGTTGACATTGGCATGGTGCCAGTCGACCAGCAGGTGCCCGGCCTCTCCCGACGGGAAGGTATAGCGGTGCAGACCCGTGCGCAGGGTCGCCGTCAGCTCGGCGCGCACGCGGCTGTCGGTCAGCTCGACGCTGTAGTAGCCGGGCGTGGCGGTCTCGGTCTTGCGGTCGTAGCGCGAGCGATACCCGGTCTCCGGCGCCTCGACCGTACCGGGTTGCAGCACGACCGGACCGGTACGCGGCACGACCAGCAGGTCCAGCATGTCGGCGCAGCCCGTGCCGCTCAAATGGGTGTGGGAAAACCCGAGGATCGAACCGTCCTTCTGGTGGTAGCCCGAGCACGAATCCCAGCCGGCGCATGAGGTGTCGGGCGACAGCTGCACCATGCCGAACGGCAGGGTCGCGCCAGGAAAAACGTGGCCATGCCCGCCCGTACCGATAAAGGGATCGACGTGGTCGCAAAGGCTTTCAGTGCCGGCAGCAAGCACGGTGCCCGGCATGGCGGCGATTGCGGCGGTGGCGGCCAGGACCTGGCGGCGTGAGATCATATCGGCCTCAAGCGAGAAGGTTGGGTTTGCGACTATATAGATCGAGAATTGTCTCGCCGAACAGACTGTTGGCCCAGGCGAACCAGGCGCGGGTAAAGACCGCCGGATTGTCCTGGTCGAAGGCCTCGTGCATGAAGCCCGTGCCCGCATCGGTCGTCTTCAGGATCTGCAGCGACGCGCGGATTTCAGCGTCGTCGCGCGACGTCAGGATGCGCATCATCAACGACATCGGCCAGATCAGTCGCAGGCCTTCGTGCGGCCCACCGATGCCCTCGCCCGCGGCGCCCTTGAAGAAGTATGGGTTGCGGTCCGACCACGCCGCCGCGCGCGTCGTGCGGTATATGGGATCGTCGGCCTTTACCGCGCCGAGATAGGGCAAGGCCAGAAGGCTCGGCACATTGGCGTCGTCCATGAAGAGCGCATTGCCGAAGCCGTCGACCTCATAGGCCCACATTTTTCCGCCCTTGCCGTCAGGCATCAGACCATAGGCCTTCAGCGCCGTTTCGACCTCGGCGGCCAGCGCCAGGCAGTCCTGCGCGAACGCTGCGCTCAACCCCGTCGTCCCGGCCATGGCCGCGAGCTGGCGCAAGGACACGACGGCGAAATGGTTCGACGGGATCAGGAAGGGATAGGTGCAGGCGTCGTCCGACGGCCGGAAGCCCGAATGGATCAGGCCGATCTTTTTCGTCGGATTGCCATAGCCCTTGAGCGCCAGGGTCTCGGTCGGCGCCTCGGCCTTGCGCTGGAAGACGTAAGGCCCCGTGCCATCCCTGCGCTGCTGCTCGCGGAAGGTCCTGAGTACGGCCTGCATGGCCTGCCGCCACGTATCGTCAAACGGCGTCGTGTCGCCGGTCGCCTTGAGGTAGCCGTGCGCCAGCCGGATGGGATAGCACAGGCTGTCGATCTCCCATTTGCGCTCGGCGACGCCGGGCTTCATGGTCGTCATATCGCCGATCGACCATTTGAGCGTGGTCATCGCCGCCGGGTCCTTCAGGAAGGCGTTGGCGTAAGGGTCGATCAGGATGCACCGCGCCTGGCGCTGGATCACGCCCTGGAAGAGAGTTCGCAGGGCGACGTCCTTTGCCGCGAACGGCAGGTATGGCCAGACCTGGGCGGACGAATCGCGCAGCCACATGGCGTCTATATCGCCGGTGATGACAAACGTGTCGGGCTTGCCTTCCACCGTGCCCGCCGTGACGGTCGTGTCGAGCGTGTTGGGAAAACAGTTTTCGAACAACTGCGCCAGTTGGGGATCTTTGATCGCGCGCTTCATCTCGTCGATGCAGGCGTCGACGGCGGGGCTGACGAACTTGCGATCGGCGGGCACGGGGCGGCGATTAACGGTCTGCGCGCCGACGCGGGCCGGGATCAGGCTTAGCATTGTCAGCCCTGCAAGAAGTTGTCGTCTGTCCATGATCGCCTTCCGCCCTCGAAACCGCATTACGGGCCGCACAGGGCAACAAAAAAGCGGCAGGTTCAAGACCTGCCGCAGTTTGAGGGCGTCGGGGAGGGGAAGGCTCTCCGGCTCCGGGTTACTTGCGGGAAATTTGATCAAAAACACCGCCGTAATCGAACTGTTCCTTCTGGACCTTGGTCCAGCCGCCAAAGTCGCGGATGGTGACCAGGGTCGGGATGTTCGGGAAGCGCGAGGCGTACCTGGCGGCGACCGTCTTGTCGATCGGGCGGTAATAGTTCTGGGCGACGATGTCCTGGCCTTCGGGGCTGTAGAGGTAGTTCAGGTATTCCTTGGCAACGGCAAGATTTCCCTTCTTCAGCGCCACCTTGTCGACGACCGCGACCGGCGGTTCGGCGACGATCGACACCGACGGCACGACGATGTCGAACTTGCCCTTGCCGAGCTTGTTGACCGCCAGGAAGGCTTCGTTTTCCCAGGCGATCAGCACGTCGCCGACGCCGCGTTCGACGAAGGTCACGGTCGAACCGCGCGCGCCGGTATCCAGCACCGGCACGTGGGCGTAGAGGTTCTTGAGGTATTCCCTCGCCTTGTCGTCCGTGCCCCAGCGCTTCTTGGCGTAAGCATAGGCCGCCAGGTAGTTCCAGCGCGCGCCGCCCGACGTCTTGGGGTTCGGCGTGATGACCGAGACGCCCGGCTTGATCAGGTCGTCCCAATCCTTGATGCCCTTGGGGTTGCCCTTCTTGACCAGGAAGACGATGGTCGAGGTGTAGGGCGTCGAATAGTTGGGCAGGCGCGATTGCCAGTTGGCGGGCAGCAGGCCCGACTTCTGCGAAATCGAGTCGATGTCGGCCGCCAGCGCCAGGGTCACGACATCGGCATCGACGCCGTCTATGACCGAGCGCGCCGAGGCGCCCGAACCGTTGTGCGACTGGCGGATCGTCACGTCCTGGCCGGTCTTGCCCTTCCAGTACCTGGCGAAGGCCACGTTATATTGCTGGTAGAGCTCGCGCGTCGGGTCGTAGGAGACATTGAGCAGTTCCGCCGGCTTCGGCGCAGCAAAGGCGGGAGCGACGGTGAGCAGGCTGAGAGAAGCGGCAAGACCCGCGAGGATATGTCTGCGTTGCATTGGGGATGTCCTTGCTTGCCGGGCACCGTCATCAGGGTGCCCGGTTGGAAATAAATTGTCAGTAGCGGAACTGGACGCGGCCCGAGGCGAAGGTCTCGGTCTTGCGGTTGGCGCCGGCAGCGGCGCCGCCGACGAACTTGGTCGTGTCCCAATCCGCCAGAACCTTGAGGTTTTCGCTGAGGTACCAGGCGAGGCCGAGGCCCTTGGAGGTCGCCTTCGAGGCCGACGAATTGATTGAGGCGAAGCCCAGTGTAAAGGCCTTGTCGTCGACATCGGTGTAGCCGTAGCGCGCCGTCAGTTCGAGCGCGCCCCAGCCGGATCCGTCGATGTTGAAGTCGTGAGCCGGCTTGACGCCGCCCTTATAGCCGACGTTTTCACCGGTCAGCACCCACGAACCGGACACGTCGAGCGCCTTGTTCTTGAGGCGGCCGGTCGTCGTGCCCAGCTTCACGGCCTGCTCTTCCTCGATATAGTCGGCCAGGACGCCGAAATTGTTGAGGTAGAACCAGGCCTGCGGGTTGCTGCGGGTCAGCTTGCCGTTGGAGAAGGCGCCCGTGGCATAGGAGAAAAAGGTCTGCTGGCCGGGGGTCTTGAAGGTCGGCAACTGCGTGGCGCTGGTGGTGCCGAGGTGCTCGCCGTCGGTGCCGGCATAGCCGATGCCGAAGCCCTGCAGCCAGACGATGTCGGTCTGGGCGAAGGGGGAACCGAAGACGCGGTAGGCGACGTCCTTCTTGTTGTCGAGATCGTTGTTCAGGTTGACGTTGTCGGCGGCGCCGTCGAACAGGCCGACCTGGTATTCCAGGCTGCCGGCCAGCGCCGTGCCGAACAGCTGGTAGCCCAGGTCGCGGTTGGGAACCAGATTGGTCGAATGGCCGCGCTCGGTCCAGATCACGTCGGCGTCGGACTGCAGGCGCTCAAGGCCGATCGGCGACTTGAACTTGCCGGCGCGGACCTGGAGCAGGTCGGAGACCTTATATTCGACATAGCCATCGACGATCGACGAGGCGGCCGAGGACGAGCCGCCGAGTTCCGCGGTCAAACGGAACGAGGCGTTGCCGGCGCGGCCCGAGAAGGTCGGGCGCAGCAGGCGGTCGACGACTTCGTCGCGAAGCGTGCCGCCGTCATTGCCGAAACTGTGCGCGTCGACATTGGCCTGGAAGTTGAAGTTGAGCGCGTACTTGCCGTCGGACGAGGTGAAGCCGAGGCCCTTCTTGTCGAGCGTGGCGACGGGTGTCTTGGCGGCAGCCGCGGTGGCCAGTTCCTGGTCGAGATCGCGCTGGCGCTTCAGGGTGTCGAGTTCTTCCTGAAGCTTGTCGATCTTTTGTTCGACGGTCAGCGGCGTTGCGTCATTGCTTTGATCCTGCGCGAAGGCGGGGGCGGCGATAAGGCCAGCTGCAAGCGCGGCCAGACTGATGGAGGTTTTGAAGAAACGCACGGATTGGCTCCTGGTTATGGCGTGCGTCACCTCCGGCTGTCCGGTGGGGGACTTTTTGTTTTTGATTGTTGGTTGGTTTTAGGAGAGCGCGTCGGCCAAGGGCTTGCCCTTGACGTCGAAGCGGACTTTTTCGCTTCGCTCGATCTGGACGACGCGCGAGTCGTGGATGACGATTTCGAGCGTGCCGAAGCGGATTTGCTGCAGGCTTTGCAGGATGTGACGCTCGACCTCGGTCAACTGAACCGGAGCGGTGTCGGATTGCGGGCGCACGGGGGCGCTGGACGATACACTCATGTGATCCTCGTCTTGAAAAAGCGATGAAACTTAAGGCTTACGCGAAACTTCAGGCGGTCCGGAGAAGGTCCGGGGCGGCTACGAGATCGGCCAGACATCGGCCGTCGAGAATGGCCGACATGGCGTTACGCACGTCGAGCATCAAACGGCGCAGGTGACAGGCGGCTTCGTCCACGCAGTCGTCGCACTTCTGATAGGCGGTCAGCGACGCACAGCGAATGGGCGCCAGAGGGCCATCGATGATGCGAATGATGTCGCCCAGGAAGATGTCCTTCGGGTCCTTGGCCAGGAAATATCCGCCGAAGATGCCGCGCTTCGAATCGACGATGCCGTTCTGGCGCAACTCCTGGAGAATATTGTCCAGGAACTTCTGCGGAATGTTCTCGGCCTCGGCGATCTGCTTGGACGGCAGCGTCGCGGCCTCGGTCTGAGCCATGTGGATGAGCGCCTTCAACGCATACTTGGCCTTCATGGATAGCATCTGTTGCCTCTCCCGTTGCCGTAAACTACATCAAATTGATATGGTTTAATGGCTATTGCGTCAATGGTGATTAAACTGCACTAAATCAGTATATATTAGATGAAGGCTTTAGCGCGGCTAATTTGTGACACATTCCGGCGCCCGCGACGCCGATTGGGCCAATAAAAAAGCCCCTCCGCATGGCGAAGGGGCCTGGATGTTCTGGATAAAGCAAAGTGGTGGTGCGGGATGAAAAGACTGGAAGCACAAGTGCTTGTTGCTCCAAGCGGTTTCCCCCTTCCGTCACTCGCTATGCGAGTGCCACCTTCCCCGTAAACGGGGAAGGAATTAAGAAAAGAATTCAGTTATTTAGTTCCTTCCCCGTTTACGGGGAAGGTGGCTGCGAAGCACAGCGAAGCAGACGAAGGGGGCATCGTCTCGGCCACGTAGAATCCTATCCGTCTAACCGAAGGCGTAGACCTTCGTCGGCAGGACGACGACGTCGTCACCTATGCGCAAGGTCGCGGCCTCCGAATCGTGGGCGTGTTGCGTTTCATAGACTATGCCGTCGCTTAAGCCGACTTCCAGACGCAGGTTGGAGCCCGCCGGCAGGATGGACAGAACCTTGCCCGGGAAGCCCGGACCGGTCTTGGACACATGGCTTTCGAACGGGCGGAAGCGCGCCGTAATCTGGCCGTCGGCGGCGCTTGATACCGCGGGAACGCTGAAGCCGTCGAACTGCGCGCTGCCCCCCGAAAGCATGCCCTGCGCCTGGTTGGCGTGGCCGAGGAAGTCGAAGACGAAGGCGGTCTTGGGCTGGCGATAAAGCTCCAGCGGTTCGCCGATCTGTTCGATCTCGCCGTCCTTCAGCACGACGACGCGGTCGGCGAGGTCGAGCGCCTCTTCCTGGTCATGGGTGACGAAGACGGTGGTGACGCCGGTCTCGTCGTGGATGCGGCGCAGCCAGCGGCGCAGGTCCTTGCGCACCAGGGCATCGAGCGCGCCGAAGGGCTCGTCGAGCAGCAGCAGGCGCGGCGAAATAGCGAGCGCCCGGGCCAGCGCCACGCGCTGGCGCTGGCCGCCGGACAACTGGCTGGGATAGCGCTTTCCAAAGTCCTGGAGTTGGACAAGGTCCAGCAGGCTTTCGACCTTGGCCTTGATCTCGGCCTTGGACGGGCGCTCCTTCGCCGCGCGGACATTGAGACCGAAGGCGATGTTGTCGGCGACAGTCATGTGGCGGAACAGGGCGTAGGACTGGAAGACCATGCCGATGCGGCGGTCGCGCGCGTTCAGCCGCAGGAAGTCCTCACCTTCGAAGGTGATTGATCCCGAATCCGGTGTATCTAGGCCGGCCAGAAGGCGCAGCAGGGTCGTCTTGCCGGAACCCGAAGGCCCCAGGAGCGCGATGAATTCGCGCGGGCGGGCTTCGAACGAAACCTCGTGCAAGGCGGCGAAGTTGGTGAAGCTTTTGGTGATGGTATTGACGATCAGGGACATGGAAAATTCAGTGCCTACGGTGAGCGGCAAGCTCGCCGGCGAATCGCCATTCGAGCACGGTCTTGAGGATGAGGGTGACGATGGCCAGGCCGGTCAGGATCGAGGCGCATGCAAAGGCCGCGATCGTTTCGTATTGGTTGTAGAGAATTTCGATCTGCAGCGGCAGGGTGTTGGTCAGGCCGCGGATGTGGCCCGACACGACCGAGACGGCGCCGAATTCGCCCATGGCGCGGGCGGTGCACAGCAGCACGCCGTAGAGCAGCGCCCATTTGATGTTCGGCAGGGTGACCCGGAAGAAGACGTCCCAGCCGCGCGCGCCCAGGGTCACGGCAGCGACTTCCTCATCGGTGCCCTGGTCGGTCATCAGCGGGATCAGCTCGCGCGCCACGAAGGGCAGGGTGACCAGCACGGTCGCCAGCACCATGCCCGGCAGGGCGAAAACGATCTTCACGTCGTGGTCGCGAAGCCAGCCGCCGAACCAGCCTTGCGTACCGAACAGCAGTATCCACACCAGGCCGCAGATCACCGGCGAAATGGTGAAGGGCAGGTCGAGGATGGTCAGGAGCAGGCCCTTGCCCTTGAATTCGAAGCGCGTGATGCACCAGGCGCTGCCGATGCCGAACACAGCGTTGAGCGGCACGGAGATGGCGGCGACCAGCAGGGTCAGCTGGATGGCGGCGATCGTGTCGGGATCGTCGAGCGCGGCGAGGTAGGGGGCAAGACCGCCCTTGAACGCTTCGGTCAGGACGACGGCCAGCGGCAGGACGATGATCAGGTCCATCCAAAGGATGGCCGATGCCGTCAGGCCGAAGCCGGCGACTGTTTTCGGGGTTTCTGCGGGGCGGGACCTCATGAGCGGCCTCCCTGGCGGCTAAGCCACAGTTGCACGGCGTTGAGCCCGATCAGCACCAGGAAGGACAGGCCCAGCATGATCAGGGCGACGGAGGCCGCGCCGGCATAGTCGAATTCCTGCAGCTTGATGACGATGAGCAGCGGCGTGATTTCGGAAACGTAGGGCATGTTGCCGGCGATGAAGATGACAGAGCCGTATTCGCCGACGGCGCGTGCCAGGGCGAGCGAGAAGCCGGACAACAGGGCGGGGGCCAGCGACGGGAAGATGACGCGGACGGCGGTTTGCAGCGGCGAGGCGCCGAGCGTCTGGGCGGCTTCCTCGACCTCGGCGTCGAACTCGGCCAGTACGGGCTGGACGCTGCGTACGACGAAGGGCAGGCCGACGAAGACCAGCGCCACCAAGATGCCGAGCGGCGTATAGGCGATCTTTATGCCCAATGGCGCCAGCAGGGCGCCGATCCAGCCCGAGGGCGCGTAGAGGGTGCACAGGGCGATGCCGGCAACGGCGGTCGGCAGGGCGAAGGGCAGGTCGACCAGCGCGTCGAGCAGGCGGCGGCCGGGGAAGCTGTAGCGTGTCAGCACCCAGGCGACGACCAGCCCGACGAACAGGTTGAGGATGGCCGCCGCTGCCGCCACGCCGAAGGTCAGCTTCAGCGAGGCGATGACGCGGGAGTCGGTCAGGACGAACAGGAAGCCTTGCAGACCGTGTTCCCACGGGCGCGCCACCAGCGCGGCCAGCGGGATCAGGACGATCAGCGACAGATAGGTGATAGTGAGCGACAGCGACGACTTGAAGCCCGGCAGGACACGCGTCGTGTGCAGGTTCGTTCGCGGCGGTTTGAAGCCCGTGGGCACGGGGGCCCGAGCAGGGGGAGACGATGCGGTCATAAAAAGCCTGGCGCGTGGAAAAGGCGATGAGTTGGTACTGTCTCGTCTGATCCTGGGCGTGTGCCCTCGCGATCGGCATCCGGGCCGCTTTCAAAACACGAAAGCCAACTAAACCGGTGTAGTATGATCTTTACCGCAGGAATCCGCGACTGTCATATCAGAAATCGTGGCGGCAGGCATAAGCACGCCTAATCTCGCCGTGCCACTTTGTTGTGACAGGCGTGTTATCGACAAGCGCCGGACCGCCGGTTACATTGCAGGACTGACAGGGGGCTTATCAATGGAAACGCCGAAATACGCTTATAAACCCAAGATTACGACCATGGCCTTCGGGGTGCTCTTGTTCGGTGCTTGCGGTGTCTGGGGTTACCAAATGGCGACGACAAACGACCGCGGTCTTGTTGTCGACGGCCTGATAAGGCTGGATGTCGGGCTGGCGACCGTCTTTCTTTGGGGCATTTTCATAGCGGCGGTGGCAATGACCGTCGTCGGGCTTTTAGCTGTGGTCAAAGGCATGACCAGCACGCATTCCTTGGTAATGGACGACACAACGATACGCTTCCCGAAATGGGGCTTGGGGAACAGAATCGTTACGATCCGTTATGCCGACATCGTCGCGATGAACATCCTCAAGGTCAAAAGCACGCGGATGCTTATGATCAAATATGCAGGTGGCAGCGCCAGCATCGGCCAGGGCATGCTGCCCAGTCCGGATATCTTCAACAAGGTTTGCGACACCCTGGCCGAACGGGTCGAGTCGGCCAGGCACGCCGCGGCCTTTTAGAGATTGAGCAGGGCCGGGTCGCCGCCCTGGGCCGTGATATTGACCGACAGGGCGCGTTCCGACGCGAAGCGCGTCAGGGCCAGCGGGCCGCCGGCCTTGGGGCCCGTGCCCGACAGGCCTTCGCCGCCGAAGGGCTGGACGCCGACGACCGCGCCGGTCACCGTGCGGTTGACATAGACATTGCCTGCCGGCACCGCCTGCATGATGGCGTCGGCAAAGGCTTCGAGGCGCGAATGCACGCCCAGCGTCAGGCCATAGCCACGCTCCGCCAGTGCCTTGGTCATCGCTTCCGGATTTTGCGAATCGTAACGCACGATGTGCAGGATCGGCCCGAAGACCTCGCGTTCCAGTTCCTGGGGACCGGAAATTTCGGCTAATGTTGGGGCGAAGAAGTGGCCGTTGAGGCCGTCCGGCATCGGCGTGCGGTGGAGGACCTGGCCGTTGTCTTCCAGCGTCCTGAGATGGCGGTTCAGGAGGGACAGGGCGTCGGCGTCGATGACCGGGCCCGTATCGACGTCGAAATTCGCCGGATCGCCGATCCGTAAGCCGTCCATCGCCCCTTTCAGGGTTTCGATGTAGGAGTCGGCCAGTTCCTTCGGTACGAACAGCAGGCGCAGAGCGCTGCAGCGCTGCCCGGCCGATCCGAAGGCGGAGGTGATGACGTCGTCGACCACCTGCTCCTTGAGCGCTGTCGTATCGACGAACATGCCGTTCAGCCCGCCCGTCTCTGCGATGAACGGAACGATGGGGCCGTCCTTTTCCGCCAGCGTGCGGTTGATGGCGCGGGCGGTATCCGTGCCGCCGGTAAAGGCAACGCCGGCAATGCCGGGATGCGCCACCAGGGCCGCGCCGATCCTGGCGCCGTCGCCGGGCAACAGGGCCAGAAGGTCGGGGTGGAGGCCGGCGCCATAGAAGATCTTGACGGCTTTTTGTGCGATCAGCGGCGTCTGTTCGGCCGGCTTGGCCAGAACGGCATTGCCGGCGGCGAGCGCGGCGACGATCTGGCCGGTGAAGATCGCCAGCGGGAAGTTCCACGGGCTGATGCAGACGAAGACGCCGCGGCCGTGCAGGCTGTGCGCATTGCGCTCGCCCACAGGGCCGGTGAGTGTCACGGGGCCGCTGAACTGTTCGCGCGCCAGCCTGGCGTAGTAGCGGCAGAAGTCGGCGGCTTCGCGGACCTCGGCGATGGCGTCGAGCCACGACTTGCCGGCTTCGCGCACCAGCACGGCGCAGAGGGAGTCGTGCTTGTCTTCAAGCGCGTCGGCCATGGCTTCCAGGATGCGGGCGCGCCCGTCGCCCCCCAGCCGGTTCCAGGCGGGTTGCGCCGCGTCGGCGCGCTCAAAAGCCTCGGTTATCATGACCGGATCGGCGTCGTGGACCTCGCCGACGATGCGATTGAGCGCGGCCGGGGCGTAGACGTGGGCGGCGTAGGTCGAATGCGGTTTGGCGCCGATCAGCGCGTTGGCCTCCTTCGGCTCGGCGTCGAGCTTGACGATTGCGCGCGTCAGCCGTTCACGCACGGCGGCAATGCTGACGTCCGGCCCAAGGCTGTTGAGACGGTCGGCATACAGGTCGCGCGGCAGCGGAAGGCGGGCGTGACGGAAGGGATGGGCGCGGACCTTTTCCACGGGATCGGAAATGACGTCCTTCGGATCGATGGCCTCGTCGAGCAAGGCGTTGACGAAGCTGGAATTGGCGCCGTTTTCCAGCAAGCGCCTGACAAGATAGGGCAAAAGGTCTTCGTGACCGCCGACCGGCGCATAGGCGCGTAAGGGAAACGCTTCGAATTGTTCGGAAGCTTGCGCATAGAGCTGCTCGCCCATGCCATGCAGCCGCTGGAATTCAACCACCACGCCACGGGCCTTGGCCATGCGGCGGACGGCCGCCAGGCTGTGGGCGTTGTGGGTGGCGAACTGGGCATAGATATGGGGCGCGGCGTCGATCAGGGCCTGGGCGCAGACCAGATAGCTGAGGTCGGTCGCGGCCTTGGTCGTGTGCACCGGGTAGTCGTCGCGACCCATGACCTGGGCGCGCTTGATTTCGGTATCCCAGTAGGCGCCCTTGACCAGGCGGACCATCAGGCGGCGGCCGGTCTTTTGCGCCAGGGTCTTGAGAGCCGCAATGACCGACGGACAGCGCTTCTGATAAGCCTGGACCGCAAGGCCTAGGCCTTTCCAGTCGCCGAGCTCGGGTTCGCGGCACAGGCGGTCGAGGACCTTCAGGCTCAGCGCCAGGCGGTCGGTCTCTTCGGCGTCGAGGGTGAAATTGATATTGGCCTTCGCCGCCTGGATGGCCAGACGCTTGAGGCGCGGATAAAGATGGTCGAAAACGTCGTCCGTCCGCACGGCTTCATAGCGCGAATAGAGCGCCGACAGCTTCACCGAAATGCCGTGATCGGCTTCGGGGCCGCCGGTCGTGGCCTTGGCCAGGGCGGCGATGGCGCCGGCATAGGCTTGCGTATACCGTTCGGCGTCGGCCTCGGTGCGCGCGCCTTCGCCCAGCATGTCGAACGAACACAGATAGCCTTCCTTTTTGGCGCGCTTCAGCGCGTCCTCGATGGTGCGGCCCAGCACGAACTGTTCGCCCATGATGCGGATGGCTTGTGCGACGGCGGCGCGGATGACGGGCTCGCCGACCCGCTGTGTCAGGCCATGGAGGTAACCTTTCAGGTCCTTTTTGGCGGTGTCCTCGACGTCGATGATGCGGCCGGTCAGCATCAGGCCCCAGGTCGAGGCGTTGACGAACCAGTTGTCGGAATGGCCGAGGTGCGACGCCCAGTCGGCCGGCGCGATCTTTTCGGCGATCAGCTGGTCGCGTGTCGCTTCGTCCGGCGTGCGCAGCAGGGCCTCGGCCAGGCACATCAGGGCCAGGCCCTCGCGCGTTCCCAGCGAAAATTCCTTGAGGAAGCTTTCGACGACGCCCTGGCGCTGCGCGGCCTTGCGCGTGGCGCGGACCAGCGCTTCGGCCTCGGCGCGGACGACGGCGCGCGTCTGGTCATCCAGGGGATTGTCGCGCAGCAATCGCGCACAGATCTCGGCGTCGGGCAGGTACTTCTCGCTGTCGAGGCTGTCCCAGTCGAAGCTGAAAAGGGCGGAGGGGGCGGGGCTGGTGTCTGGCATTGGATTCACCGTTTTGTATAGCTTGTTGCCATGGATACGACCAATGCCGCGCAAAAGATAGGCGGTTTTCTTAAGCTCTGGACATTCTCTCGCGCACAATAAAGTCAGCCGCACCGACCGCCGTGGCGAAGCACGCCTGGAGGAGATAGCCGCCGGTGGGCGCCTCCCAGTCGAGCATTTCGCCGACAGCGAAAACGCCTGGCAGGGCCTTGAGCTCGAAGCCGTCGGCCAGGGCTTCGAAGCGGATGCCGCCCGCCGAGGAGATGGCGCGATCGAGGCCCTGCATGGCTGCAAGGCGGATTGTCACGGCCTTTACGTCGGTCGCGTGCGTTTCGTGAACCAGGCCGATGGCGGGCGGCGGCAGGCCGAGCGCCTTTCTCAGGCGATTGCTGAGCGAATCCTTGGCCGAGGCGCGGCCGAGTTTCGACGCCAACTGTCCGGCCGTCATGTCGGGCTTGAGGTCGACGCCAAGGTCGGCGTGGCCGTCGCGGGCGATGGCGTCGCGCAAAGCCGAAGAGAGGGCATAGATGGCGCCGCCTTCGACGCCGTAGCGCGTCAGCATGATTTCGCCGCGCACGGTACGTCCGCCAAAGGTAAGGGCAATCGTCTTCAGTGGCTGTCCAGCGAAGCGCTCGACGAAATGCGGGCTCCAGTCGACCTGGAAGCCGGCATTGGCAGGACGCAAAGGCGCGATCTCGACACCGCGGCCGGCCAGGAGATCCGCCCAGCCTCCTGTGCTGCCGAGCCTGGGCCAACTGGCGCCCCCAAGCGCCAGGATGGTCACGTCGGGCCGGGCTTCGATCGGCCCGTCAGGCGTCTCAAAGGCAAGGGCATTGTCCGTCCACCCCGTCCAGTCGTGGCGCAGATGGATGCGCACGCCCAAACCTTCGAGGCGCTTAAGCCAGGCGCGCAGCAACGGCGAAGCTTTCATCGCCTTTGGGAAGACCCGGCCACTGGAGCCGACGAAGGTTTCGGCGCCCAGCC
This sequence comes from uncultured Asticcacaulis sp., assembly GCA_936940865.1. Taxonomy (GTDB): domain Bacteria; phylum Pseudomonadota; class Alphaproteobacteria; order Caulobacterales; family Caulobacteraceae; genus Asticcacaulis. The sequence goes on along the minus strand of CAKZJB010000174.1, from coordinate 17,959 downwards.
CGTCGGCCCATTGCCGCAACGCTTCGGGCGGAAAGGCTTCGAGTGCCGGCCGCACCTGGGCGGCGCGCTTGCCATAACGCGCCACGAAGCGTTCGAACGGCTCGGAATGGGTGAGGTTCAGTCCGCCGCGTCCCGCCATCAGGAACTTCCGCGCCACCGACGGCATGCGGTCATAGAGGTCGACGCGCGCCCCGGCCGCCGCCAGGTGTTCGGCGGCCGTCAGGCCGGCCGGACCCGCGCCGATGACGGCGACTGACGTACAAGAAGATGTGGTCATGGCGCCGTCATAATGCGTCGGAGGGTAAATGTAACCGCTTTCGCGCTTTTAACGCGAACGTAATTGAACCTCATCGTATTTCTACGCAACCGACGGCACCATGGCCTCGTCACCGACACCGGAGCGCCGTGCATTTGGCCCGGCCAACTCGGCGCTCTGGATCTTTGTTTTGTCGCGCAATGTGCCCGAAAAGTGCGTCACACGTTTCGGATTGCGCTTAAAAGGATCAAGCCATGAAACGCCTTGTCATTGTTTCGCTCATCGCCCTCCTGCCGGCCATTTCGGCCTGCCACACCGTCCAGGGCGCCGGCAAGGATATCAGCGCAGTGGGCCATGGCGTTACGGATGCCGCCTCGCACTAACTGAGGCGGTTTGGGGGCGATCTTGGCAAACGGCCAAAAGCGTGTTTATGACTGTCTCTCAGTGAGAGGAGTGACCTTCATGAAACGTATTGCCGTCCTGTCGATGATCGCCCTTCTGCCCCTGCTGGCCGCCTGCCACACCATTCAAGGTGTCGGCCAGGACATCACGGCCGTCGGCAAGGGCATGGAGCGTTCCACAAAGTAAATGCAGAAAGCCGCGGGGCTCCCGCGGCTTTTTCACTCTAATGTGTCGATACGGCGCCGTCGTGATGTGATAGGTCGTGGAAAACGATCTTCAGGGGGATCGCGATGAACCGCCGCCTTTTCCTGGCTGCCTTGCCGGCTTTGGGCCTGACCGGTTGTATCAAAAAGGACGAGGTCGTTGCGACCGCGGGCCTGACGAAATCGTTTCTCGAAGCGGCGCATCGCCAGACCGAATCGTTCGTCCAATACGACCGCAGGTACATGAAGATCGGCTATCCCAACGGCGACGTGCCCCTGTCGCGTGGCGTCTGCGCCGACGTCGTCATCCGCGCCTATCGCGCCATCGGCATCGACCTGCAGACACTCGTGCACGAAGACATGGCGGCGAATTTCGACCTGTATCCCAGGCGCTGGGGCCTGAAGGCGCCCGATTCCAATATCGACCATCGCCGCGTGCCCAACCTGATGGTCTTCTTCTCGCGCTTCGGCAAGGTGCTGCCGATGAGCCAGAATCCAAAAGACTATCAGCCGGGCGACCTGATCACCAACCGTCCAGGCGGCGGTACGCATATCGCGGTCGTCAGCGACGTGATTTCGCCCATTTCGGGGCGTCTGATGGTTATTCAGAACTGTGGCTTCGGTACGCGTCAGGATGACGACCTGCGGCGCTATCCGCTGCTGGGCCACTATCGTTACAGGGTTTGAGGGCTGAATGACGTTCCGGCGGTTCCTGGCGTGGATTGTCGAAAAGCTGGTCGAATGGCTGGGCCTGTCGCTTCTGCTGGTCGCCGTGAAATTCGTTTTGCCGACCGATCCCGACAGTTTCCGCAGTCTCGACGCCTTCGGCGCCGGCATGAACAGCCAGCTTGCCTCGTCGCTCGACGAAGCCGTCTACATGGCACGGGCCTTCATGGGCGGGTCGCTCAGCCTGTACGGCCTGAAGCTGTTCGAAGCCGCCGCCTATCTGGTCGGCATCCAGTTCTATTTCTGGAGCTTCTACCTTTTCACGTCGATCTTCGCCTGCCTGACCAGCCACCGGGGCTATGTCTTGAAGGCGCTGCTGGCCCTGGTCGTCAGCGCCATCATCCTTATGGTGCGGCTGCGCGAACTGGCCGACCTGCAGACCATTATCCTGGCGGGCGCCCTGCTGGCCGGCGGGCTGATCGTGACAACCTTCAGCGCCCTGTTCGGTCAATGGCTCGACGGCCGGCTGGCCGGAAAGCGCCCACCCGCGAAGGCAAAGGCGCCCCCGTCACCGCGCGGCCGCGTACGCCTCGATTTCAGCCAGTAGCGTGGTCTTTTCCATGTCGGACAGAAAGGAACCGATGACGCTGTTGCGGGCCAGGGTCAGGCAGGCTTCGCGGCCGATCAGCCCGCGTCCGGTCAGCGCCCGGAAATTGTCGTTCACATAGCCGCCGAAATAGGCCGGGTCGTCGGAATTGACCGTGGCCTTCAGGCCCAGCTCCAGCATGCGCGGGATAGGGTGGTCCTTAAGGTCGTCGACGACGCAGAGCTTGTGATTCGACAGCGGGCAGACAGTCAGCGTCAGGCCATCCCTCACGATGCGTTCGACCAGCCTGGGGTCTTCCAGCGCGCGGTTGCCGTGATCGATGCGGTCGATCTTCAGGATATCGAGCGCCTGCCACACATAGTCCGGCGGGCCTTCCTCGCCGGCATGGCAGGTCAGCTTCAGGCCCATGTCGCGGGCGCGGGCGAAGACGCGCGCGAATTTTTCCGGCGGATGCCCGACCTCCGACGAATCGAGCCCGACACCCAGGAGCTTGTCGAGATACGGCTCGGCCATCTTCAGGCTGTCGAAGGCGGCCTCTTCCGGCAAATGACGCAGGAAGGAATGGATGATCGAAACCGACAGACCCAATACCTTCGCGTCGGCCTGGGCGCGCAACAGACCCTTGATCACCACGTCGTAGGGAATGCCGCGGTCGGTGTGGGTCTGCGGATCGAAGAAGATTTCCGCGTGGCGCACGCTGTCGGCGGCCGCGCGGCGGACATAGGCCATGGCCAGGTCGTAGAAGTCCTCTTCCTCGCGCAGGACGTTGGCGCCCTGGTAATAGATGTCGAGGAAATCCTGCAGGTTCGAAAAGGCGTAGGCCGCGCGGACATCTTCGACCGTGGCGAAGGGCAGGTCGACCTTGTTGCGCTGCGCAAGCGCGAACATCAGTTCGGGTTCGAGCGAGCCTTCGATATGGAGGTGCAGTTCGGCCTTGGGCAGACCGGTGACGAAGGCATCGAGCGCGGAGACGGAAAGGCTGTCGGGCATGGGGAGGCTCCTGATACGCAATCATAGTCAAAGCATGTGTCCGCGATTGGCAAGGCTCTTCTGGCGTATTTTTTGCACAGGTACTCGCCTGTGAGCGGAAAAACGCCGCTTTGGCACGAAAGGACGCGAGACCTGCCCATGTTCGAACAGCCTATGGTCCACAGCGAAACATTTACCCCCGCCCCGGTCCGCAAGGCGCATCAGCCCGTGATCTGGGCGATGGCGGCGTTGGTCTTCGGCGCCTACCTGTGGGGCCTGTGGTCGCTTTGGTCGATGATTGGCGCATCCCTGCCGGATGTCGTCTCGCTGAAGGTTCGCGGTGATGTCTTCACGTTTCACGACATTCGCCAGAAGGTCCGCGATTCGGCCGTGCTGCTTTTCGCCATCCTGCCCTTTACCTTCTATGTCGAGGCGATCGCGGTCGGCTGGGCCCTGAGCTCGATCCGCCGCATCCTGTTCGACCGCAACGACAGCATCCGCATGGACCTGGCCTATCTGTTCGCCGGCCAGACGCCGCTGATCCCGCTGCTTGGCAAGGTCATGACCTTCGGCCTGTCGGCGGGTATCGGCGTGTGGATCCATACGGCCCTGGTCCATGCCTTCGGCGCGGAGTTCGGCCTGTCGCTGCTGCCAGGCTTTGCCCAGGTCTTCGTCTGCTTCTGGATCTACACCTTCTTCGATTACTGGACGCACCGCCTCGACCACACCTATTTCTTCTGGCCGCTGCACCGCTACCACCACTCGACGCGCGACTTCTGCGTCATCACCTCGCTGCGCTCGCACCCGGCGGCCTTCACCGGCACCTTCATCATCAACGTCCCCATGGCTATCCTGGGCGCGCCGGTGTCGGCCATGATCGAGGTCAACCTTATCGTCATGACGATCGGCCTGTTCATCCATTCCGGCATCGATTCGAACTGGGGCTGGTTCGGCCGCTGGATCATCCAGTCACCCAACCATCACCGCCTGCACCACATCCTGGATTATAAGTCGAACGGCGTCGGCCACTTCGCCATCGCGCCCCTCTGGGACCACCTGTTCGGCACCTGGAAGGGCGAGGCCGACCAGACCCTGCCCATCGGCGTCGACACGCCCTATCGCCACGGCTACCTGTTCTTCATCGACCTGATCCGCGATTATTACGACTTCCTGCGGACCTACGCATTGTTCGTGGTCGGCAAGCGCCGGATCGATTAAAAAGAAAAGGCCGGTCCCGAAAGACCGGCCTTTTCTTTTCGCGAGCGAAGCGGCTCAGGCCGCCTGCTTCTGCTTTTCCAGGTCGCGCAAATCCAAACCGCGCGTTTCGGTGCCGTAGCGGACGATCAGGAACAGCGCCACGGCGATCGGCGCCATGATCATCAGGGCGGCGATGCCCAGCGGCGGCACCAGGGCGGTAATGCTCAAGGACTGCGCCAGCACGCCGCCGCCCTTGGTGCAGGCCGCGACCCAGCCGGTGGCGCGGCCGCGGACCTTGAGCGGATAGCATTCCGATGTGAAGGGCAGGAGAATGGCCAGAAGCCCATTCGAGCCGACAATCAGCAGGGCGACCGGGAAGACCGGGCTGCCGCCGAGCTTCGTCTCGAGCAAAAGGATCCACAGCAGGCCACCCAGGGTCACCGCGACCAGCGTGACCAGCGACCACTTGGTACTCCAGCGGCTGTACATCAGCGCGCACAGGAAGACGGTCGGGAAGGCGATCAGCGACGACTCCGCCAGCAGCTTCGATGAGGTCCCCATGTCGTAGCCCTGTTCGACCAGGGCATTGGGCAGCCACAGCAGCAGGCCGAAATTGATCAGGCCCCAGCTGATGGCGGCGATCGACAGCGCCGCCGTCTTGCCGATCAGGCCCGCGGTCCACAATTTCGGCTGAGGGCCGTCGTGGTGGCCATGGACGAAGACGTCTTCCGGGTCTTCTTCGCCTTCGCCGAGCACGCTGCTCCTCGTGCCGAAGCGCGCCATCATCTTGACGGCCTCTTCACGCCGGCCACGCGACAACAGGAATTTGGCTGATTCCGGAATGAGACCGCCCATAAGAATGAGAATGAGGCCCGTCGGCAGGTTGATCAGCCAGAGAATCCGCCAGGAGAAGGTCGGAACGAGAACGGCGGAGAAGCCGGAAGCCGCGAAATATCCGCCGACGGCGCCGAGGCCGCCGACAAGCACCAGCGCCCAGCCGCGATGCTTTGACGGCATGGTTTCGGCCAGAAGCGCATAGGTGACCGGTAGCATGCCGCCGGCGCCGGCGCCCATGAGGAAGCACATGCCGATATTCCACTCCAGCGACGGCATGGCGCCGCAGATCGAGGTGCCGACGAAGACGACCGCCGACAGCAGGATCGACGCCTTGCGCCCATAGATATCGGCGATGATGCCCCACAGGATCGAGCCGGTGACGGTGCCGATCAGGGCGAAGAAGGGGACGAGCGCCGCCGTGGCCTTAGGTACGCCGTATTCCTTGACCATGCCCGGCATGACGAAGCCCAGCGACGCCGGCTTCATGACGTCGATGACCAGCGCCACGACCAGGACGGCCATCAACCCCCAGTGTGCGGCGCCGAGTGGCGCGTCTTCCGGTGCGTGGACCGAAATGCGCGACGCGTTTTCGATCTGCTGCGTCACCCTCTGGGGCAACAGGCCGTAGGCCGCGATCCCGATGCCGGCGACGATCAGGAACATACCGAAGATCATGCCGGGATCCATCGGCATGCCGGCCAGCCTGAAGCCCATGTCCTTGCCCATCCAGAACATGGGAATGTGCAGCAGCACGCCGATGGTCACGGCCACGCAGCCGAGGCCAAAGGCCCAGACGCCCCGGCGGTCCAGAAAAACGTTCGCATTCATTTTGAGTAGCGTCCCCGTACACGGATGTTTTCTTCAAGCCATACCCGCGTTCCCGGTAAAAGAAAGCTGTTTTTTCAATGTGTTGATTAACGTGGCAATCACGCATCATGTTGCTACGTTGGTAACATTAAAGTCTTTTCAGGACTTATGCAGAATTTCGGTCAAAGCCGCGCTCAAAAAATCTGCGACGCGTCGGATGCGCGCATTGCTGCGGACCTCCTCGTGCATCACCAGCCAGACGGGCAGGGGCGGCACGAACATGCCGATATGGACCGGCTCCAGTTCCGGCCGGCGCCCGGCGAGAAGCGTTTGCGCGAAGCCCAGGCCCGCCCCCGCCAGCAGGAGGTGCCAGCACACCATCTGGTCGTCGCAGCGCACCGGGAACTGTTCTCGCGTGACCGGGAAGCCGTGGTACGCATAGCCCTTGAGGATAAGGTCGCTGCGGTCGAAGCCGATGACGTCGTGGTTCAGCAGGTCGGGCAGGGTTTCGGGCCTGCCCCGGCGCGCGATGTAGGACTTGGCGCCGAACAGGCCGAGCGGCGTTTCACCGAGCTTGCGTGCGATCAGGGCTGTCTGTGTCGGATCGAACATGCGCAGCGCGATATCCGCGTCGCGGCGCAGCAGGTTTTGCGCCATGTCCGATGCGACGACTTCGACCTGGATGTGCGGCTCCGCCTCCCGCAAGGCCGCCACGACCGGCGGCAGCAGCAGGTTGGCGACGACGACCGAGGCCGTGATGCGCACCGTGCCGCTCAGTTGCTGCGACCGGCCCTGCGCCTTCAGAGCCAGGGCTTCGGCGGCGGCGCCCATGGCGCGGGCATCGTCGACAAGCCCCAGGGCGGCCTCTGTCGGTTCCAGCCCGCGCACCGAGCGCGTGAAGAGCGTCACGCCCAGGGCCGTTTCAAGTTCGCGCACGTGGCGACTGAGCGTCGGCTGCGTCGTGGCGATGCGCGTGGCGGCGGCCGACAATGAACCGGTTTCGACGACTGCCAGGAAGGAGCGCAGAAGCGTCCAATCGATATTATTCATTTTTGAATACAATCTATAATTATTTCGCCAATAAACATGCAAAAATAAATGATGCAATCTCCATGCGTCAACCACGGAGACTACATCATGACCGGAACCGTTACCGGGGCGCCCAAGGCGCTCCTTCGCCTCGAAGGCTTGTTTGTTCTGATCGCCGCCTGTGCGGCCTATGCCAGGACCGGCGGGGACTGGTGGCTGTTCGCCATCCTGTTCCTGGCGCCGGATCTCTCGATGCTGGGCTACCTGGCCGGCCGCCGGGCGGGCGCGGCTCTTTATAACCTCGCTCACTGGTATCTGCTGCCGTTGGCCGCAATCGGCTGGGGCGTCTTCGGCCAGACCCCCCTGGCGCTTGAGATCGGCCTGATCTGGATGGCGCATATCGGCTTCGACCGCTTTCTGGGGTATGGCCTTAAATATGCCGACGGCTTCGGCGCCACGCACCTTGGCCTCAAGGGCAAGGCCGCCCGCAACGCGCAATGCCGTCCCGCGGAGGTCATGTGATGAAGACCGTCCTGATCCTCGGCGCGATGGGCAGCGTAGGCCAGGCTGCCACCCTGGCCTTTCTGGACCACGGCTGGCGCGTCCTGGCGCTGGTTCGGGAACGCAGGGCGGCGTCGCTGCCCGAAGGCGCGGTCGCCGTCACCGCCGACCTGTTCGATGCGGCGGCCGTTGCAAAGGCCACGGGGCCGGTCGATATCGTCTTCAACGGGCTGAATGCGCCTTACCATCGATGGCGCAGGTTGGGATTGCCGCTGCATACGGCGGCGGCCGACCTTGCCGGCGCCTTGGGCGCACGCATGATCTTCCCCGGCAATGTCTATAATTTCGGACGCACCATGCCGGCCGAACTGTGGCCGGAGACGAAGGCGAAACCGTCTACGGTCAAGGGGCGAAACCGCGTGGCCATCGAGACCATGCTGGCGGATCGCGCCCGCGCCGGCCGCCTGAAGGTGGCGATCGTCCGGGCCGGCGACTTCATCGGCGGCGCCAACAGCTGGATGTCGATGCTGGTGGCGAAGGATCTGAAAAAGGGCCGGCTGACCGCGCCGGGGCGGTTCGACACCATCCACGCCTGGGCCTATCTGCCGGACCTGGCCGAAACGGCTGTCAGGCTGGCGGAATCCGAGGACCGGCTTGGCGATTTCGAGGTTTTCCACTTCGAAAACCACAATGTGTCGATGCGGCAGATCGCGGATGCGGCCGGCGCCCGTGTCGCGGCCTTTCCTCGCGTGTTGTTCCATATCGCGGCCTTGTTCGGCCCGTCGCTCAGGGCCACGCTGGAAATGCTGTATCTGTGGGATGTGCCGCATGCGCTGAGGGACGGGCGGCTCGAATCCATTATCGGTCACGTGCCGAAGACGCCCCTGCCGCAGATCATGGCGACACTGAAATAGGAAAGGGCGGGATGCCTCGGCACCCCGCCCTTTTATCGTCACGCCGGTTCGGCTTCGGCGGTTTCGGACTGGGCCAGTGCGGTGTCGAGCGCGCGGCCGTCCTTTTCCCACAACGATCCGATCCATTGGGAGGCCGGATCCGGGAAGATGTAGGTATCGCCGGCCTCGATGCCCTTGACGATCAGGTCGGCGGTCGACTCCGGCGACGCCTTGTCGAAGGTCAGGTCCTTCGCCATGTCGGTGTCGATCGGACCGGGATAGATGCCGAGCACGTCCACACCCGATGGCTTAAGTTGAAAGCGCAGGGTCTGGGTGAGCGAATGCAGCGCCGCCTTCGACGCGGAATAGCCTGGGAAGATGGGCGCCGAGGTCAGGCCGACGACGCTGACCACGTTGGCGATGGTGCCCTTGCCCTTCGCCACGAACGTCGGCGCGAAGGCGCGGATGACGTTGAGCGTCCCGTAATAGTTGGTGTCGAGGTCCGACGCGATGCTGTCGAGCGGGCTGGTCAGGAAGTCGTTGAAGGTGGCCGTGCCGGCATTGTTGATCAGCACGTCGACATCGGCGGCCTTTGCCGCCGCCGCTGCGATGCTGGCCGGGTCGGTGATGTCGAGCTGCAGCGGCTGGATGCGGGTGTCGCCGAAATCGGGCAGGGCTTCGGGGCGGCGCGCCGCCGCGTAGATTTTCGTCGCGCCGGTTTGCAGCAGGCGGCGGACGGTGGCCAGGCCGATGCCGCGGCTGGCGCCGGTGACAAGGACGGTTTTGCCGGAAAGGACAGACATGGTGGGCTCCTAGAGTTTTCATCCGTCGCAGGCGCGGCGGTGTAAACCGATCTGTTTACAAAGCGCAGGTAAACAGACCTGTTTACACTTTCAAGGGGTGACCCCATATATTTTTTCGGGCGCCGAAAAGCCGGCGTTCGCGGTGTTTCCCAACACCGCGTTACGGAGTAAGAGTATGGATATGACCACCGACACCCAGGCGCTGAAAAAGCAGGAGATTCTCGACCGGGCCGAACGGCTCTTCTATTGCGGCGGCTTCCACGCCACGGGCGTCGATGCCGTGCTGGCCGACAGCGGCATATCCAAGCGGACCCTGTATAAGTACTTTGCGTCCAAGGAAGACCTGATCGAGGCGGTGCTCGACCGCTATGCCGGCAATGTCGAGGCCATGATCTTCGATCCGGCCCTGGCCAGGACCGGCGATCCGCGCGGCCGCATCCTGGCCGTGTTCGACGTGCGCCGCGACCTGATGGATGCGACCGCCTTTGCCGGCTGTCTGGCGATGAAGGCAGCCGAGGAGTACAAGGACCGCCACCCCGGCATCGAGGCCGCCGGCCGGCGGTCGGTCGATTATGTCAAGGCGCGCTTCGTCGATCTGTGCCGTGAAGCCGGCTATGCCGATCCGGACGGTCTCGGCGCCATGGTGGCGCTGCTGCTGCAGGGGGCGGTGCTGACCTCGCAATTGCGCCGCGACACCACGGCTTTCGCGCCGGCCAAGGCGGCCGTCGAACGGTTGCTGGCCGCCTGATCCAGCGGCGATGGGCATTGCCGCGCCGCCGTCTTGTCCTAAAAGAGCGAAGCGTCAGGACACCGCTTCGTAGGCGGCGAGCCATGCGGCCACCGGATTTGATCGTATCGGTAACCATACTGTAGCGTCTGGCCTGTATTGTGGCAAACCGGCTTTCATTTGCGGGCGACGCGGGTTAGGGTCGAAACAGTCCATCGGTGCCGTCATGCCGTTCCAGAGCGAAGCCAATATCGGAAAGTCGGTCCGCCGCCCGGCGCTCCGCACCGTTGCGTGGGTTCGCCGCGAAATCCAGTCGAGCCAGATCGCCTTTATCATCCTGGCCGCGGGCATCGGGCTGGTCGCCGGCACCATGGCGGCGGTCGCCGGGCACATCTCGCACGCCATGCAGGTCATGCTCTATGGCTTTTCGCCGGACCTGCGCCTGTCGGGCCTGCTTAAGGTCGATCCGTGGCGGCTGATCGCCCTGCCGATCGGCGGCGTGGTTCTGGGTCTCGTCCGCTTCGCCTTTCCCCGCCGCAGCCGCGCCCCTGTAGATGCGGTCGAGGCCAATGCCCTGCACGGTGGCCGCATCCCCTTGCGCGACACCATCATCGTCAGCCTGCAAACCTTGATTTCCAACGGCTTCGGCGCGTCGGTAGGGCTGGAGGCCGCCTATGCCCAGATGGGCGGCGGCGTCGCCTCCAAGGTCGGCCAGTGGCTGGACCTCAAGCGCGCGTCCTTGCGGACTCTGGTCGGGGCGGGGGCGGGATCGGCCATCGGCGCGGCTTTCGGCGCCCCCCTGGCCGGCAGCTTCTACGCCTTCGAGATCGTGCTGGGCGGCTATACGCCGGCGTCGCTGGCCCCGGTGGCGGCGGCGTCCCTGGCCGCCGTGGTCGCCGCGACCCTGATGCATAACGAGCCCTTCGTCATCGCCTCGACCATCGGCCGCGACATCGCGCTGAGCGGCTACCTGCTCTATGCCATCCTCGGTATCCTGTGCGCGCTTGTCGGCATCGTGATCATCCGGCTGGTGGCGGCGGCGGAAGGCGCGGTGCGCAAATTGCCGATCGGCGACGTCTGGCGGCCGTTGATCGGCGGCGCCTGCCTCATGCCCCTGGCCTTTTTCGCGCCCCAGGTCCTGTCGTCGGGGCACGGCGCCATGCAGCTCTATCTGGGCCAGCAGGCCCTGATCACGACCCTGCTCGCCGTATTCGCGCTCAAGGTCTGCGCATCGGTCCTGTCCCTGGCCTTCAGCTTCCGCGGCGGTCTCTTTTTCGCCTCGCTGTTCCTGGGGTCGCTGATCGGCGCGGTTTTCGCCCAGCTTGTCGACATGGTCTATCCGGCGGCGGGGCTCGACGTCACCAATGCCGCCCTGGTCGGCATGGCGGCCCTGGCCGTGGCGGTGGTCGGCGGGCCGATGACCATGTCGCTGATGGTGCTGGAAGTCACGCACGACTTCGCCCTGACGGCGGCGGTGGTGACGGCGGCGCTGGCATCGAGCGCCATCGTGCGCGAAAAGTTCGGCTACTCCTTCTCGACCTGGCGCCTGCACCTGCGCGGCGAGGCGGTGCGCACGGCGCGCGATATCGGCTGGATGCGGGCCCTGACGGCCGCCACGCTCATGCGCAAGAACCACGTGACCATGCATGACCACGACAGCGTGACCCAGTTGCGTGAAAAGGTGGCCCTGGGCTCGACCAGCCGCGTGCTGCTGACCGACGACCGCGGCGATTATCGCGGCATCGTCCAGACGGCCGAGGCCTATGTCGATACGCTCGACCCGGACACGCCATTGTCGCAACTGGCCAAGCAGACCGAGGTCTACGTCCGGCCGGACATGGACATCGCCGCCATCCTTCGCGTCTTCGACCATTTCAGCGTCGACGACCTGGCCGTGGTCGACGAACAGCACAAGCTGATGGGCTTCGTCTCGGAGAAATATATCAACCGGCGCTATGTCGAAGAGCTCGAGCAGTCGCAGAAAGAGTTCTTCGGGGAATAGCCCTTTTTCAGATCAGGCGCCGCATGATCCGTGCAAACGTGCGCGCCGCGCGGTCGCCCTTGCCAACAGCGATCAGGATCGCCGTTGGAACAGCTACAAAAAGGACTGCGGTGCCTCCATGTTGACAAGCCGCAACGGCGCCGGCGCCGCCAGATCGACGGGCCTGAGATTGATCCAGTCGGACCACAGGCCGCGCGGCAGGACGATGGGTTCCCGGTCGTGGATGGCCGACATCTGCTCCCCGGCGGCGCGGGTCAGGATGGCGAAGCTGAACAGCCCGCCTTCGAAGCAGGTGGCCTCGTCCCAGATGGCGGCGAGGCCCAGCGGTTGGTTGTCGGCACGGGTAATGCGCCACTTCGTCCGGGCGCCTTTCGGCCCCGACCATTCATAGAAGGCTTCGGCCGGCACGATGGCGCGGCGATACCGGAACGCGCCCTTGAAGGCGGGCTTGTCGTCGACCTCCTCGATACGGGCGTTGAAGGTGGTGGCCTTCCAGTCCTTGAAATAGCCTTTGTACCAGTGCGGCACCAGGCCGAAGCGCATGGGGGCGACTTCGGGTTTGCGCGATTCGGGGTTGGCGATCAGGACCGGCGCCGCCAGGGTCGGCTTGACGACATCGGGCCGTGGCAGGTCGACGACCTGGCTTTCATCGAGGTCCGCCAGCACCTGCCGGGCGCGGATCGAGGCTTCGAACTGGCCGCACATCAGGCATCTCCCACGGCAGCGATGCGCTCCCGCAAATACGGCACGATCTCTTCTTCGAACCATGGGTTTCGCCTCAGCCACATCTGGTTGCGCGGCGAAGGGTGGACCAGCGGCAGGAAGCCCTGATCGACATAATCCTGCCACGCCCGGACCGTTTCGCCAAGCGTCGCCTTGCGGCGGTCACCCAGATAGTGCGCCTGGGCGTAGGCGCCGATCAGCAGGGTCAGTCCGATATTCGGCAGGTGTTCGCACACCTTTTCATGCCACAGGGGGGCGCATTCCGGCCGGGGCGGATTGTCGCCGCCCTTGCCGCGTCCGGGATAGCAGAAGCCCATGGGCACGATGGCGAACTGCGTCTCGTCGTAGAAGGTTTCGGCCGTGACGCCCATCCAGCCTCGCAGGCGCTTGCCCGATGCATCGTCCCACGGAACGCCCGAAGCATGGACCCTTGTCCCCGGCGCCTGGCCAACGATCAGCACGCGCGCTTCCGGCGACGCCGCGCGTAATACCGGCCTGGGGCCAAGCGGCAGATGCGCCTCGCACAGCCGGCACGCCCGGATATCCTCAAGAAGAGGGGAAATGGTCATGCCGGCTATGTAGGTCTTATCGGCCTGGGATCAACTGTCGGTATTGCGCATCAGCGAGAAGCCCGTATCGCCGTCGACCCATGTGTCCTTGTCGCGCACGATCGCCTGGGCAGGCAGCATCTGCGTCGCCGTGGCCATGCCGGCCACCTTCTTGACCGCGGTGCCGATGGCCATGAACTCGATCAGGCCCTGGCCGATCTCGATGATGTAGGTCTTCACGCCCACCACCTCTTCGGCGCCCAGGCTGTCGGCCTCGCGCTTCAGCCGGTCGATGCAGTGTTCGCGCGCATCGTGGACGAGGGTGGTCAGCTCGGAAATCTCGCCGCGCGCCAGGGACTTCAGTGCCGAGAAGATGCCGCCGACGACACCCAGCGAATAGATCGAGGTCGACATGAGCAGCTTTACCGGCGCATAGCCGAGGCTGGCCATAGACCATAGCTCCTCGCCGGTCAGGTCGCTGGTCACCACATCGCCGGCCGGCAGGCCCGGATGGTGCATGGCCGTGCCGGTCATGACCATTTCGTGCGTGCCCATCCACGGCAGGACGGTGGTGCGGATACCCAGCACGGCGTTGGCGCCGTCATTGCGCGCGGCGGCCGTGATGCGCTCCAGCGCCTTGTGCCGCGTCTTGTTGAACACATCCGAATATTCGGAAATTTCACCGCGCGCCAGCTGCTTCAGCGCGCCCAGCAGCCCGCCGCCGACGCCCATCGAATAGGCGATGTTGCCGAAGACGTGGTGGATCGGCGTATAGCCGGCGTCCATGTGGCAATAGAGTTCCTGGGCGTCGCCGGCCGAGGTGAAGAAGGTGCCGCCGCCCGATTTCGAGAAGACGCAGGAGCCCACGAACAGAAATTCCGTATTTCCGGAAAGGCCGCGCAGGTCGCCCGATACCCCGGCCACGCCCGAGGCGCCGTGGCTTTGTGCTTCCTTGGCCATGCGCGAAAAGGCGTGCATGCGGCCGTCCTGGATGGCCTGGGTCACCTGCGGGATTTCGCCGCCCAGGATATTGTTGAGCCCGGCGCCGAGGCTGCCGAGGAAACCCATGGAATTGACGCTGTTGCCGACGACCAGCTCGCCCGCCGTATACCCCTTCAGCGCCATGCAATAGATTTCATTGCCTGACAGTCCCGATACCCTGGCCATGGTGACGCTCCTTTGCGTAGATTTGGCGCCCGGACAGTCGCCTGTTTGGGGCAAAAGTCAACGCAAAATGCGGTGGCTCAATGCCCCATGCGCGCTTCCATGGCCTCCAGTTCCACGCCCTTCGTTTCCGGGAAAAAGCGCGCGATGATCAGCACGGATGCCAGCGTACAGACGCCGAAAACGACGAAGGGCAGGGCCTTTGTCTCTGCCGCCACGACCGGGAAAACGGCCGATATGACAGCGTTCATGATCCAGTGCGTGGCGCTGCCCAGCGACTGGCCGCGGCTGCGCACGGGCGTCGGGAAGATTTCGCTGAGATAGACCCAGATGACCGCGCCCTGCGAAAAGGCGAACGACACGATAAAGAGCAGCAGCATCCACAGCAGCAGCGCCTGGCCCAAGCCGGTTGCCATGATGACCGAGACGCCGGCCAATGCCGCCGTCACGCCGATGCCGCCGATGATCAGGAGCCGCTTGCGCCCGATGCGGTCGATGAAGCTCATGCCGACCATGGTGGCGATCAGGTTCGCGCCGCCGACGGCCATGGCCTGCATGTCGGACGACACGCGGTCGAAACCCGCCGCCGCGAAGATGTCGTTGAGATAATAGAGGATGGCGTTGATGCCGGAGAGCTGGTTGAACATGGCCAGCAGGATGGCGAACAGGATCGGCTTGCCGTGCTGTTTCAGGGACAGCCTGCCCCCGCCCAGGTCGCCGGCGGCGAATTCGTCGAGCATGCTCTCGGTCTCCGCGACGCCAAGACGCCTGAGGCTCAGGGCGGCGTCCTCGCGGCGTCCCTTGGCCACCAGCCAGCGCGCGCTTTGCGGAATGGCGTAGAGCAGGGCGAAGAAGACCAGCGCCGGCAGGGACGCCAGGCCCAGCTTCCAGCGCCAGACGCTGTCGCCCGACATCAGGCTGGCGACGGCGAAGTTGCTGACATAGGCGAGAAGGATGCCGAAGACGATGTTGAACTGGAACAGGCCGACCAGCTGCCCGCGCCGTTCCGCCGGCACGATTTCCGACATGTAGACCGGGGCCAGGACCGACGATGCCCCGACCGCCAGGCCCAGGACGAAGCGGAAGACGATGAAACTCATGAAGTTCGGAGAAACCGCGCAGCCGATCGACGACAGGACGTACATGCCGCCGACGACGCGCAAGGCGTCACGGCCGCCGATCGCATCGCCCAGCCGCCCGCCGAACAGGGCGCCGACAAAGGTTCCCACCAGCGCGACCGCGACCGCCTGGCCCAGCCCCTGCGGGTCCAGCGAAAAGACGTGCTTGAGATCGCCAGTGACGCCGGAAATGACGGCGGTGTCGAAGCCGAACAAAAGCCCGGCCAGCGATGCAATGATGACGGCCTTGAGATTGACCCTGGGCATGACAGCCTTCCCTGCATTATTTATTTTTGAGAGAAGTAATCGGCGCGCGGGGGCGCGTTGTCAATCGGGATCAGCGCTTGCGCGTCACCAGGAAGCCGACGCCGATGCCGGCCAGGACGCACAGGCCCATGGTGGCCAAAGGCGCGCGCATGGTCAGGGCTTCCAGACGCAGGGCGAAGTCATTCGCCGCCTCGGCCAGACGCTGAGGTTCTGAGGGCGTTTCCGACGGAAACGGGGACGGAGGCGGGGTCATCCATGATGACCATTCGTAACACGAAGACGGAGGTTTGTCAGCCGGCCAGGGCGCGCGCTTCGCCATCGGCGTCTGTCGCGGTCAGCCAATCCATGGCTTCATGGAAATCGCGGAAATGACAGAGGGTTTCGTTGGGAAATTGCGGCGATACGGCCGGGACGCGCACGCCGTCCAGCGGATCGATGCTGACCACGGCGACCTTGGAATGATAATCGATCCCGGCAGTGATCGCATTCCAGCGCTCGACGATCGTTTCGACATCGTCGAAACCGATCATGCCGTCGAAGCGGCGGAAATCCATCAGACGAGCATAGTTCCAGGCATCGGGAACGCCGGCATAGGCCTCGAACAGCCGTTCGGCATATTCCGGACCCGGCATGGGGCCTATGACGCGCAGGACCATGACCTTGCGATCGTCGTCGACAAACACGTTCATTCGGTAAGGCATACTCATGTTACTCTTCCCTGCCCCTGGGGATAAGGTAACAGCAGAGCGTTTACAAAATCTGTGTAGCCATCGGGCTCTTGGGGGCGGCCACATGGCCCGTGGTTTCCAGCGTCGTCAGCACCATGCCGCAGGCGCAACGCTTGCGGATTTTGGTCGCCGTATGCACCGACGGATCTTCAGGGGCGTAGAGCTTTTCCTCGCCCATGGCCTGCCAGTGGTGGGGACCGATACCGAATTTCGTATGAAGCAGGGTCAGCATCGCATACTCCGCGGCCGCCGGGAAAGAGTGAGATTACACCTTATCCGGCAAGGGCTCAAGAACGACAAAATCGGATAGGCCCGGCCTGTGACAGCAGTGTGGCAAACCGGTGTTTTTTTGCCGGTTTTTGCTGCGTCGCAAAATGAGGGCGCAAAATCGGCGCATTTCCTCCCCCAGGAACCCATGGACAGCCCTGATAAAAAATCGTCGGCCCTTGGCGGGCGTCGCATGGCTGCTTATGTGCACGACACCTTTTTCAGGAGACCGTCATGCGCAGCGTCATTCACACCACGTTCGGAGATCCCGCCGAAGTCCTGGCTATGGGGGAAAGCCCGCTGCCTGAGCCTGGCAAGGGCCAGGTCCGTATTCGCACCCTGTTGTCGCCGATCCATAACCACGACCTGTGGACCGTGCGCGGCAGCTATGGCTACAAGCCCGCGCTCCCCGCCATCGGCGGCAGCGAGGCCGCGGGCATTGTCGACGCCCTGGGTGAGGGCGTCGAAGGTGTGACGATCGGCCAGCGCATCGTGGTGGCCGGCGTCCATGAGACCTGGGCGGAGTATTTCATTGCTCCGGCCGCCCTGTTGGTACCCTTGCCGGACGTGATCCCGGATGAGTCCGGCGCACAACTGATCGCCATGCCGCTGAGCGCCCTGATGTTGCTGGAGTTCCTTGAGGTCAAGGCCGGCGACTGGATTATCCAGAACACGGCCAATGGCGCGGTCGGCAAGACCCTGGCCATGCTGGCCAGGGCGCGCGGCATCCATACGATCAACCTTGTCCGCCGCGATGCCGGCGTGGCGGAACTGGCTGAAGCGGGCGTGGATAATGCCGTGTCGACCGCCGAAGCCGGCTGGCGGGACAAGGTGCGCGACCTGACCGGAGGCGCGCCCATCCGCGCCGGGGTCGATTCGATCGGCGGCCAGGCCAGCGGCGACCTGCTGGCCCTGCTCGGCGAAAACGGCCTTCTGGTTTCGTTCGGTTCGATGAAGGGCGAGCCCATGCAGCTGTCGTCGGGCGACCTGATCTTCAAGCAGGTGACGGTCAAGGGCTTCTGGGGCGCCAAGGTCAGCGAAGCCCTGTCGAGGGAAGACAAGCGCCGCATGATCGGCGAGTTGCTGCGGCTGACCGAGGACGGCCACGACCGCGGCCGGGTCAAGGCCATCGCCGAGCACCAGGTGGTGGTGCTGTGCGGCGAGACCGGCTCCGGCAAGACCACGCAGCTGCCCAAGCTGTGCCTGGAACTGGGCCGCGGCCTGCGCGGGCTGATCGGCCACACC
>CAKZJB010000173.1 GCA_936940865.1 uncultured Asticcacaulis sp. | reverse complement strand
TGCCGATGGGGCAGTTCGTGAACTTTCTTTACATGATCGGCTCTGTGTTCGCGCCTCTCTATGGTGTGCTGCTGGCCGACCATTTCCTGGTGCGCAAGCGGATGGCGGCGGAGCGTATTTCAGCAGTCAACTGGGCGGCGCTGGCGTGCTGGGTTTCGGGCGTCGCGGCCTATTACGCCATCGTTCAGTACCTGCCGGCTCTGGGCGCGACCTTGCCCGCACTGGCGGTTTCGGGTGGTTTATATCTGAGTTTCAAAACCATCATAAAATAGCCGTTGGCACCGGTGTCATATCCGGCTAGGCTCCCTGAAAACGAATACAAGGGAGAACCAATGCCGATTTCGATTTCGCGCCGCGCCGTATTGGGTGGAACCGCCGTCGCACTCCTTCTGCCGCTTGAGACTTTAGCGCGCACCTCTGGTGGCGCCGACAGCTGGGCGCCGGCGCTGGCGATCCTCAAGCGCATCAAGGCGCCGCTGTTCCCGAAGCGGGATTTCGATATCCGCGACCACGGCGCGTCGCCCGGCGACCAGGGCAAGACCAGCCAGGCCATCGCGGATGCCATCGTCGCCTGCAACGCCGCCGGCGGGGGACGGGTTGTTGTACCGGCCGGACGCTGGCCGACCGGTCCGATCGTTCTGAAATCGAAGGTCAATCTCCATCTCGCCGAAGGCGCGACGCTGGCCTTTTCGCAAAACCCGGCCGACTATCCACTGGTGCTGACACGCTTCGAGGGCGTGGAGTGCATGAACTATTCGCCCTTCATCTACGCCTTCGGCGAAAGCGATATCGCCATCACGGGCAAGGGCACGCTGGACGGCCAGGCCGACAGGACGCACTGGTGGGACTGGGCCGGCCACGCGCGCGATCCCAAATTCGGCAATGCCGTCGATACGCTCGGCAAGATGGCCGCCCAGGGCATCCCGCCCGAAAGGCGCGTCTTCGGTGGCGACTGGAAGCTGAGGCCCAACTTCATCCAACCTTATCGCTGCAAGAATGTCCTGATCGAGGACATTACCATCGTCGGCTCGCCCATGTGGGAAATCCATCCGGTGCTCAGCCGCAATATCACCGTGCGCGGCGTCCATATCGACTCTACGGGCCCCAACAATGACGGCTGCGATCCGGAATCATGCGCCGACGTGCTGATCGAAAACGTCACCTTCAATACGGGTGACGACTGCATCGCCATCAAGAGCGGGCGCAACCACGACGGCCGCCGCGTCGGCGTCCCGTCGGAAAACATCGTCATCCGCAACTGCCAGATGATCGGCGGCCACGGCGGCGTGTCGCTGGGATCGGAAGCGTCGGGCGGCATTCGCAACATCTATGTCCGCGACTGTCATATGGGCAGCCCGACCCTTGACCGGGCGCTGCGCATCAAGTCGAACTCGTATCGCGGCGGCTATGTCGAAAACATCGTCTTCCGCGATGTGTTGGTCGACCAGGTGGCTGAGGATATCGTCCAGGTGACGCTCGACTACGGCGAAGGCCGGGGCGGGGCCTACAATCCGCGTTTCGGCCATGTGCGCATCGAAAACGTGGTGTGCAAAAAGGCCCGCCGGGCCTTCGACATCGCCGGCTACAAGGACGACGTCGTTACCGCCATAGAGGTCCGCAACTGCGTATTCGATAACGTCGCCAGGGCGTCCTTCATCGCCAATGCCGAGATGACGGCAAACAATGTCCGGATGAATGGTTCGCTGTGGCAGCCTGTTCTGGCGACACCCGATGAAGAAGCGAAGCACGGTCCCGGCGCCAATACGCCGAAGTAGGAAGGCCGTCGTGTCCGCGTGGTTTTTTCAAAGCTTGAGGCTGGCCGCATCTTCGCTTTGCGGCACGTTCAGGCGGCGTTTGACCCGGTCCATGTCCCGCGCCAGTCGGTTGGCCTGATCGCGTGACAAAAGATTTCGCGCCTTGGTGAAAATCTCGCCTTCCTCCTCCTTCACGTGGTGCTCGACCGCGTGTTTGAGCTCGCCGAATTTCTCCATCCAGAGCGGGCCGGCGATCGATTCCCGGGACAGATTGGCCAGCAGTTCGCGGATTTCGTCGTGGTCCGCCTTGGCGTGGACGACGCGGTCCTCGACGCGGGCCTTGCGGCTGGCCTCTTCCAGGGCGGCATAAAAGGTCTGCTCCTCCGAGGCCGCATGCAATTCCAGTTCGGTCTTTATGCGATCGAAGATGTTCAGCTGCACCGCCGACAGATTGATGGCCAGAAGGTCGTCCATCAACTCCGCAATCTTGCGGTGGTCGCGCTGAATGTAGCTGTAGATGTCCATGGGATACTCCGGCTTCGAAAAGCGTCGTCGCTGTCCTGAGGATGATGGCGAAAACGTCGTAACGATGGAATGACGAGCCGCCGCTCAAACGTAAGGAAGCGATGCGCCAGTTGGTTGAGGGAAATTTTACGGCTGGCCGAAGTCAGGTGGATTTCGCCTTAGCGCCCCGGCAAGGCATGGTGAGGCATGGCAAACACAATGAACGCCGCCGGTCCGGGCGAACACCAGGGCGAATACAAAAAGAAATGGTTCACCGCCTTCGCGCAGGCGACGTCCAACTGGACCGGCAGTCCCGGGGCCTTTGTCCTGGCCCTGGGCGTGATCGTCGTATGGGCGGTTACCGGGCCGGTCTTCCGCTACTCTGATACCTGGCAACTGGTCATCAATACCGGCACGACCATCGTCACCTTCCTGATGGTCTTCCTGATCCAGAATTCGCAGAACCGCGACGCCAAGCTGATCCAGCTCAAGCTCGACGAACTGATCCGCGCGGTCGAGACGGCGGAAACCTCGCTGATCAACATGGACGAGATGAGCGAGGAAGAGTTGCAGGAAGTGCAGGAAGAGTTTGCGCGCGTCGCCGCGGAAGCTAAGGAAGAGATCGAGGACATTCGCGAGAAGCGGCCGCGCAAGGGAGCGACGCTCCGCAAGGCCGCGAAAAAGGTCGTTATGCGATCTTAATGTTTCGGAAATCCGCGAAGCGCACACTCGGGCCATCTCGGTCCTGAGGTTTTGTCATGACGACGCCCATGCCTGCCGATCACCATCCTGCGCCGCATGAGGCCGCGGAGCCCCATCACGTGCCGCACGGCTATGTCCATCCTGAAGAACATCATCACTGGTACTGGTATGCCGGCCTGGCGGCCGGGTGCCTGGCCATCGCGGTGACCTTTGCCACCTGGTCGATGTTCGACCATGCCGCGGCGCCCCTGTGCACGCGCGAAATCGACAGCACGGTCACGTCGCCGCAAGGATCGATCGATGTCGATGTGGCAACGGTATCGTGCTTCGGCGGCGCCCCCCGGCAGCGCATCATGATGCACGAGGGCGGCGGGGGCGGCCATACGGTCGTCAGCTTCGATGCGGATGCCAAGGTCCAGGCGCGCTGGGCGTCGGAAAGCGAGCTCCTGATCACGCACAAGGGGGGCAAGGTCCTGACCTTCGAGCCGGCCTGGCACGGCATTCGTATCCACTATCGTTAGGCGAATACGTATTCTGCCGGACAAGCTGCGAGACGCGTGGCACCCTGTCTGAAAAATGCAGGGAGCAAATCATGAAAACGTGGCGCACAGCAGGGTTGGCCGCATTGGCGGCGCTGGCGTTTGCCGGCACCGCCCGGGCAGGCATCGATGTTTCCGCGGTTCCGGTGACCCACAGGCAGAGCGATCTTCCGCCCGGCTGGAACAAGAACGCGGCCTTCATGGAAATCTTCGTCCGCTCCTACCAGGACAGCGACGGTGATGGCGTCGGCGACTTCAGGGGCCTGACTTCACGCCTCGATTACCTCAAGAGCCTGGGGATCACGGGCATCTGGCTGATGCCGATGATGCCGTCGGCCGACCATGACCACGGCTATGCCGTCGCCGACTATCGCGCGGTCAATCCGGAATACGGGACCATGGCCGATTTCGAGACCTTCGTGAAAGAGGCGCACAAGCGCGGCATAGGCGTCATTCTCGATTTCGTCGTCAACCACTCGGCCGCGACCAATCCGATTTTCCTCGATGCGTCGTCGTCGAAATCGAGCCCGTACCGCGACTGGTATATCTTCGCCGACCAGGATCCGAAATGGCCGGGCTTCCAGTGGGGCCCGTGGCGCAAGGTAAAGGGCGCGGACGGATATTTCTATGGCGTCTTCGACGATATGATGCCCGACTTCAACCTCAAGAATCCGCGCGTCGTCCAATATCTTCAGGACACGATGCGCTTCTGGATGAACAAGGGGGTCGACGGTTTCCGGCTGGACGCGGTGACCATGCTGATCGAGGATGGGCCGACAGCCTATTTCAATAATTCCAAAAATCATGAAATTGTCGCCCGCCTCAAGGCCACGCTCGATGGCTATGATAACCGCTACATGATCTGCGAGGTTTCTGAAAAACCGGAAATGTATATAGATGCCTGCGGCCACGCCTTCGCCTACGGCACGCAACAGGCCATCATCGACAGCGCCAGGAAGGGTGTCGTTTCGGATGCCGTCGTCAAACAGTTGCAGTCGCCGATGCGTGACGCCATGCCCCTGGCCCTGCAAAGCCACGACGCCTATGTCGGCGACCGCCTGATCAACCAGTTCGGCGTCAACGGCATCGACGATTACAAGGTGGCTGCGGCGATCTCGATCCTGGCCTCGTCGACGCCGTTCTCGTACTACGGCGAGGAGATCGGGATGAGCAATGGCGGCGCCTATAACGATCCGGGGCTGCGTTCGCCGATGAGTTGGGAAGGGAAGGGGCCGTCGGCAGGCTTCTCGTCCGCGAAGCCCTATCGCGATCCGGCGATCAACTTCGCTTCCATGAATGTCGCGACGGAAAGCGGCGACAAGTCGTCGCTGCTGGCCTGGTACACAATGCTTTATAATATGCGCCGTGCCCATCCCGTGTTGGGCTCCGGCGATTTCAAACTGCTGTCGAAAGCCGGCGATCCGACTCTGGTCTTCACCCGTACCCAAGGTGATGATCAGGTGCTGGTGGCGATCAACCTGTCTGACACGGCGCAAACCGTGGCAGCCGACGGATATGCGGCCACGACGGTCCGGGCGAAATCGGCGGTCGTTCTGGCGCGGATGAAATAAGCCAGGGGCGGGCCAAACCGCTTGACCGCACGCCCGCGGTCCTATATAGCCCGCCCACCAATTTCGAGGTGGCCTGTTTTTCGGGCCGTCCCGATCCGAACAGACGCAAGGGCCTGAGTGCCCGCCGTAACCTCCAGAGCGCAGGTTGCGGCTTTTGTGTTTGTTTTGTCCGGGCCTCAAAACTGTCTATCGAAACCGAGCCCTCCGGCCAAACGGCACAGGCTCATACCAGGAAAGCCATCGCTCAAGATGCCTACAATCAACCAGCTTATCCGCAAGCCGCGCCACCCCAAGCCGGTCCGCAACAAGGTTCCGGCCCTGAAGGGCTGCCCGCAGCGCCGCGGCGTCTGCACCCGCGTCTATACGACGACCCCGAAGAAGCCGAACTCGGCGCTCCGTAAGGTCGCCAAGGTCCGTCTGACCTCGCAGATCGAAGCCGTGTGCTACATCCCGGGCGAAGGCCACAACCTGCAGGAACACTCGGTGGTCCTGATCCGCGGCGGCCGCGTCAAGGACCTTCCGGGCGTCCGTTACCACATCCTGCGCGGCGTGCTCGATACGCAAGGCGTCAAGAACCGTAAGCAACGCCGTTCGCACTACGGCGCCAAGCGTCCGAAGTAAGGAGCACTACAGATGTCACGTCGTCACCGCGCAGAGAAGCGTGAAGTCCTCCCCGATCCCAAGTTCGGCGATCTGGTCGTCACCAAGTTCATGAACTACGTCATGTACGAAGGTAAGAAGGCCGTTGCCGAGAACATCATCTACGGCGCCTTCGACATCCTGGAAGCCAAGAAGAAGGACGCGACCGCGATCGAGACCTTCCACTCGGCCCTCGATAATGTTGCTCCGTCGATCGAAGTCCGCTCGCGCCGCGTCGGTGGTGCGACCTATCAGGTCCCGGTCGAAGTCCGTCCGGAGCGCCGCCGCGCCCTGGCCATCCGCTGGCTCGTCAACGCCGCCCGCAAGCGCGGCGAAAACACCATGACGGAAAAGCTGGCCGCCGAGTTGCTCGACGCCGCCAACAACCGCGGCACCGCCGTCAAGAAGCGTGAAGACACGCACAAGATGGCCGAAGCCAACCGCGCCTTCTCGCACTACCGCTGGTAAGGCGAACGGGCGGGGCGGGGAAACCCGCTTCGCGCGCGCAAAATATTGCTTTGAAGCGCGGGCGGTTTGAGCTAAACCGCCCGCGCTGTTTGCAACTGAAATGAAGTTTTTGGCCCCTTTGCCTGACGCGTCGGGGCGACCATCCACCAAGTTTTGAGGCTTTCCAATGCCCCGCAGTCACAAGATCGAAGACTATCGCAATTTCGGCATCATGGCCCACATCGATGCCGGCAAGACCACCACGACCGAGCGCATCCTGTACTACACGGGCAAGAGCCACAAGATCGGCGAAGTCCACGACGGCGCCGCCACCATGGACTGGATGGAGCAGGAGCAGGAACGCGGCATCACCATCACCTCGGCCGCCACGACCGCCTTCTGGCTGGGCAAGCGCCTGAACATCATCGACACCCCGGGCCACGTGGACTTCACCATCGAAGTCGAACGTTCGCTCCGCGTCCTCGACGGCGCGGTCGCCGTTCTCGACGGTAACGCCGGCGTCGAGCCGCAGACCGAAACCGTCTGGCGCCAGGCCGACAAGTACAAGGTTCCGCGTATCGTCTTCGTCAACAAGATGGACAAGCTGGGCGCCGACTTCGACAAGTCGGTCCAGTCGATCCGCGACCGCCTCGGCGCCAAGGCTGTGCCGATTCAGTTCCCGATCGGCGCCGAATCGGCGCTGAAGGGGCTGGTCGACATCGTGCGCATGAAGGCCGTCGTCTGGGACAATGACGGTCTTGGCGCCAACTATCATGACGAAGAAATTCCGGCCGACCTGGTCGACAAGGCCAACGAAGCCCGTCAGTACCTGATCGACAACGCCGTCGAGCTCGACGACGAAGCCATGGAAGCTTACCTGAACGGCGAGGAGCCGTCGGAAGAGGTGCTGAAGAAGTGCATCCGCAAGGCGGTGCTGCACTCGTCCTTCTTCCCGATCCTCTGCGGTTCGGCCTTCAAGAACAAGGGCGTCCAGACCCTGCTCGACGCCGTCGTCGACTACCTGCCGTCGCCGGTCGACATTCCGCCGACCAAGGGCATCGACTACAAGACCGAAGAGCCCGTCGAGCGCAAGGCCTCGGACGACGAGCCCCTGTCGGTCCTGGCGTTCAAGATCATGGACGACCCCTTCGTCGGTTCGCTGACCTTCTGCCGTATCTACTCGGGCAAGCTCGAGACCGGCATGGGCCTGCTCAACTCGACCCGCGACAAGCGCGAGCGCGTCGGCCGCATGCTGCTCATGCACTCGAACAACCGCGAAGACATCAAGGAAGCCTATGCCGGCGACATCGTCGCCCTGGCCGGCCTCAAGGACACCCGCACCGGCGACACGCTGTGCGATCCGCTGAAGTCGCCCGTCATCCTCGAGCGCATGGAATTCCCGGCGCCGGTTATCGAAATCGCCGTCGAGCCCAAGTCGAAGGCCGACCAGGAAAAGCTGGGCGTCGCCCTGTCGAAGCTGGCCGCCGAAGACCCGTCCTTTACCGTCTCGACCGACCACGAGTCGGGCCAGACGATCCTGAAGGGCATGGGCGAACTGCACCTCGACATCAAGATCGACATCCTGAAGCGCACCTACAAGGTCGAAGCCAATATCGGCGCGCCGCAGGTCGCCTATCGGGAATCGATCACCCGCAAGGCGGAAATCGACTACACGCACAAGAAGCAGACCGGCGGTACCGGCCAGTTCGCCCGTATCAAGGTCGTGTTCGAGCCGGGCGAGCCCGGCACGGGCTTCGTGTTCGAGTCGGCCATCGTCGGCGGCGCGGTCCCGAAGGAATATATCCCGGGCGTCGTCAAGGGCCTGGAATCGGCCAAGGAAAACGGTCTGCTGGCCGGCTTCCCGCTGATCGACTTCAAGGCGACCCTGATCGACGGCGCGTTCCACGACGTCGACTCGTCGGTCCTGGCCTTCGAAATCGCCGCGCGCGCCGCCTTCAAGGAACTGCGTGAAAAGGGCGGCCCGAAGCTGCTCGAGCCGATCATGAAGGTCGAAGTCGTCACGCCGGAAGAATACCTGGGTTCGGTCATCGGCGACCTCAACGGCCGCCGTGGTATGATCCAGGGCCAGGACATGCGCGGTAACGCCATTGTCGTGGACGCCTTCGTTCCGCTGGCCAACATGTTCGGCTACGTGAACACCCTGCGCGGCATGAGCCAAGGCCGCGCCCAGTTCACCATGGTCTACGATCACTATGAGCCCGTGCCGCAGCACGTCGCCGACGAAGTGATCAAGAAGTACGCCTAACAAACCCGCTTGGCCCGTGGCGCAGAGTGTGCTACGGGCCGCACACTTTTTTGAAACCCCTAACCGACTGAAGGTCCGCGCACCGCGGAAATGAGATATGGCCAAGGAAAAATTCAACCGTAATAAACCCCACTGCAACATCGGCACGATCGGCCACGTTGACCATGGCAAGACGACGCTGACGGCGGCGATCACGATGGTCCTGGCGAAGTCGGGCGGTGCGACGGCGAAGAAGTACGACGAAATCGACGCGGCTCCGGAAGAAAAGGCGCGCGGCATCACCATCAACACGGCGCACGTCGAATATGAAACGACGAACCGCCACTATGCGCACGTCGACTGCCCGGGCCACGCCGACTACGTGAAGAACATGATCACCGGCGCCGCGCAGATGGACGGCGCGATCCTGGTTGTGTCGG
>CAKZJB010000172.1 GCA_936940865.1 uncultured Asticcacaulis sp. | reverse complement strand
GAGCCGGCGATCTACAGGGCACTCAATTCACGCGCCGACGTCATCTTCTCGCCGATCGACAGGGTGACCGAAGGTGCCGCCTGCACCGTGCTGACGGCGCGCGAACATCTCGATCCCGAGGCGCCACTGCTCATCGCCAACTGCGATCAGATCGTCGAATTCAATTGCGAGGACTATGTCCGCGACGCCGAGGCGCGGGGGCTGGACGGCTCGATCCTGGTCTTCAAGGACCCGACGCGCGACCCGAAATGGTCCTTCGCCAGCCTCGACAGCCAGGGCCTGGTCGCCGAGGTCAAGGAAAAGGTCGCCATCTCCGACATCGCCACGGTGGGACTATACTATTTCCGCCGCGCCCAGGACTTCGTCAACGCCGCTGTCGACATGATCGCGCTTAACGACCGCGTCAACAACGAGTTCTACGTCTGTCCGGTCTATAACTACCTGATCAAGTCGGGACAGAAGATCGGCGTCTACTATGTCGAACCCGACGCGATGCACGGAATCGGCACCCCGGACGACCTCAACCGGTATCTTGAACTGATCTGACGCGATGAAGTGCATAGTCCCGCTCGCGGGCCCGGATCTGCAGACTGACGCCTACGGCCTGAGACCGCTCTTCGAGGTCGGCGGGCAGACTATCCTCGAACGCGCGTTGCGCGGACGCGCCTGGTCGCGTCGTCTGGCACCGCAAGACTATATCTTCGTCGTGCGCGAAGTGCCCGACCTTCCGCGGCTCGAGGCCTATCTGACCGCGACCTGGCCCGGCAGTCGCACCGTCGTGCTGTCGGACCTCACCGGCGGGGCCCTGTTCTCGGTGCTGGCGGCGATGGCGCTGACCGCACCCGGCGAGCCGCTGATCGTCGATCTGGCCGACATCGTCTTCGCCACGGGCCCGGAAGATCCCGAAGCCCTGATTGGTGAAGGGTTCGATGCCGTGGTTCCGGTCTTTAAAGCGTCGGACGCCTGTTACTCCTATCTCAGGATCGAGGACGGCCGCGTCGTCGAAGCGCGGGAAAAGGTCGTTATTTCGGACAATGCCTCTGCCGGGGTCTATATGTTCCGCGACCTGAGCACATTTCTCACCGCCGCCGTTCACAGTCTCGATAACCGGGACGCACTTAGCTATAAAAACGCCCTGTTTATTTGCCCAATGGTCAACGGCGTCATAAACGCTGGCGGCAAGGTCGCCGCCCCGTCCATTTCAGACCCCAGCCCCGTGGGGAAAATGTTTCACGGAGACGTATAGTAATGTCCTGGGTTTTTCTTTCCGGCCAAGTCCGCGACGCCGAGGTCGCGCACAAGCAGGCGCGTCAGCTCGAGCGCATGAGGGGGCTCGGCCTGGTCGACGGCATCGTCTTCAGCACCTGGCGCGGCGAGTTCGAGAAGTATCCCGAAGTCCTCGACACCTATAAGGACCTGGGCGCGATCCTGGTCGAGTCGCCCGAGCCCAATCTGCGCATGCCGGGCTACATCCTTCACCAGGCGCTGTGCTGGGTC
Organism: uncultured Asticcacaulis sp.; assembly: GCA_936940865.1. Taxonomy (GTDB): domain Bacteria; phylum Pseudomonadota; class Alphaproteobacteria; order Caulobacterales; family Caulobacteraceae; genus Asticcacaulis. The sequence goes on along the minus strand of CAKZJB010000172.1, from coordinate 4,310 downwards.
TATGCACTGCAGCATGTGCCCGACGGCGCCAAGGTCATGCGCATGCGTCCGGACATTGCGCCGCTCAACGAGGCGTTCGACGCCATCCTGCGCGATTCGTGGGTCGACCAGAGCGGCGGCATCGACCTCACGCCGACCGCCTACAAGAACCGCGTATGGTGCCATTCGGGCCTCATCACGTGGCCCTTCTTCCTCAACGACGTCTTCTTCTACGGCTACAAGGAAGATATCTATCGTCTGTGCAACGCCGACGTGAAGCTGGAATGGGTCTTTTCTGAACTGGCCACGGAGCAGTTCTTTCACCTGGGTCCTGTCGCCAACGCCAACCCGGTCCTGTACCTCTACGGCCGCCTTCAGCGCGGCAAGCATTCGCCCGAGCGCAATGCCGAGCTGAAGGCGATCCTGTGGGAAAGCGACTTCTGGTACGACGTCCTCTTCAACATGGCGAAGGAACTGCTGGCCAACTACCACATCGGCTTCGTGCCGCCCTCGATCGTCCACGCCGAGGATCGCCTGAAGAGCTTCGAACCCTTCTCGATCGTCGACCTGCTGTCGGGCGAAGTCCCCCTGCTCGACTTCATCTCCCGACCGGAATACGGCGGCAACTCCTTCAACAGCCTGACCTGGGCGCAGGCCCTGGTGACCGGCCGCTTCAAGCGCGACAAGTACATGGACCGTTTCATCGCGCGCCAGAGCGCGACGCCGGACGACGTGCGTATCGCCGCCAGCGACTACCAGTCCCGGATCGCCACCGCCTTCCCCGACTACCAGCCGGTCATGGACGTGCCGCACCCCGACATCATCCTCAACACGCCGCACCAGGGGCGTATCCAGATGGCGGAGCAAAGTTCGTACGTGCAGTCGATGGAAGCCGAAATCAACCTGATGCGCCGTCAGCTCGAAGCCGCGCTTCTGCAGCGCAAGGCCCCGCAAGCCTGACAATCCCGCCGTCCGCTTTCCTTGCGGCCTCGTCCTAGTGTAGAGACATTGGCATGAAAAACAAAATCCTCCTCATCGGCAGCTGCCAGACCGCCGGCTACGGCTTCTTCCTCAATTCGATGTGCCCAGACACCGAATTCGAGGCCTTCCAGCTCGAAACCCTGGCACCCGAGCACCGTCCGGAGCGCATCGCGGACCTGATGGCCCGCAAGCACGAATACGACGCGGTGTTGTCGCCGCCGCTCAGCGAGCTGTTCCTCGACATGGCCAAGGACAAGATTCGCGAATCCTTCTCCGGCGTGCCGGTCTATATCTACACCAATGTCTATTTCTCGGGCACGACGCCGGACCTGACCTATATCGGCGGCTTCGCGGGCCGCTGTACGGGGCCGATGGGCGATTACCACAGCAAGATCGTGCTGACCGGCTTCATGAAGGGCCTCGACCAGGCGACGACCCGTTCGCTGTTCAACTCGTCCTTCATGGCCAAACTCGACCTCTTCAACGAGTACAAGCGCTCGCAGGACCGCCTGGTCATGCTCGACGCCCAGAGCGACATCCAGATCACCGACATGATCTTCTCGGCGGTCAAGTCGGAAATGCTGTTCTTCGCGAACAACCACCCGACGACCAAAATCTTCTTCGAATACGCCAAACGCATCAGCCAGCGCCTGGCGGCCGACAAGCTGGTCACGACCGTATACGACCTGCCGTGGAATCCCCTCGCCTACCCCAACACCCTCGCCTATTCGTCGGTCTTCCCGGTCTATCCGGAAGTGGCGCTGGAGCACGGCCTGTCCTATTCCAGCGGATATTACTTCAAGTCGCCCGACCGGCCGCACCTCTACTCGCTGAACAGCTTCATCGAGCACGAATATGCGGCGCTCGAAGCCTTCGGCCGCGACAAGCTGGAGCAGATGCCGCAGTGGATCGACATAAACAAGACGCTGAGCACGGCTCAGTAAGCAGAAAGAAGCCAGGCCGCGTATGAAACCCAGCGCCATCGTCCCGTCCGTCGAAAAAATCGAAGCCGATCTCGTAAGCCTCATCCGCGCCGGCCGCCTGGCCGAAGTCATCGCGCCGATCGACACCTTCGTCCGCGACCTCGGCAGCGTCGTCGAACGCGAAGCCCGTGCCCTGGCCGGCGCCGGCAAGCCCGATGAAGCACTGAAGATCATGGGCCAGGCCTACGAGCTGTGCCGCAAGCACTTCACCCTGGTCATCTTCTACATGACGACTCTGTCGCAGCGCGACCGCAAGGCCGAGGCGATGGCGGTCGGCGCCCGCGCGCGTGCCGACATGCCCGACAATGTCTGGGTGTGGTACTGGTCGATCTGGTGCGCCTCGGCCGCCGGGGCGGTCGCTGAGACCGACGCCATGGTGCAGGAGGCCTATGGCCTTTTCCCCGCCGCGCCGGAAATCGCGCTGGCGCATGTGCAGCACCTGAAAGCACAGAACCGCTATTCCGAAATTATGGCGGTGGCGCGCGACCGCCGCGACTTCCAGGCCGCCTATCCCGACCTGGCGCTCGACCTCGTGGTCGGCGAAAGCATCACGTCGGACAACCTGACCCAGGCCGCGGAGAACTGGCTGACCTTCCCGCGCAAGAATATCAAGGCCGAGGCCCGCTTCAGCATCGCCTTCCGCCTGCTCAGCGCCGCGCTGAAGGACGAGGCGTGCAGCCGCATCCTCGGCACCACCATCTACGACGAGCTGTCGGAGCTGTCGGACGTGTCGATGGAACTGCTCAACGACATCTGCGGGCGGCTGGCCACCCTGCACTATACCGACAAAGCCGGGTTCCAGACCCTGCGCGAAACGTCGCTGCCCTGGCTCGACGGGCTCAGGACCGAGACGCCTTTCTCGCGCCTCCTGCGCTTCGCCGGCAGCGACAAGCGCGTGCTCACCGACGATATCCTTGGCGACGTCAAGGCCTCGGCCGACGCCAACGAGTACGTGCTAGCCTATTTCTACCTGTCGCCGGAATGGACCAGGATCGACCACGACACCAACTTCGAAAAACTGCTGGAGCCGTCTCCCGAGCATCCCGAGCGCCAGTTCCTGACCCAGCTGTTCGACCTCGCCTATGACCGCGGTTACGTGCCGGTCCTGGCCGGTGCCGAAGGCGACGGCAACGGCCGCAACGGGCTGTCGCTGAAGAAATTGCTCGGCAACAAGTCGGCCGAGACTGCGCCCCGGACGATTTCGGTCGCCGAGGACGCCAAGGCCATCCCGACGACCGCGGCGGCGGCGCTGGCGCGCGTCCAGAAGAACCGCGACATCGTGCGCGCCACCCTGTCGGGCCTCAAGCCCGCGCCTCGGGACCGCAAACTGAAGATCGGCGTCTGCGTGTCGGGCCAGCTGCGCGGCTACCAGGATGCCTTCCCGACCTGGAAAAAGCTCGGGCTCGACCAACACGACGCCGATATCGTCGTTCATACTTGGGCCGATATCGGTCGCAAGTCGCCGACCGCGCAGAATCTCGACCGCTGCTTCCACGGTGAACTGCTCGAGCAGGTCAAGACCTACTTCCTGACGCGGACGCTCGGCGAATTCACGCGTCAGTACCCGCTGCTGACGGCGGGCCTGGCGGAAGCCGGCAAGGCGACCGAGGACGAGCTGAAAGCCTTCTACGGCGCGAAACAGGTCGTCGTCGAGGACGACAGCCAGGATCCCTTCAAGGGGATGCCGAACCCGCAGAAGATGTATTACAAGATCAAGTCGGCTTCCGGCCTGCTCGACCTGAAGGCCTACGACCTGATCGTGCGCATCCGCCCGGACCTGGCCATCGACGACGCGAAGATTGACTGGCACCAAATACAGCGCGAAAGCTTGGAAAAGGGCATTTACTTCGCCGACCGCGGCCCGATCGTCCACCTCGAGATGGGCGTCGTCTACGCCGACCAGTTCGCCGTCGGCGTACCCGAAGTCATGGACATCTACGCCATGGCTTTCGATTTCCAGGCGGCCAACGGCGGCCAGTGCTACCAAGTGAGCAAGCACTACCTGCCACACACCACGCTGACCTGGTCGAACCTGTACAACGGCATCACGGCGCGCGGTCCCAAGGACTTCACGCGCGGCGATCTGCTGGGCCCCGGTCCGCTGCCGCACAGCACGATCTACGAGCTGCTGATCGAGGACATCCGCCGCCGCGAGCCGATCGCCAGCGACAAGCTGTTCGTCGACGCCTGTTCACGCGACATCACCGCCAGCCTGAATTTTTAGAACGTTCTGAAATAAGGCGGAAGCGCCGCTCCCTCCGAGCTTGGTTTTTCCGTCATCTCCCCCTTCCGTCTCGCGCTTCGGGCGAATCAGTCGTCCGTGAAGAACCGGGTTTAAGTGGCCTCAGGGACTGACGCAGCGGTGAT
>CAKZJB010000171.1 GCA_936940865.1 uncultured Asticcacaulis sp. | reverse complement strand
AATGTTGGTAATTCCTATGGTGCTGCTTGGGATGAAGAAAGGCGAGAAGTACCAAAAACTTAAGCCATCCGAGGTCAAGTCTCGCTTCGATAGAATTAGCAAAAATGCCCGGCAGATCGTAGAAGACATCCGCGAACTGACCCAAGCCGCCAATACGACAAATCCACATCAACAAAGCCAAGCAAAACATTTAGCTACGCTAGTGACGGCAATGACACTTGGAGTGGATTACAATTTTCACTTAGAGCAGTTCGGGAAATCCGACCTTTCGCAGGAGATATTAATGAAAGCTGACGCTTCACGCGTTGAGCTGCAGGCGTCGCTCAGCCGACTATCAACACTGTCGGCGCTCCTTTCTGAGAAGGTCAATCCGGCCGTGTTAGCGCACGCGAAGCCAGGCTCCGACCCAGCTCTTCCGCTCCTCGTGGGGCTGCTGGCCCACGTGTGGAAGGTAATGCGCGGCAAGTCACCATCAATTTCGCGGCCAAAACGCAGTGGTGTCGAACAGGCATCCCCCTTTGTCGAATTTGTCTTGGAAGTGGCATCGGTCGGCCGGTCGGCGCCACAAGGAGCAATATTCCAGACTGATTGTTCTCCTTCGATGCCGACGGTTGATAGCGTTGAAACAGCTGTGAAGAATTTGCGAAAATAAACGGGGGTTATTCCGCGAAGAATTTTCCGGGTTTGCCCCTGATTTTTCGTCCGAAAATCAGGTCTACTCATTGGGCTCCGTTTCGTATGGAGCCATTCAATGTCGTTTGGACAGCAGCCAGAAATCCCCCCCACTAACCAGTCCGACAAACTGTTTTTCCGGCCTGGAGAAGCGGCCAAAGCCACAGGCTTATGCCGCAACTTCATCTTTGGCGCCATGGCCGAGGGCGCTCTATTAAGCGTTAAGGTGGGCCGCGCACGACTCATTGCCCGCGAGGATCTTCTTAAATTCGTGAACTCCCATCGGGAGGTCGCGTAACGATGACTGTCGAGCCGCATTTGTGCGCCAACCCAGCGCCACTATCTTACACCGTTCAAACGTTCTCCAAGATTATCGGCATTAGCCGTCCCAGCCTTTATCGAATGATGGCTGCGGGCGAATTGCGGTCGGTCCGTGTCCGCGGTCGCCGCCTAATTCCTGCGTCGGAGGCCCGCAGGCTCCTCAAGGAGGTGGTCTGATGTCCTTTCGCGAAAAAGGCCGGGGCAGCACCACCCGCCCGGCCTTCTCCAAATCTCATCGCCACAACAGCGATACGCGCAGCTATACCACAAACTCCGACAAAGTTGAAGCCGTCCGCCAGCGTATCATTCAGGAAGCCTCACAGTTTGCGGTCGGCTCCGAAATGCGTTCGTGGGTCCTCGGTCTCGGAGGGCTGGCGCAATGAAGCCTTCCTCGAAAAAGCCAGCTGACGCAATCAAGGCCTGGATGCCGCTTTACGTTGGTGATTGGCTTCGTGACACACTTGCACTCGATGCGCGGCGCCGTGATGCCCTACTCCTGATCAAGATGGCCTATTGGGTCAACCAAGGCCCCTTGACGGATTCCAACGATAGCATGGCGAACATCGCCCGTGTTAGCGCGGAAGGCTGGATGCAAATCCGTCCATCACTGGAGCCGTTCTTCGTGGTCGATGGCGGTTATTGGCGTGATGAGCATCTGGATGCCGAGATCATCAAGGCCCTGGAAAACTTCGCGGCCCAGCAAAACCGGACCCAAAAAGCAACGGCTGCCCGTCTTGCTCGTCAGGCTCAGGGACGTGACGTTCAACGTGACGTGTCTCGTGACGTTGCACATGACGAGCACACCCGCGCGGGTGAAGGTGATGGTGAAGGTCCTAACCGTGAGAAAGGTTCAGATACTAACTCAGTAGGAGAGACGGACCCCAGCTGGGAGGACGCGGCATGACTCAGCTTCGCCCCTACCAACTCGACGCGATCATCGAGACCCGTCTGGCACTGATGGCCGGTGCCAGACGTATCGTCCTTCAACTGCCGACAGGCGCCGGCAAGACCATCATCGCTGCCGAAATCATTGCCTCGGCTAGGACTAAGGGCAAGCGCGTCATCTTCGTTGTCCCCGCCAAGGCTCTAGTCGATCAGACGGTCCAGCGCTTCTGGGAACATGGCATCCGCGACGTTGGCGTGATGCAGGCCGACCACGTAATGACCGACTCGACAAAGCCCGTCCAGGTCGCCACGGTTCAGACCCTTCGTCGCCGCGCTAAGCCCGAAGTAGATCTCGTGCTGGTCGATGAAGCCCATCTTCAGGACAAGGCGCTCCTGGGGTGGCTTAAGTCGCCCGAGATGGCGTCCGTCCGTGTCGTCGGCCTGACCGCCACGCCTTGGACTGCTGGCATGGGCAATTTCTGGCAGAAGCTACTGATCGGCTCGACAACTGCCAAGATGATTGAGGCCGGCTACCTCTCGCCATTCCGCGTGTTCGCGCCGTCGCATCCGGATCTGACTGGTGTCCGGACCAAAGCAGGTGAGTTCCATGAAGGCGACCTCTCCAAAGCGATGGACAAACCCGTGCTCATCGCGGACGTCGTGGAGTCTTGGGTTCGCCTGGCGGAAAACCGTCCGACGCTCTGCTTCGCTGTAGACCGCGCCCACGCCAAGAGTCTTCGGCATCAATGCCGGTTACGTCGATGCCTACACGTCGGAACTGGATCGCAAAGATATCGCGGCAAAGTTCCATGCGGGGATTTACAAGGTCGTGCTGAATGTCGGTGTTCTGACGACGGGCGTCGATTGGGACGTCCGCTGCATCAGCCTATGCCGCCCGACCAAAAGCGAAAGCCTGTTCGTCCAGATCGTCGGTCGTGGCCTTCGCACGGCCGAGGGCAAGACGGACTGCCTGATTTTGGACCACTCCGATAATCATACCCGCCTTGGCTTCGTCACCGACATCCACCACGAGACGTTGGACTCCGGCGAAAAGCGCAACAGCAAGAGCGCCAAGACTGCACCGGTCCCGAAAGAATGCCCTCAGTGTCAGTACCTGCGTCCTGCGCGCGTTGCGACCTGCCCGCATTGCGGCTTCAAGCCCGCTGTTGTTTCGAAAATCGAAATTGCCGACGGGACGCTGGCGGAACTACGCGGCAAAGGAACCAAGGCGTCCGGCCCGAAGAACACCGTTCGTATGGGCGACAAGTGGGTGCCATTAGGCGATTTCTACGGCCAACTGAGGGGCTATGCAGAGGAGCACGGGTATCAGGACGGATGGGCAGCCAACCAGTACCGCCAAGCCGTCGGTACGTGGCCTAACGCACATCGTTGGGTTTCTGCACGCCGCCCGACGCCCGAAGTCTGGTCGTGGATCCGCTCCAGGCAGATCGCATTCGCCAAGCGGAAGAAGACGGAGGGTGTCCATGTCGCGGCCTAACCCTTCCTTTCCGCGCTTCACGCAACCACTGTCTGACCGTTGCCGCGGCCGGTGGTACAACATCCTCAGGGCGCTCGGCATTGAGGCCTGCGTCCTGAACCGTCGCAACCAACCCTGCCCGATGTGCGGCGGCAAGGACAGATTTCGGTGGACCAACCATAACGACGGCGGCGGATATTTCTGCAACGGCTGTGGCAGCGGTGACGGCATCACTTTTGTGCAGGAACTATTCGGCGTCGATTTCAAAGGCGCCGCTTCGATGATTGAAGGCGTCATTGGAAAAGCGGAACTCGATACGCATCCGAGCCGTGACGAGCGCGAATTGAAAGAGGCGATGAAGTCCGTCTGGATGAGCGGCCAACGGATTGTCGATGGCGACGCTGTTGGCCTGTATCTACGTAGCCGGGGGCTGAACCTGTCGTCGTACCCAACGGCACTTCGCTATGTGCCGAGCTTAAGGCACGATGAGGGGATGGCGCCGGCCATGATCGCGCAAATCGTCTCGCCCGAAGGCAAAGCGGCCAACATTCACCGCACGTGGTTGACCGACGATGGGCAGAAGGCACCCCTCTCTGTTTGCCGAAAGGTGATGGCTGGTTCCATTCCCGATGGGTCTGCGATACGGCTGGATGTTGCTGGACCTGTCCTGGGTATCGCTGAAGGAATTGAAACGGCCTTGTGGGCTCGTCAGCGTTTCGGCGTGCCTGTCTGGGCGACTATTTCCGAAGGCGGAATGCAAAAGTTCCGTCCGCCAGCTTGCGTCCAGCGATTGATCATCTTCGGCGATAACGACCTGTCGTTCGTCGGGCAGGCTGCTGCGTATGCAACAGCGCGTGATGTCTTGCGATGGTCTCAACGGGAAGGCCGTATGATCGATGTCCAAGTGAAGATCCCGGGCGTCGCGGGAACAGATTGGGCAGACGCGCCTTCGGCAACTGTTGCGGCTCTTTCGATCACCGAAAGGGGCGCAGCATGACGGAGAAGGCAAAGGTTTCGGATTTTACCTTCTGGGACGTCGCAACGGCGCGCCTTTGGATTTCGCTCCGGGAGTCGATGTTGGTTGACCGTTATTACCCTCTTTGGGACCTTTCCCAATTGGCGGTACAGCCTGTTAGGGTCTTTGAGATCGATCCGAGCGCGGCCTTATTATTGGCACTTCGTAGTGGCCGGAGAATAAAGGCTCTTGGTATGTTCGCCAATGAGACTGAGCCGCGCAATGTTCCGGATGATCACTGGCCTTACGCAGCCTTCCTGCCGGAAGCCACGGATGACAAGCTAGGCGCGTCCGGGTTATGGCAAGGGATGGTGTTTAAGGCGGCGGACATCAGGCGTGTATTCCCCAATCCGTTGCCTAGGCATTTTGCGAACGGAATGGTCGCCGCGAAACTCGACCTGCAAGCAGCGGTACAAAAACACCTTAGCTTCGGCGGTCCTATTCCGCTTTCGGGGAAATGGCGCGCACACGCTGAAGATGCCTACGACCTGACGGCCAGAGAGGCAAAAGCGATATGGCGCGAAGTCGCTCGTGATCATCCCTGGCTGAGCGAAGCCAAAAATAAACCAAAAGTCCGGCGTGCGGCGTAGGGGCTGTCAGCTGAAACCGGGACAAAAACCGGAACAGAAAATCATGTCGGCGGACTGCATTCGTCTTCGGCACAGGCGTACACTTGCAACGAAACCGATACTAACCGCTTGGCGAGATCATGCAGCAAAATCAGCAAGTACCTGACATATTGGCCTCCAGTCGGCTTATGGGCCGCCTTCGCACGCTCGCTGGCGACCACAATAAATTGCTAGGCCCGGCGCCCGAGCCTCAAGAGCCGCGATTCCAGGTCGTTCCAATTGACGACGAAAAATATCGCGCCACAAAGGACCATTTGGCCGCTCTGCGGGCAACTCTTGCGCCGCTGGCGGCCAATCCGCACGCAACGCACGAGGATTATCTTCGCGCCGGCGCTAACCTGGTGGCGGCCGGCCGCGCCAAGCCGGAAGAGTTTTTGAAGATTGTCGCAGAGTTGCCATCCGACCCTGCCGGGTTGAACGCGTGGGCCATCCAAAATCATCACGCGGTTGCAGATACGGATCGCTTTCTTGATGCGCTTTACGCGGTGCATAGCGCCACGGGAGGCCGCTAACATGGCCCTTGACCCAAATATCATTTTGTCCGGCAAAATGCCTGATCCTAGCCAGCCGCTTGAGACTGCCGCGAACGCGATCGCGCTGAAAAACAAGCTGATCCAAGGGCAGACCCTCGATCTGCAAAATCAGGGGCTGCAACAGGACTACGCGGCCCGTCGCGCCTATGGGCGAATCTTGGGCGATCCAGGTGTGACAAATCCGCTGACTGGCCAAACCGACTGGTCGAAATTTAACGCTGCGGCTTCTCAGGATCCGGATCTCGCTTGGAAGCTGCCGGAG
>CAKZJB010000170.1 GCA_936940865.1 uncultured Asticcacaulis sp. | reverse complement strand
ACGGTCCCAATCTTCTTCCGTCATTCTTGTCGACATCGGCTCCGACTCACAATTCAGTCGGAATCCTTTGAATCACAACAGATTCTCTTTGGGAATCCTATATCTTCATCTCAACAAAATTCGTCCACACGGCCTAGTGAACAATGAATATATAACAACGCCCGTCTCAATCCGGCAACCTTACAGCGTGCAAATCGGCCATATGCAGCAAGGCTTCGACATTGCCTTTGGCGTCGTCTACCGGATCGTGCGTGTGCCGGGTCCGGCGGAACTGTTTCCATTCGCTTGCCGCGCCGAACTTTTTCTCAAGTCCCGCGTAGAAATCGCCGATCCGCCGGCCGGAATGGCCGAACGGATTGCGGCCGACGAAACGATGGAAATAGTAGTTGGTGAACTGCCAGTCGAAGGCCAGGTTGTCGGCGATAAAGACCGGACGGCCCCTGGCGTTCGCCTCCAGGAAGGCCGCGAACGCCGCCATGCCCAAGGCCGGGTCTGGATAGGCCTCGTGCGTCGCGCGATCGATATTCGATATCGCCAGGGCGTCGGGATTGAAACGGTCGGAAATGGGCGCGAAGGTCGCCTTGAAGGTGGTGGTCATCTGCCGGTCGACGCGAACGCATCCCAGCGACACCATGGAGAAGAGACCGGGCGCCGGGCCGTCGCTCTCGACATCAACCATGAATAAGCTCATGCGCCAATTTGCGCAGGCCGGCGCCCAAGTGTCAACGCGTCCCTACTTCCCCTGCCACAGGTCGGGATGCGCATCGATAAAGCCGACCAGCGCGTCTGAGATCGTCTTGTCGTCGGCGGCAGACGGATGCCAATGGCATCCCGTCATCTGCAGGCCGGTGAAAGGAGGCAAAAAGGTAATGCGATTGTCGCCCGACGCCTTGAACTGATCGACGACCTTCCGCTCTTCGGTGGCAATTTCTCCATTCGCCATGTCGGTCGCCCACAGGATGAAGTAAGCCTTGGGGTTGCGGGCGCGCAGATCCTTCAGGAACTTGCCGTAGGTTGCCTCATAGTCGGCGTGCAACTGGTCGCGCGTCGTCCATTTCTCGCCGGCATTCAGCGGCGTCGAGAAGTCGTTCGTGCCGAGCGCGATGACGATGATCTGCGGCTGCCACGTGGCGTCCTGGTAAAGGGTGTCGTGGTTGAGCAACACGTAGGGATAGGCGACCGGCACCGGGTCGCCGGCAAAACCGTTGTAGTTGCGCACTATGCCGTGGCCGGAAATCGCGTTGACCTGATAATCGGCATTATAGTGGCGCGCTGTCACCGGTCCGAAGGCGACCGAATTGTCGGTGGTCTTCCACACGTCGTCGGTGGTGCAGTCGCGCGTCGTCGAGATGTTGCCATAGCCGACGGTGTGCGAGTCGCCGATGAATTCGATCTGGCGCGCGCGAGCCTCCACGGCGACGGGCCTGGCGTCGGCCGCAGCGGAGAACCCGCCGAATGCGTCGGACGCCGCCTGGCTTTCGGTCACGACCTCGATGCGAACCGTGTGCTTGCCTTTCGCCAGGCCTTCGACGCCATACAGGCCGGGCGCGGGCTTGACCACAGGCGCCGACGCCTGGCCGTCGACCGTGACGTGAAGGATTTCATCGCCCTTGCCGACGTTGAAATAGACCGCCTGGCCATCGAACGCCGTTTCGAAATAGGTGCCCGGCCATTGATAGGTATAGGCGTCACTCGTCTTCTGGACACGGCCGCCGATCGACATCGGCAGAGATTTCAAGCCGGCGGGCGCGCTGGCAACCGGCGACACAACAGGCGCTGCGGCCATTGCGGAACCGGCCAGCAAGGCCACGGCCACGGCGGCAATCGAAACAGATATCTTCATCGTGTTTTCCCCAGGAATCGTTATGTTTGGCCGCATCCTGCGACGACGCGTTTTCATAGCGCAACGCCACTATTGAATAAATCATTTAATTTATTCCAACGCTGTTGTTCCGGCCTGGATTTCATCAGCCCTTACAGCAGATTTTCAGCTTAACAGACTGATCGCCATGCGAAAAATTGCGCCCGCTCTTTCGGCTACGCGATTCATGGAAAGCCGGCGAATTCTGGCCGTCACGATCGCCGCCATCGGGCTGACGATCGTGGCCGGCAAGCGCAATATCCCGGCGCCGATCCTGCTGGCGGCCGTAGGCGTGGCCGCGCCGTCCTGCTCCCGATTGCGTTCGGGGTCTCGCCGGGTCCATGCTGCCGCACGGCGCCGCCATGCCATGGCGATCCGCCGGCCCGACCTCGATACCAGCGACGAAGCCCGGTCACGGCGCATCATTCGGGAGACGACGGCAAGAGCCATCGAGAACCTGCGCGGCGACGTCATAGACGATGCGGAAGCGGACCGGCTGGGCAGGCCTTGATGCCGTCCTTATCGTCAGACACCGCCAACGCCATGCCAACCTTATGGGCCGAATCCTAGACTGTCGGCACGCGGGCAAAGGCTGGGACGGGTTCTCCGAAACGCCCAGCCCCGACGCCCGCCCGTGGACCTGAACCCCCGGAAGGATTTCCCATGGCCCAGAATAAACAAACCAACGCCGGAAAGGCGGAAAACCAAAACATGCAGCCGACAGCCTCCCAGGGTACCGACGGCTCCGCAGACGACACGGAACTGGCCGCGGCCGGCCCGCAGGCAACCGCCGCGGAACAGGGCAAGGCCGGCGAGAAGCCGAAACAGGCGTCGCAAAAGACCTCTGCCCCCCAAACCGATGACCATGGCGACAGGATGCGCAAACGGATGGCGAACGGCAACGGCAAGAGCCACGGCGGCGACCATGAGCCGATGCGCCGCGACCGGCAAATCGCCCGGAATCCCCGTCAGGACGACGATCCCGGCCACGGCCGCCAGGTACGGCGTGACGAAGACTACGACCAGGCGGCTGGCCGCGGCGACATCGGACAACGCAATCTGTTCGGTGACGAGGATGAAAACTACTACGACCGTCGTGCCGGCCATCAGGCGCGGGACCGCGGCGGCGACTACGATCGCGGCCGCCGGGCCTCCCAAGGCTATGGCCACACCGCTGCCCATGATGACAACGAACGCCTGAGCCGCGAATACGGCAGCGAATACCGTCGTTATTCCGATGCGGGCTATGAAGACCGCAACCCGTACCGGAGTCGCGACCGCGCCTATGACGACCGCAGCCCCTATGGCAACCGTGACCGCATCTATGACGAAGGGGGGCAATATCGGGCGCGGCCACAGGCCTTCCGGCCCAACGACAACGGCCGCGATTTCGAGCGCGAGGCCCGCGAACAGCCGCGCAATCGCTGGCGCGAGGTTACCGTCGATCCGCGCTATGACGACGCCTACGACCATCACCGCAACCGGGCCTGGTCGCCCCAGGGCAATCAGGATCGGCATCGCAACACCCACGGCCGGCATAGCCCCGAAAGCGACCACGACGAAGGCCGGTATCGCGGGCAGGACCGCGGCTATGGCGACCCGGACGAACGCGGTCCGCAGCAACGGCGTCACCGCGGCGAACCCGTCGCGGGCAATCGTTCGAACTATCCGGCAGCGCGCGAGGATGACCGCGGCAATCCCGGCCGATGGCGCGATGAACGGCGCGACTATCGCGAAAACGAAGCCGACGACCACTATGAACACGATCGCGGCCCCTGGCGCCGGCGTTGAGGCCGGTTCCGGACAAAATTGAAAAGCTCCCGTCCCGCGCGGATGGGAGCCTTTTCAGTGGACCGTCAGGGCGAACATGCCCCTCAGGATCATCAGGCCAAAATGGCCGAAGACCGGCAGCGTTAAGACCAGCGGGAAGAGACCGATAACGATTTCGCTGTCCATCGGGCGCTGGTCTTCGCGAGGTGACGGTCGATCTCTGTCATCACCGTACTCCAAAATTTTACCGCCTGGCGGGCACGGCGCTTGAGCTGAAAAAAGCTCATGCCAACATCCATTCTTTGATGACCGTCGGTATTAGTCTGATGGCGCCAATCATGGTATTCCCGGTGCCCGGCCGCGCGACAAGACCGGCGTAAACTCTGGTGAAAGGCAGGCAGACAATGGCATGGACCAGCAACCGCATTTGCCAGACGCTGGGGATTGCGCTTCCGATCGTACAGGCGCCCATGGCCGGGTCGGATTCTCCCGACATGACAGCGGCCGTGTCCGAGGCCGGCGGGCTGGGTTCGCTGGCCTGCGCCATGCTCAGTCCGGAACACGTGGAAGAGGCTGCAGCATATATCCGCAGCAAAACGAAAAACCCTATTAATCTCAATTTCTTTTGCCACAATCCTCCCAAAGCGGATGCTGGGCGCGATACGCGCTGGCGCGAGGAAATCTCAGCCTATTTTGCGGAATTCGGGATCGCGCCCGATGCACAATCGGCCGTCGCCAATCGCGCGCCTTTCGACGACGCCCTATGTGCGGTGGTGGAAGCGGTCCGGCCCCACGTGGTCAGCTTCCATTTCGGCTTACCCGAGGCCGGCCTGCTGGATCGCGTAAAATCGACAGGCGCCATCGTCATGTCGTCGGCAACCACCGTCGCGGAAGCGGTGTGGCTGGAGCAGAACGGCTGCGATATCGTGATCGCGCAAGGCGCAGAGGCCGGCGGCCACCGCGGCATGTTCCTGAGCGACGATATCGCGACCCAGGCCGGCACACTCGCCCTGGTTCCGCAAATCGTCGACGCCGTCGATGTGCCCGTCATCGCCAGTGGCGGCATCGGCGATGCGCGCGGCATTGCGGCCGCCTTCATGCTGGGCGCCGATGGCGTGCAATTGGGAACGGCCTACCTCAAATGCCCGGAAGCCAGGCTCAATCCGCTGCATGCACGCGCCCTGCCCTCGGCGCGCGACGACAATACGGCGCTTACGAACGTCTTCACCGGCCGGCCGGCGCGCGGCATCATGAATCGGCTGATGCGCGATCTCGGCCCCATGTCGGACATCGCGCCCGATTTTCCCACGGCCGGCAAGGCCCTGGCACCGTTGCGCGTCAGGGCCGAAAGCCAGGGGCGCGACGACTTCACGAACCTTTGGGCCGGACAGGCAGCGCACCTTTCACCGTCGTTCCCCGCCGGCGAACTGACACACATTCTGATGGCGCAGGCCCGGGCCCGCTTAAAAAGCTTTTAGGTGAAGACGCGCATCTGGTGTATCATTCATATTTATGAGTGAATCCATCGAACACGTGTCCGACACCGCCTTCTGGGTCGCCTACTATCGCTGGCTGGAAACGAAGCGAAAAGACGCGTTGTTTCGCGATCCCCTGGCCAGGGTCCTTGTCGGCGACCGCGGCGCCAGCCTGGCGCGGCATATGGGCATCGCCCGCGCCATGCAGTGGTCGATGTCGATCCGGACCTGGATCATCGACCGCTATATCGCCGAGGCCGTGGTCGACGGCATCGACATGATCGTCAACCTCGGCGCAGGCCTTGACACCCGCCCCTATCGGCTCGACCTGCCGCGCAGCCTGCAATGGGTCGAGGTCGATTTCGAGCACGTCATCGACTACAAGGCCGACAAGCTGAAAGAGCAAACACCGGTCTGCCGCCTTTTGCGCATCGCCTGCAACCTGGCCGACGAGGGCGAACGGCGCGCCCTGCTCGACCGCCTGAACAATGCCGGCAGCCGCATCCTGGTCCTGACCGAAGGCGTGATCCCATATTTGTCGAATGAAGCGGTAGCGTCGCTGGCCGACGCCCTGGCTGCAGAACCGCGCATAGAATACTGGCTGACCGACTACTTCTCGCCCCTGTTCAAGAAGGTCGGCGGGCGAAGCCTCATCCAAAAGCGGCTCGCCAGGAATGCTCCCTTCCTGTTCTATCCCGGC
>CAKZJB010000169.1 GCA_936940865.1 uncultured Asticcacaulis sp. | reverse complement strand
GTCGTCGGCATAGATGGCGGCCAGGGCAGCCAGGTTGTCCGCGCCGTATTCAAACGCCAGATGCCCCGAACGCATGCCGTAGAGATTGGCGGCGTTGCGAATCGCCGCATCGAGGGCGGCGAATTCCTGGCCGCTCTGAAAGCACCAGAACAGAGCCGGCAGGCCGCCGTCATGACCGATACGCCGCAACAGCCCCGACACGCCCGCCGGGCGCCCCGGCCACGCCGCCAGGTGCGGCCTGAGCGCCGTCGCCAAACCGCCCCGCGCGCCGCCTGGCCCAAGCGGCAGGCCGGCTTGTCGCGCATCGACCATCAGGGCCAGCATTTCGATGGTATCCGCGCCCTGCGCGACGGCGCCGTCTAGGACAATACCGAACCGGTCCTCCAGGGCGAACAGAAGGTCCGCCATGGCCAGGGAATCCAACCCCGCCTGCGTCAGGCTGTCGCGTATGCCGCCTTGGAACCGCGCCCCCAGGCGTTCGCAGACTAGCGCCACGATAGCGGCTTCGGTCGGGGTCCCCGTGACCTTGGGCGCGGCCGGCGCAAAAAGGTCCGGCGGTACAGGCAAGGCGGAGCGATCGCGTTTGCCGTTCGCCGTAAGGGGAATGCCCGGAACCGGCAGGAAGAGCGACGGCACCATGAAAGCGGGCAAACTTTCGCTTAAGTGCCGGCGCAGGCCACCGACATCCAGCGGCGCCGCCGGTACGACGTGTGCGATGAGCCGGTCTCCGCCCTGCCCGCCGTGAACCGACACCACTGCATCCAGGATGCCGGGGCAGCGGCAAAGCGCCGCTTCGATCTCGCCTGGCTCGATGCGGTAGCCATGGAATTTGAACTGATCGTCGAGCCGCCCGAGATACCGGAGCGCGCCATCCGCACCGGCCAATGCGCGGTCGCCGGTACGGTAGACCCGCGTCGCGCCAAGGTCGGGCAGGTCGACGACCGGAAACCGCGCCGCCGTCAGTTCCGGCTGGTTGCGATAGCCTTTGGCCAGTCCCACGCCGAACAGGCAAAGTTCACCCTCGGCCGCCGGCTGGAGGTCCTTGTCCAGAATGCAGGCGCCCATGTTGGCGATCGGCGTGCCGATGGTCACGGCGACGCCGGGACGGCATATCGCCCAGCTGGCTTCGACCGTGGCCTCCGTGGGCCCGTAGGCGTTGATGAAGGTGCGCCCGGTCCCCCAGCGCGCCACCAGCGCCGGAGGACAGGCCTCCCCCGCGACGACGATGTGTGACAGATGCGGAAATTGGCCTTCCGGAATGACGCCGAGCGCCGAAGGGGTGAGGGACAGGTGGGTAATCCTGGCCTGCGCGATAAAACGCCCCATGGGCGCGCCCGGCTGCCCCTGCATATCCGTCGGCCATACCAGGCATGCCCCCGCGAAAACGGCCATGGCCATATCGCCGACCGAGACGTCGAAGCCGAATCCGCTGACCTGGGATACCCGGGACTCCGGCCCGATATCAAATGCGGCAGAGGCCGCGGCGGCATAGTTGGCGATGGCGGCGGTCCCGACCTCGACGCCCTTGGGATGTCCGCTCGTTCCGGAGGTATAGATCAGATACGCGACGCTATCGTCGATAGACGGCCTCCCGGCGGCGAGGTCGGCCTCGGTGCAGGCACGGTCGGCGATCAGGCCGCAGTTTACGAAGCCGAGGTCGAGGTCGGCCAGGGGCGGACTGGCGGCATTGACGACCGCAATCCGGGCCTCCGCATCGGCCAGGATGAAGTCCCGCCGTTCGCGTGGCAGTCCCGGATCGAGCGGCAGATAGACGGCGCCAAGATCCAGGCAGGCCAGGAACGCGGCCACGCGATCGACCGAACGCCCGAGGCAAACGGCCACGCAGTGCCCGGGCGTCACACCGGCTTTGGACAGCGCCGAAGAAAGGTCGCGAACGCGCGCCGCCAGCCGCCCGTAGGTCAGCTGGCGATGTCCCATCTCGACGGCAGGCGCCTCGGGCCTCACGCGCGCCTGTGTGAAAAAGACCGGCAACAAGCCCGGCGCCGGCGGCGTCACCTCGCCCTTGAGGACAGGCGCGACACGGTCCGGCAATCGCGCCTGTTCCGACAGGAAACGCGCCAGACCCTCGCCCGTCCGGCCGGCCATCACGACGACGGTGTCGCCATCGCGCAAGTCGCGCTGCAAGGCCGTCAATACGGCTCGCCGGTTGCCGGCAACCTCGAAATCCAGCCCGGCGTCCCGGCAGGCAGCGTGAAGTGCGGCGTCGCCATGGGCCGACGCCTCACCCAGACCGGCGACAGGCAAAAGGATACTGCGGGCGGCGCCGCGCAGCGCGTCCGCGAACGCCGCGGCCATGCGGCCGACCCGGCTGTGCAATTGCGGTTCGAGCACCGCGATGATCCGTCCGCCCCGGGTTTCGCGCACGGCGGCAAGGGCGGCCGCGATCTCTGCCGGATGATGGGCAAAGTCATCGAAGACGCCGACCGGCCCGCCCCCTATCCGCTGTAGTCGCCGCGCGATGCCGCCAAAGGTCCCGAGGGCGCCGGCGGCAACGGGAAAATCCACCCCCATTCGCAGCGCCATGGCCAGCGCTCCGAGCGCGTTCAGCAGGTTATGGCGCCCCGGAATGGCCAGAGCCACCTCCCCCAGAGATTCGCCGTCCAGTATAACCGTCATGTGGCCCGGCGCCGTCACACGGCCGCACAGCCGGTTTTCGGGACCGAAGCCGAACGTCATCGCGTCGCCCGCCACCGCCCGCGCCACGGCATCGTCGCCGCAGACCGCGACCACGCCGCCAGCCGGCACCCGGGCCACGAAGTCCGCGAAGGCGTCGTAAAGACCTGTTTCGCCGGGATAATGGTCGGCATGGTCGTTATCGACATTGGTCAGCAGGATGTGCCTGGGCTGCCAGTCGTCGAGCGCGCCATAGGCCTCGCAGGCCTCCATGACGAACGGCGTATCCGCGGCGCCGAGACGGGCGGGCGGCAGGTCGCCGGACACGGTTTCGGCCCCCACCATGTACCCGAAATCGTATCCCCGCGCCGCGAGGATGTGCACCAGCATGGCGGCCGTGGTCGACTTGCCATGGCTGCCGGCGACGCAGATGGTTTCCCGCGCGGACAGCAGGGCGGCCAGGGCCCGCGCCCGGCTGACCGCGGGCTTGCCCAGCCTTTCCGCAGCCCGGCGTTCGGGGTGGCCCTTCGCGACGGCCGGACTGACGATGATGCGGTCGGCCCGCGCGACACGCTCCGGCGACGCCTCCGCCGACACGGCGATGCCCCGCTCACGCAGCATTTCCACGCGCCCCCCGTCTGCCTTATCGTCGCTGCCGCCGACCTGGAAGCCGCCCTCGTGCAGCAGGAGAGCGAGCGGCAGCATCCCGGAACCGCAGATGCCGAGGAGATGGACCGTTTCCACCTCAGTACCCACCCAGGTCTCCCTTGAGGGCATAGGCGCTTATCCGGCCCAATTCTTCCAGAACGCGCTGGCGTCCCCAATCGCTCTGCCACCAGTCATCGGGCGCCAGGTCGCCCAGGCCGGACGGCGGCCGCGCCACCAGCCGGACATGCGCCGGGAAATGCCGCCGCGCCGTCATCAGCGCCCTGCGCATGTGAAACGGCTTGGCGCAGATGGCGATCGAGGCGATGCCGTCCCAGCCCAGTTCCCGCCGGATAAGCTCGGCGCCGAAAGCGGCGTTCTCGAACGTGTTAGAGGCTTCCGGTTCCACCAGGAGCGCATCTTCCGGCACGCCGGCGGCGCGCGCGTGATCCCGGTAAACGCGCCATTCCGGCTGGCCGTCGGGAAACTGCCCTCGTCCCGTTATCAATATCTGCCGGGCCAGGCCCTGCCGGAAAAGCGCGATGGCCGGCTCTATACTGCTGATCGACGGGCTGCCGAAGACAAAGGCCAGGTCGACGGCTTCCGGCGGGTCTTCCACGAACAAAAACCGGGTTATGGCGGCTCTTGTTTCGAAAGTTTCCATGACATCCCCCTCAGGTATGGGCCTTTGCGCATTTTTTTCAGCTCAAGCGCCGCATGGCTCCTCGCCCATGCGAAGCGCCCCCGCTTCGCGGCTTGAGCGCAAAAGCCTCGGGCGCGCAGTCGCGCTTGCCAACGGCGATCGAGTCAAAGCCAATTGGCGTCGGTATTACACAACTGTCGGACACGCAAAAGGCGTTTGACTCCGGAAGGCCCTTGCAGCGACAAAAAAGCGCATGAATCCCGAACCGCTGGGATCCTATCCACTGTTTGACGGCGATTTGATTGTAACGGACCTTGGCAAGCGCCATCCGGCCATGTGTAAAATATTGCCATGCCCGCACAACCTGCTCCGGCCATCGGCGCCTGGCGGCCATTCGCCAAGTATTGAACGTTGCGATCGAAATAACACCGTTCCCTGCAGCGGCGGAAAATCGGCGTTCTTTCCCCGCTTAATTGATCATTTACAAAAGTTTCCCACCAGGACGAATTCTGTCATTTTCGCAACATAACGCCTTATTTAAAATAACGATGCCATTTAACGCCAATACACATCACATGAAACCCTGCTAAATCAAGCATTCTGCGATTTTTTGCCCGTTGCCAGGCTTTGCCACATTTGCTAGCTTAAGGCATTATTAAGACTTGTATCCAGCGTTTTGGGGGAGCGAAGCGCGGCCGAGCCCTCCCGTTTATTTGCAAAAAATTTATGCAGGGATTGGGACGATGGCGGACGGCAATAATCTCGACAATATTCTTACGGGCACCCCGACAGACGATACGATCCACGGATTCGGCGGCAACGACCACATCGACGGTCTCGATGGCAACGATTTGCTCGACGGCGGCGATGACAACGACGTCGTGAGCGGCGATGGCGGTGACGACACCCTGCTGGGCGGTGGCGGGCTCGATACGCTGAGCGGTGGCGACGGCAATGACAGCCTCTCTGGCGGCGACGGCAATGACAATGCCGATGGCGGCGCCGGCAACGACACTATCTCTGGAGATGCAGGTTCGGACACCCTGTCGGGCGGCGATGGCAACGATTCCATCAGCGGCGGCGCCGACAACGACTATCTGTACGGCAATGCCGGCAACGACACGCTGGTCGGCGGCGCGGGCCACGACAGCCTCTACGGCAATGACGGCAATGACAGCCTGGTCGGCGGCGACGACGGCTCCTACTTCGAAGACTATCAGGGGGTGAACACCTTTGTCGGCGGCGCCGGCAACGATACCTTCGGCTACGCCTCGGGCAGCGTCGATGCCGGCGGCGGCAACGACTACATCTACGGCTATCCGACCTATAACGGCTCGGCCTACGTCGCCAACCACTTCCAGGGCGGCGACGGCAACGACACCATCTACGACTATTACAACTACACCAACGCCGACACGGTCGAGGGCGGCGCCGGCGACGACTACCTGCAGGGCGGCGGCTACAACGACAGCCTGCTGGGCGGCGACGGCAATGACGCCATCTATGCCAGCGACGGCAACGACGTCATCGATGGCGGCGCAGGCGATGACAGCTTGCGTGGCGAGAACGGCAACGACACCATCACGGCCGGAGCGGGCTATGACTCCATCGACGGCGGCGCTGGTAATGATTCCATCGACGGCGGCGACCAGGGCGACACGGTCTATTATTCCGGCAATGTCGCCGACTACACCATTACGGAAAATCCGGACGGCACGATCATCGTTACCGACAATCGTTCGGGTTCGCCGCAGGGTACCGATACGCTGAGTCATATCGAGGTCGTGAGCTTCGCCGACGATGACCTGACTTTCGGCGCAAACCCAGGTGGCACCTTTACCGGTACGCCCGATCCGGATTCGCTTACGGGAACACCGGCCAACGATACGATCATCGGGCTCGAAAGCAACGATACACTGAACGGTCTCGGCGGCGCCGATTCGATCGACGGCGGCGACGGCAACGACGCGATCAGCGGCGGAAAGGGCGTCGATACGCTCATTGGCGGCACGGGCTCCGATACGCTCTCGGGCAACGAGGGAGGCGATTCCCTTCTTGGCGGCGCGGATAACGACTATCTTTACGGGAACGACGGCAACGACACGCTGAACGGCGGCGCGGGCCACGACAGCCTCTACGGCAATGACGGCAATGACAGCCTGGTCGGCGGCGACGACGGCTCCTACTTCGAAGACTATCAGGGGGTGAACACCTTTGTCGGCGGCGCCGGCAACGATACCTTCGGCTACGCCTCGGGCAGCGTCGATGCCGGCGGCGGCAACGACTACATCTACGGCTATCCGACCTATAACGGCTCGGCCTACGTCGCCAACCACTTCCAGGGCGGCGACGGCAACGACACCATCTACGACTATTACAACTACACCAACGCCGATACGGTCGAGGGCGGGGCCGGCGACGATTACCTGCAGGGCGGCGGCTACAACGACAGCCTGCTGGGCGGCGACGGCAACGACGCCATCTACGCCAGCAGCGGCAATGACAGTGTGGACGGCGGGGCGGGCGACGACTCGATCCGCGGCGAAGACGGCAACGACACGCTCATCGCGGGCGACGGCCTGGATTCGATCGACGGCGGCGCGGGCAACGACTCCATCGACGGCGGCCTCGGTAATGATACGGCCTATTACAGCGGCAATCTTGCCGACTATACGGTCGCGCGCGACGGCGCCAATCTGATCGTCATCGACAACCGCGCCAGCGGCAATCAGGGTGCTGATACCCTGACCGGGGTCGAAACCCTGCATTTCGCCGATGGCGACTTCGTGCCGGACGCCAGCAATACCGGCACGGTGCAGACCGGCACTAACGGTCCCGACACCCTCACCGGGTCGGACCAGAGCGACCAGCTGACCGGCCAGGGCGGCGACGACAGCCTGATCGGGCTTGGCGGCGGCGACGTCATCTATGGCAATGACGGCAACGACACCGTCGATGCCGGAACCGGCAACGACGTCGCCTATGGCGGCGCGGGCAATGACAGTCTCGACATGGGCGACGGCAACGACGCCGTCGATGCCGGGGCCGACAACGACACCGTCCTGGGCGGCACCGGTTCGGACACCCTGTCGGGCGGCGACGGCAACGATTCCATCAGCGGCGGCGCCGACAACGACTATCTGTACGGCAATGCCGGCAACGACACGCTGGTCGGCGGCGCGGGCCACGACAGCCTCTACGGCAATGACGGCAATGACAGCCTGGTCGGCGGCGACGACGGCTCCTACTTCGAAGACTATCAGGGGGTGAACACCTTTGTCGGCGGCGCCGGCAACGATACCTTCGGCTACGCCTCGGGCAGCGTCGATGCCGGCGGCGGCAACGACTACATCTACGGCTATCCGACCTATAACGGCTCGGCCTACGTCGCCAACCACTTCCAGGGCGGCGACGGCAACGACACCATCTACGACTATTACAACTACACCAACGCCGA
>CAKZJB010000168.1 GCA_936940865.1 uncultured Asticcacaulis sp. | reverse complement strand
GCGCTCAAACACCCCCAACTGGGGGCCGCCGCCAAAGACGCGCTGGCGCCGTTTTTTGCGGATGCCCGCACGGTCGAACCGGCCGAGTAATTCCAAAATGGCGGCAGGGCCTTTGCAGGGCCTGCCGCACACCGCGGCGACATGTTATGTTGCGGCGCAACCTGTTGTCCTTTTGATGCGTCCGTGCCAAAAGGAGACCAAGCGGTCGGGGCGCGTATTTACCCGATGAATTTTTAGACACGGCTCGACGGACGTGGTGTCGGGCAAGATTGACGCGTGGAGCGAATATGAAAATTGCAGTGGCTGGCTTAGGTTACGTAGGATTGTCCAACGCGATGTTGCTGGCGCGGCACAATACGGTCGTCGCGTTCGACGTCGTGCCTGCCAAGGTGGAGATGCTCAACAACAAGCAATCGCCCATCGTCGATGCCGAGATCGAGCACTTCCTGGCGCACGAGAAACTGGACTTCAAGGCGACGCTGGATGCAGAGGAAGCCTTCGGCGGGGCCGACTACATCATCGTGGCGACGCCCACCAACTACGATCCGAACACCAACCAGTTCGACACCTCGACGATCGAGGCGGTGATCCGCACGATCAAGCCGATCAATCCGACCGCGACCATCGTCATCAAGTCGACCATCCCGGTGGGCTACACGGCCCGCGTTCGTAAGGAACTGGACACGGAGAACGTCATTTTCTCGCCGGAATTCCTGCGCGAGGGCAAGGCGCTTTACGACAACCTCTATCCGTCGCGCATCGTCGTAGGCGAACGGTCCGAACGCGGCCGCATCTTTGCGGACCTGCTGCGCCAGGGCGCGGAAAAGAAGGACATCGAGGTCCTGTTCACCAACTGCGACGAGGCCGAGGCGATCAAGCTGTTCGCCAACACCTATCTCGCCATGCGCGTCGCCTATTTCAACGAGCTCGATTCCTATGCCGAGGCCCACGGCCTGGACAGCCGCCAGATCATCGAGGGCGTGTGCCTGGATCCGCGCATCGGCCGCGGCTACAACAATCCGTCCTTCGGCTACGGCGGCTACTGCCTGCCCAAGGACACCAAGCAACTGCTGGCCAACTATTCCAAGGTGCCGCAGAACATGATCAAGGCGATCGTTGACGCCAATACCACGCGCAAGGACTTCGTCGCCGACAGCATCCTGTCGCGCAAGCCCAGGACCGTCGGCATCTACCGCCTGACCATGAAGACCAATTCCGACAATTTCCGCGACTCGTCGGTCCAGGGCATCATGAAGCGCGTCCGCGCCAAGGGTGTCGATGTGGTCATCTACGAACCCGCCTTCCAGGGCGACGACTTCTTCAACTCGCCCATCGTGCGCGACCTGGCCGCCTTCAAGGCCATGAGCGACGTCATCGTCGCCAACCGCATCTCGGACGACATCCGCGACGTCGAAGCCAAGGTCTACACCCGCGACCTGTTCGGCGCGGATTAAGGTTTCGCCGTCTTCGACGTTTCAAGGTCTACGCCGGGATGCTCGCGCCTCCCGGCGTTTTGTTTTCCCGGGCCCCGGGGCGAAGCGCCGCCATTTTCAGATAAGCCATTGCAGTCGCGAAAGCCTTGCGCTATCCCGGCCTTGAGTAGCGATTTCAGGGAACGATCTCATGACACAGGTTGTCACGGTTTTCGGCGGTTCGGGCTTTGTCGGCAAGCATGTGGTGCGCGCCCTGGCCCGTCAGGGCTGGCGCGTCCGCGTAGCCGTGCGCCGTCCGACACAGGGCTATGACCTTCGCCTGCAGGGTGATGTCGGACAGATTCAGGTCATTCGCTGCGACGTCAAGCGCGAGTCCGATATTGCGCGCGCGCTTGAAGGCGTCGATGCCGTCGTCAACCTGGTCGGGATCATGTACCAGGGCCTGTCGCAAAGCTTCGAGGGTGTGAACCGGCAAGCATCCGACGCCGTTGCCCGCCTGGCGGCGGCGCGCGGCATCCGCAACTTCGTGCAGATGTCGGCCATCGGCGCCGATTCCAGGTCCTCGTCCAGCTACTATGCGTCGAAGGGCCGCGCCGAGGAAGCCGTACGCAAGGCCATTCCGGACGCCGTCATCCTGCGTCCCAGCGTGATCTTCGGACCGCAGGACAGCTTCTTCACCAATCTGGCTATCCAGATCAAAAGTCTGCCTTTTATGCCGTCGATCGGCGGCGGCCACACCAGGTTCCAGCCAGTCTACGTGGCCGATGTGGCTACGGCTGTGGCGCGCACGGTCGGCAATACCAAGGCTTACGGCCAGACCTACGAACTGGGCGGCCCCGAAGTGTTCGAATTCAAGGACCTGATCAAGTACACCGCGCAGGAAATCATGTGTCCGCGCCCGCAGATCTACCTGCCGTTCGCCGCCGCCAGCGCCATCGGTCTGGTCGGCAATATCCTGTCGATTACGCCGGTGCGCCCGCCACTGACCAGCGACCAGGTTCTGATGCTGAAGAAGGACAATGTGGTGGCCAAGGGCGCCAAGGGCCTTAAGGACCTCGGCATCGCGGCGACGGCGGTCGAGTCGATCGTGCCGACCTATCTGTGGCGGTTCCGGAAGAATGGGCAGTTTGCCGTCGCAGCCTGATTGACGAATGGCGTGTGGGATGAGGCTCGTCGGGTTGCCGGAGGCGACCCGAATGAAATCGATACCAGGTGTATCGATGTCCGGGCCGAACGCCTGGAGCCAGGCGAAGGTCGGGCGGTGACCCCACATCTTCCATTTCTCAATAAAGAAGCCGGTCCTGAAGACCGGCTTCTTTATTGAGAGGTAAAGGCTGGGGGCCACAGGCCTCGAACCCATTAGAGCATGATGATTTTAGCTTCGCTCAAATCCATGCTCTAAATTTTTGGTGTGTCGCGATGTTTATGCCAAAGACCGCTTATACTTTTTGGCGCATCGCTCTAAACGACGATATTCAGGAAAGAACCCGGCCGCCGCAGCGGCTGGTTGGGTTCGGGCTGCGCGGCTGGCGCAGTCTGAGGCGTGGCCGTGGCTTTCGCGACGTCGGCGGCCGTATAGGTCGGCGGGGTGACCTGGGGCGTCGTTATCTGGTTGAAGAACGCCTTCTGAGCCGCCAGCGCTCCGGCAAAACCCCCTTGGGTCTGCTGCGTCGTCTGCGGGCGTGGGGTCGCGGCGGGCGTTGCCGCCTGCGGGTTCAGCATCTGGGCAAGGGAAGGGCGAATCTCTGTGGCCATGACCGCAGAATGCACCAAATCAGGTATTTAAATGGTTAATGCGCGTTAGGCTTGGTTAAGGGCGAGCTTTTCGAAAAGCACAACGCGAGACCCTGATGGGGTGCAATGGTCTGCGACCATCGCCCAAACGCAAAACGATGAGACACCCTGATGGGGTGCAATGGTCTCTGACTATCGCCCAAACGCAAAACGGAGACCATTGGGGGGCAATGGTCTCCGTCGCATACCACCGGTTTCGAGGGGGGGGGATGATCCCGGTGGCGAACTTGTAAGGCTGACGCTACCCGAGAGATGAAAACGACAGGTTAACGCCTTCAGTCTCTAAATAGTACTTTCACCCCGATTGACAAGGTGTGCGCCGCAGAAAATCTTCACGATTGGTTGAAGAGCTTGGCCCAGCGGCGCTTTTCGCGGCCTTGCCAGTGGCCGCGGTGATAGGCGTCCGAACCGATCAGCGGCACGACGGTGGTCGCTTCGGCGAAAACCATCTGTTCGTAGGTGGTAGAGACCTTGCCCCACGAGGCGGCTTCCTTCAGCGTTGACGACGAGCACGCGCCGTCGCGGACGTCGGCGACCGTGATCTGGACGGCGTATTTGTGCATGTCGGCTTCGACGCCGAGGATTTCGGCGCAGACGACCGTGTCCTGGGCGAAGTTCTTCGGCACGCCGCCGCCGACCATGAACAGGCCGGTGGTGCCCGCCGCGATCTTGATGTCGGTCAGTTCGCGGAAGTCCGCGACCGCGTCGATCATCATGTAGGGCTTGCCTGCCTTGGCGCGTTCCTTCTGGTGCTTGACCAGGCCGAAACCGGCCGAAGAATCGACGAAGGCCGGGCAGAAGATCGGCACGCCTTCTTCGTAGGCGGTCTGGATCAGCGAGCCGGGCTTCTTGGCATTGCCTTCCGACAGCCACTTGCCCATTTCCCAGATGAATTCGCGCGACGAATAGCCGCGCGGTTCCAGGCGGTTGGCGATCTCGAGGATCGTGTGGTCACAGGCCTGCAGCTCTTCTTCGTCGATATAGGTGTCGTAGATGCGGTCGATATAGTTGTCGCGCAGCACGTTGTCGTCGACCGGGCCGGCCGCCTGATAGTGCTTGAAGCCGAGCGCTTCGAAGAAGTCCATGTCGACGATCGAGGCGCCCGTGGCGACGACGGCGTCGATCATGCCGAACTTCACCATGTCGCGATAGACGTGCATGCAGCCGCCGGCCGAGGTCGAACCGGCCAGGATCAGCCAGGGCGAGCAGGCCTTGTCTTCCAGCGCCATGTTGAAGATGTCGGCGGCGCGGGCGGTGTCGCGCGACGAAAACGACATCTTGCGCATCGAATCGATGATCGGGCGGGCGTCGTACGAGGTGATGTCGACGTGCTCGACCGTTTCGGCGAGCAGCGTGGCCTTCATGTTGGAGAGGGTTTTGGTGTCAGCGTTCATCTCTTGATCCTTTGAGAAGAGGAAAAGGTGGACGCCCGTCATTCCCCCTTGGGTCCTCAGACGGAGCGATGAGGAGGGGTTTGGCTGTTCCCAAATGACCCCGATGGCGGGTAGCACAGGTGGGTGACAGAATTTCGCGCGCCCTATAGCCGACAGGGCGCGTTTTGGCAATTCGCTATTGCGGTCGATCGGGCTTTTCGCCGTAGAGCATCCTGCGTGCGTCTTCGATTTCAGCTTCGGTTGCTGTCGGCCGCTTGCGATCGCTAAGGCTTAGACCCAGCCGGTTAACGCCGTAGACAATTATTCCAAACGCCAACATCGCCAAAATCATGCCGATGTCGTGGAGGCGGTGACTGTTCCGGGTGTCGCAAATGGTGAAAATTCCACCGACTATGAGGCCTGAGAACCATACACCGCTTCCAATATTCAGAAGCCGAAGATTGGATTCCTTCGTCCTGAACGGATAGGGCATGATGATGCTCTACGCCTTGGCCTTGACCCGCTTCTTGCCGCGCTTGCCGCCCTTGGGGCGGTTCAGGCGCACGACCTTGTTGGCATCGTCCGCTTCGAAGGCCGAACGCGGATTGACGAGGCTGCGGGGACCGAGGCCGAACAGCGACGCCATCGGCGCATCGTCCAGGAACACCGTGTCGGTTTCACCATAGCCGTTGAAGCGCGTGCCCATGGTGACGCCGTAGGCGCCCAGCATGCCGATTTCGACGTAATCGCCTTCGTCGACGTCGGCCGGCAACCAGAATGGCCCCGGCATCGAGTCGATGGAATCGCAGGTCGGGCCGTAGAAGCGGAAGGGCTTGAGCGTTTCGCTTTCGACGTCTTCGTCCTGGCGGTGAAGGCGCACGGGGAAGGGCCACTTGGCGTGGGTGGCGTCGAACAGATTGCCGTAGGAGCCGTCGTTGAGGTAGAGCGCATCGCCCTTGCGCAGCTCGACCTTGGTCAGGACCGAGGTCGATTCCGCTACCAGGGCGCGGCCGGGTTCGGCCCACAGCTGGGTTTCCTCATGCACCTTCATCTCATCGAAGGCGCGGTTGATGACGTCCATATATTCCGACAGGGCCGGCGGAATCATGCCGGGATAGACCGACGGGAAGCCGCCGCCGACATCGACGACGTCGGCGAAGACGCCGGCGCGGACGAGGCTGCGCGACGCCGCCGCCATGGCGGCCGCATAGGCCGTCGGGCGCATGCATTGCGATCCGACGTGGAACGAAATGCCCATCAAGCCGCGCGTCGCCTGGCGCGTCGCCATCAGAAGCGACGGCGCTTCATGCGTCTGGGCGCCGAACTTGTTGGTCAGCGGCAGGTTCGAGCCTTCGCCCGAGGTCGCCAGGCGCACGATCAGGTTCAGGTCGCGGGCATTGCCGGTCGCTGCAAGGATCTTGGCCAGCTCTTCGTGCGTATCGAGGCTGAAGGTGCGAACGCCATAGTCCGAATAGGCGCTGGCGATGGCGGCGCGGCTCTTGACCGGATGCATG
Source organism: uncultured Asticcacaulis sp. (assembly GCA_936940865.1). Lineage (GTDB taxonomy): Bacteria > Pseudomonadota > Alphaproteobacteria > Caulobacterales > Caulobacteraceae > Asticcacaulis. Next base: position 13,702 of record CAKZJB010000168.1, on the reverse strand, counting down.
AAGGCCAGGCGTGCGTTCGGCAGGGTCGAGCGCACCAGTTCGACCTCGTTCAGCGAAGCAACGTCGAAGGAGCGGACACCGGCGGCCCAAAGGGTTTCCAGCACCCACGGCGACGGGTTCGCCTTGACGGCATAGAAGACATCGCCTTTGAAATTGGCCTGGAACCACTGGGCTGCAACAGTGACGGGCGCACGGCGCACGAGGGCGACGGGGCGTTCCGGAGGCTGCTTGCGGACCAGGTCCAGGGCAGAAGTGTAGTGGTCCACTTCGATTCCCCGATTTTGAAAAACGTTAAACCCAGACCGGCGTTAGCAGCGTTACACCCGCCTCGCTCCGAAAAGTGCCCGAACTTGCCCGTGCATCTTTTCGGTTAAAGTGAGGCGAAGACCATGAACTCTAGGGGTCCGCCGGAAGAACGCGTAAAATAGTGATATAGGGTCGTGTGTAAAGACTTAACGGCAAAAAAATTTCCCGGGCCGGCAAGGGCCTGGCTGTCATGGCCCTGTCACAAAATTCCCATCGTTAACTGCTAAATCCTGTTGCAAGCGCACAGGAAACGTTAATAAAAGTTTCTCTGTGTATCAGTTGTCCGCTTTGGCGGATGCGTTTCGTGCGCCGCGTTTCGGCGGACATCAATAAGGATTGGGCATGGCGGCGGCGCTCGTCGAAGTCAAATCGATCAGCAAGACCTTTACCCGCAAGGCGAAAGCCGCGGGCGGATCGACGATTCACAAGGCGCTGGATGCCGTGTCGTTCACCATGGAGCGGCCGGAGCGCATCGCGCTGATCGGACCGTCGGGTTCGGGGAAGTCGACCCTGCTGCGCTCGATTTCCGGTCTGCACACCATCGACAAGGGCCAGGGAACGGTCGCCGTATTCGGCCGCACCGTTCAATCGAACGGCCGGCTGGCGGGTGATGTCCGCGGCATCCGCGCCGACATGGGGCTGATCGCTCAGCAGTTCAACCTGGTTGGCCGCCTGTCGCTGTTCACCAATGTCGCCCTGGGCTTTCTCGGAAAGATCGCCGGCGTGCGCGGCCTGCTGGGTCTGTGGAGCGGCGAGGAGAAACAGAAGGTCATGGCGGCGCTCGATCATGTGGGTGTCGCGGCCATGGCCGGCCAGCGCGCCAACACGCTTTCGGGCGGGCAGCAGCAGCGCGGCGCCATTGCGCGCGCCATCGTCCAGGGGGCCAGGATCGTTCTGGCCGACGAACCTGTCGCTTCGCTCGATCCCGTCACGGCGCGCAAGGTGATGAAGCTGCTGGTGGACCTCAACGAACGCGATCAGGTGGGCGTTATCGTGACCCTGCACCAGGTCGATTACGCCAAGACCTACTGCGACCGCATCCTGGCGCTGAAGGATGGCCGGATCGTCTATGACGGCCCGGCCGCAGAGCTCGACGAAGGCACACTCAAGGAAATCTACGGGGCGGAGATCGAGGACGCCTACTGGGGAGACGACAATGCGCGCTAAGACCGTTCTGAAAACCGCTGCCGCCGTGGCTATCGGCGTAGCCGGGCTGGTGCTGGCCTCGTGCTCGCAGAAGCCGGCAATGGAGGCGGGTGCGCCGAAGGAGATCACCTTCTCGGTCCTGTCGTTCGAGAAGTCGCAGAATCTCGACAAGATGTGGGCGCCGATCTTCGCCGACATGGAGAAGCAGACCGGCCTGAAGATAAAGCCGTTCTATTCGAGCAACTACACCTCGCTGGTCGAAGCCATGCGCTTCAACCAGGTCCAGGCCGGCTTCTTTTCCAGTTCGTCGGGTCTGGACGCCATGACGCGCGCCACCGGCGAAGTGTTTGCCCACACCACGAATCCGGACGGCACCGATGGCTACGAAAGCATCATCATCGTCCGCAGCGATTCCAAGCTGACCCTGGACGACGTGTTGAAGTGCGACCACAAGCTCAATTTCGGGATCGGCGACGTCAAGTCGACTTCAGGGACGATCGTACCGAAAGTCTATTTGTTCCTGCCGCACAAGATCGACACCGACAACTGCTTCCACTCGATTCATTCCGGCTCGCACCAGAACAATGTCGAAGGCGTCATTGCGGGCGTCTATGACGCCGCGACCGCCAATACGGACACGCTGAAGGAGCTGAACGACACACCGGAAGGCCAGAAGAAGGCTGCAAAGCTCAAGATTCTCTGGCAATCGCCGGCCCTGCCCAAGGGCGTCATCGAATACCGCCAGGACCTCAATCCCGTCGTCAAGGAAAAGCTGCGCTCCTTCTTCCTGAGCTACGGCCAGGGCACCGGGCCGGAGGCCGACCGCCAGCGCGCCAATCTCAGGATCATGCAATGGGGGCCGATGCAGCCCGCCGACGCGTCCTATCTGCTGCCCGAACGCCTGCTGGAGGCGACCATCGCCGTGGCGGAGGCGCAGAAGTCGGGTGACGCCGGCAAGATCGCCAAGGCCCAGGCGCAACTCGACGCGGTCAAAAGGGACCAGGCCCTCGCGGCGTCCAGGACCGCGCCGCAGGCGCCGGCCGACGCACCCGTTTCAGCGGGCGCGCAATAATGGCCGGCACCCGGATGAGCGACCTGGCGCCGCCCACGACCGGTATGGCGACCCGCATCGGCAACTGGCTGATGGTTCTGGTCGTCGTCGCCATCCTGGCCGTCAGCTTCCGGGGCGCGCATATCCAGGATCTGCATATGCTGGTCGACAAGTCGGCCAATACCGGGAACTACCTTCAGGCCTATCTCACACCGAATTTCACGGACTGGAAGCGGTATGCGGCGGCCATGTGGGAAACGCTGCAAATCGCGGTCTGGGGGACCTTCCTCTCGATCATCCTGGCGGTGCCGATCAGCTTCCTGTGTTCGCGCAACATCGCGCCGGCCTGGGTCGTTCAGCCGATGCGCGGCTTCATCGCCCTGTTGCGGGCGTTCCCGGATATCGTGCTGGGGACGGCTTTCCTGGTGGCTGTAGGCCCCGGTCCCCTGGCCGGCGTCCTGGCCCTGACAATCAACAATACGGGGACGCTGGCCAAGCTGTTTTCCGAGGCGGTCGAGTCCATCGAGGCCGCGCCCGTCGAAGGGGTCCGTGCGACAGGCGGTTCACGCCTGCAGGAAATCGTCTGGGGCGTCATTCCGCAGGTCGGGCCGCTTTGGACCTCGTTCGCCCTTTATCGCTTCGAATCCAACGCGCGCTCGGCAACGGTGCTGGGCCTCATCGGCGCGGGCGGTATCGGTCAGTTGCTGTTCGATAACCTCAACGGCTACGACTATGCCAGCGTCTCGGCCATCGCCCTGATCATCGTTGTGGCCGTGACCCTGATCGACATCCTGTCGCAGCAGATCCGCAAGCGCCTGCTGTAAAAAACGGCGGCATTGCCGAAACAATGCCGCCGCGAGGCCGTTGAAATGGCGTTTGAAAAACTTTCAGCTTAAAAATCGTAGCGGCCCAGCGTCGTCTCGGTGTAGTCGCCGGTGTTGAAGGCGACCGAACGAGTCTGCGCCACCGTGTCCAGCGCCGTGACATGGCCGTCTTCAGTCTTCACCGAGCCCGTGACGGTCTGCAGGCCGTCGGCCGAGACATAATCGTAACGAAAATCGGCCGACACGACGCCGTCCGTGGCGTCGCATTCGTATATACGCATGACCTTGTGGCTTTGGCGGCCTGAAATACGGTCGCTGACCGCCTTGGTGGTGGCCTTGGCCAGCGTGACCTCCTGAGCCTTCGTGCAGTCGGCCATGGCCTGCGAGGCGATGAGGGAGCCGGCCAGGACGGCGGCGACACAAACAAACTTCATCGACATGACATAAATCCTTTTCCGCGAGGTGTGACAGCGCTGTCACAGCGGATGGATAATGTCATATATTTTTCCGCCGGCAAGCCGAAAATTGTGCATCGCGGCATAAAACTGGCGAAATATATTGCAACGCGATATTATCGCGGCGGCGGGCGTCAGGCCTGGGGCGACCGTTTCGGCCGACGGCGCGTCAGGTGGCGCAGCCGGTTCCACAGCTTGGTTTTGGCCGGCTCGGGATAGGGTTGCAGGTTCCGGATGAATTCTTCCGCGCAGGCGCGCCACGAAAACTTTTCCGCATAGGCGCGCACCGCCCTTCGGTCGAGCTTCAAGGCTTCGCGGATGGCGACGCTTAAGTTCTCATCGATGACGCCCGCGCCCGAACCCGGGATCAGGTCGATCGGCCCGTGGGCCGGGAAGGCGGCGACCGGCGTGCCGGTCGCCATGGCTTCGATGATGACCAGGCCGAAGGTATCGGTCAGCGACGGAAACACGAAGACGTCCGAATCCGCGTACGACCGCGCCAGCTCGGTGCCGAAGCGCGGGCCGGTAAAGATGGCCTTCGGATATCTGGCTTTCAGCTCCTCGACCTGGGGGCCGCCGCCGACGATGACCTTTGTGCCGGGCAGGTCGAGCTTGAGAAAGGCTTCGATGTTCTTTTCGACGGCGACGCGGCCGACATAGGTCATGACCGGGCGTTCGACATTGCCGAAGATGGGTTCCAGTCCAGGCCGGAACAGCTCGGTATCGACGCCGCGCGTCCACGGCGAAATGTTGCGGAAACCGCGTGATTCCAGGTCATGCTGCAGGGTCGGCGTGGCCACCATGACGCGTCCGGACGGCTGGTGGAACCAGCGCATGATGGCATAGCCGACGCTCAACGGGATCGGCAGGCGGGCGGCGACATATTCCGGGAACTTGGTGTGGTAGCTGGTCGTGAATGGCAGCTTCCATTCCTGGCAGACGCGGCGGGCGGCAAAGCCCACCGGGCCCTCGGTGGCGATGTGGATGGCGTCCGGCTCGTAGTCCTGGATGATCTCGCGCACTTCCTCGTAGCAGCCCAGCGCCAGCTTGACCTCGGGATAGTCGGGCCAGGAAATGGTCTTGAACTGGTTGTAGTCGACGATGCGGAACTCGTGGCCGAGCTTTTCGCATTCCTCGATCGTCCGCTTGAGAGTCGTCACCACCCCGTTGACCTGGGGTTCCCACGCGTCGGTGGCCAGCAAGATGCGCAAAGTCCGGGTGTCCTGATGAATTTGGGCTAAGATCAATGACTATTCCTCTCAATGCCCATTTCACAAGGACTTGGCAAGGCCGGGCTGCGTCGGCTGCGGTCTCGCCGCAAACGCGATGTGGGTCGAGCCGGCGACTATTTTGCGTTGCACAAATCGACGTTTATGTCGAAATTGTGCTGCGATGCGGCGCATTGTGGCTTGCCTAAAGTGGCAGAAGCCTTTAATTTCAAGGAAGGGGAGCCGCTACGCCGAGCCACCGGCGGACAAGGCGGAACGAAAGAGTCGCGATGAACGATCGATCCAAGCCACCGCAGGTGCGGGATAATTCTCCGGTTTCGGCAGGCGCCGCCAAGGATACGCCGAAATCGCGGCGCACCCGCGTGCAGATTCTCGAAACGGCGATGCGCCTGTTTGCCGAGCTGGGTTACGATCGTGCCGGCAATGCTGCCATCGCCGAGGCCTGCGGCCTGACGCGCGGCGCCATGCTTTATCACTTCCCGACGCGCGAAGATCTGGTCGAGGCGGCCGCCTGGCATATCCACACGGCGCGCGAAGCCGCTTTCGAAGCCGAGGCACGCAAGCTGAAGCCCGGCCAGGACGCGCTGGACGGCGCCATCGACGCCTACTGGCGCCTGCTCAACTCGGTTCCGTTCGCGGCCTTCCTGGCGCTGGAACGGGCCGCGCGCCAGGATGCCGACGTCGCTCGCGCCATCCGCCCGGCGCAGGAAGCCTTCGACAAGGCCGCCATGGGCCGCGCCACGCCCGGCTTCATCATGGCCGGCAACGACGCCCGGTTCCAGGCCAGCCGCGATCTGGCCCGCTTCGCCCTGGATGGGATGCACCGCGCCGCGCTGACCTACGAACAGGACGCCCGCGTCGAGAACGTGCTGAGCGTCATCAAGCGCGCCATCCATATGCTGAATCGCAAGGGCGACATCACCGACCTCTGGTCTGACTGATTCCAACGGCGTTTATCGCCGTCGGCAAGCGCGACCGCGCGCTGCGCACGTTTGCACGAGCCATGTGCGTTCGAGCTGGAAATAATGACTAACCCCTTCACGAACTTCGTGAATTGCCAGCCGGGGCGGGCGCCGTCACAATGACCGCCAGCCGCCGTCAGAAGCGTTGAAACCGGTAACATCGCACATCCGCATGACCGACATCTGGTTCTATCACCTGGAACGCACCTCGCTTGAGCAGGCCTTGCCGGACCTGCTGGAAAAGGTCGCTTCGCGCGGCTGGAAGGCCTATGTCCACGGTCTCGGCGAGGACATGGTGACGGGCCTCGATTCCCGCCTCTGGACCTACAATCCGCAGTCCTTCCTGGCCCACGGCCGCGAGGACGCCGAATTCGCCGCGCGCCAGCCGATACTGCTCGGGACCTCCGGAAAGATGGCCAACGATCCGCAGGTCTATCTGTCGGTGGCGCCGGCCGACATTCCGGCGCTCGACGGCCTGGAGCGCGCGCTGATCGTGTTCGAAGGCAATGACTCCGACCACCTCGGCTGGGCGCGGGCGCAATGGAAACGCATGAAGGGCGAGGGTCTGAATCTCGCCTACTGGAAACAGAACGACGACGGACGTTGGGAGAAGATGCAGTGAAGCTGTCGCGCAAGAATTGGCTTGGGCTGGCCGTTGTGGCCGGTTTGCTGGCGGGGTGCGGCTCAGCGCCGCAGGAGGGGCGGCCCGAACCCGGCCTGCCGTCCGCGCCGCAACCCTATGTTCCGCCTGTCCGGCCTATGCCCCAGCAATCCGCGCCGCGGCCGGCTCCGGCTCCGGCCTACAAACCGGCAGCCAATGACACGTGCGGCGCATCGGCGCTGCAATATCTCATCGGCAAGCCGCGGACGGAGATTCCCGTGCCGCTTCAGCCTTCGCAACGCCGCGTCGTGTGCTCGACCTGCGTGACGACCCAGGAATTCCGCGCCGATCGCCAGACCATCGTGTTCGACAGCGACACGGGCCTGATTACGTCCGTAAAGTGTGGGTAGAAAACGCACCCATGAGGTGATCGCGTTAAACAAGTGTGTTATACTTATCTTTGGCGTTTTAAGGGTTGAATGTGAATCGGCCAGTGGCGGATACGGAGCGCCGATGCTACCTTGAGTTTATCGCCGATTCGGCGGGACGCCTGGGGCCGCGATGAGACCAAGAGCCCGGGGGACACGTAAGAGGCATTCGATGCACAAACTTGGCCGTCCGGCCCGAATTCTTCTGATCGACGACAATCGTGGCGACGCCATCCTGGCGGAACGCGCTTTCCGCGAGTTGCGGCCGCCGCCCGAAGTGACCATCGCTTCAACCGGCGAAGCGGCCCTGTCGATCCTGAGGCGCGAGGGCGAACATGCCGCCGCGGCGACGCCGGACGTCGTCATGCTCGATCTCGGCCTGCCGCGCATGAGCGGTCTCGATGTCCTGACGGCCGTCAAAACCGACCAGGCCCTGATGCACATTCCGGTGATCGTCATGTCGGCCTACGGCGCCGGACAAAACGTACTGAAAGCTTATCAGACTTACGCCAACGCCTATCTGGTGAAGCCATCGGATCTTAACCAGTACCGGGATACAATCGCCACCGTGGAGAAGTTCTTCCTCGGAACGGCCGCCCTGCCGGCGTTGACGCATGACTGAGCCACGGAGACAAGACATGCATGCTTTTCAGCAGGTTATGGCACCGACAGTCGCGACTCCCGAAGAGGAGTTCCGCGATTTCGCCTATATCGTGTCGCACGATCTTTCCGGTCCGGTGCGCACCATCGTCGGGTTTTCGCAGCTTCTGGCCGAAAAGCTGGATCAGCTGCCCACCGACGAGGATCGACTGCATCTGGAGCTGATCCTGGAAAGCGGGCAGAAACTCAACGAGATGATCCAGGGCCTGCTGGTCTTTTCGCGGCTTAACACGGTTCCGCGTGCGCCCGAGCTGATCGATCTCGAAATCACCCTGGCGCGGGTGCATATGGAGCTGCAGGCGCTGATCGACGCGACGCGCGCCCAGCTGACCTATCCGCGCATGCCGGAAATCCTGGCCGACAATAACCGCATGTTCTCGCTCTTCTATTTCCTGATTGAGAACGCCATTAAGTTCCGGCGCAAGGATACGCCGCCCGATATCCGCATCTTCGTCGCCGAGCGGCCCGAAGAATGGGAATTCTGCGTCAGCGACAACGGCATCGGCATCGATCCGATGTTCTATGACGACGTCTTCCGGCCGTTGCGCAAGCTGCATACCGACGATGCCTATCCCGGTGTCGGCATGGGCCTGACCCTGGCGCGCAAGATCGTGTTGCAGCATGGCGGCAATATTCGCCTCGAAGCCTCGCCATCGGGCGGCACGGCAGTGATCTTCACCTTGTCCAAGGCCGGTCCGGTCAAGTCGTAAAACCTTCATTGGAAACATAAAAAGGGCGCGGATCACTCCGCGCCCTTTTCTTTTTTGCGTCTCGATTAGCCCTGCTGAGCCGGCTCGGTCTCCGGCTTGACCGGGGTATCCAGCTTGTCGGCCAGCAGCATGGCCATCAGCGCCTGGACGGCGCCAGAGCCCGCCATGTCGGCGCCCGGAGCGCCCGCGCCGCCGCCGATGGCGATCTTCGGCACGATATCGACGCCCGACTTTTCCAGCGCTTCGGCAAAGCGTTCGGCGATCTGGCGCGCCAGCTGGTACTTGGCGCCGCCCGAGGCCTCGGCCTGTTTGGCGATGGCCTCGGCTTGCGCAAGGCCGACCTTGGTCACGCGTTCGGCCTCGGCCTTGGCAAGCGCCACGACGCGAGCGGCTTCGCCTTCACCCAGCAACTGGGTCCGGTCGGCTTCGGCCTTGGCGAGCGTCCGCGTCTGGTTGGCTTCCTGTTGCGAGCGGGCCAGGCTGGCACGGCCGGCGTTTTCCTGGACCTGGATCGACAGGGCCGATTCCGTGATGGCCGTCTGCTGCTTGGCCTGGGCCTCGGCTTCGCGCAGGGCACGCTCCTTTTGGGCGGCGATGACCTGGCGTTCGTAGGTGCCGACCTTTTCGTCGGCCAGCTGGCGTTGGCGCAGCTGGTTGAGGATCTGTTCGATCTGGTCGTTGCCGGGCGCGGCGCGTGGCGTGCCGATCAGCACTTCCTGCAGTTCCAGGCTATAGCCGGCGAACTTGTCCTTCATCTCGACGGCGCTGATGCGCTGGATTTCGCTGCGGTCCTGCAGCAGTTCGATCAGGGTGCGGGTCTGGGCGACGTTCTTGAAGTAGGCCGAGACCATGGGGTCCAGCGTCTGTTCGACCAGCTTCTTGATGTCGCCAAAGCGCTGCACGACCAGCGGCGCCTTGCGGTAGTCGATATGGACGACGACCGACAGGGGCAGGATGGGCTCAAAGGCGTCCTTGGTGATCAGCGATACTTCCGACAGGTTTTCATCGAACTTGTGCGGGCCGACGGTCGACTGGTCCCACTTCAGGATGAAGTTGGTGGTCGGCACCATCAGGATCTTGCCGGCATAGGGGTTGAAGGCGTACTTGCCGGGCAGCAGCGGCTCTGACCACACACCACGCGTGCCGCGCGCCACCAGTTCGCCGTGGCGATAGTCGTCGCCCGACGTGTCCTTGCCCAGTTCGCCGGTGTAGGAGACGACGACCCCGACATGGCCGACCTCGATGACGGTCTTGGCGACCTTTTCGACCGTGGCGAACAGGCGGTTGATGAAGTAGCTGCCTTCGACCAGGACCTGGAGCTGACGGCCGCGGCGGCCGCCGGCATTAAGGAAGGCCTCGGGGTTCTGGAAGTTGTTATGGAAGGTCGCGGCATTGGCCGGATCGCCGCCGACGGTGGGCGCGATGATCTGGTCGGCGGGCAGGGACGGGCCGTCGTGCACGGTGACGACGCCGATCGCGTCCTCGCCGTCCTTGATGACCACGGCGTCGAAGCCGGCGCGCGACTGGATGATCTTGCTCATCTCATCGAACAGGGCGCTGTCTGCGGCATCCAGCTTGACGCCGTAGATGCGGTCGGCGGTGATGATGACGAACTGCGCCAGGTTGATGGCATAGGTGCCTTCGCGCAGAATCTTGCGTTGCGGGCCCTTCTGGCCGCCCGACTGCAGGAAGGCGCGCGTGTCTTCGAAGTCGATGGCGTCGCTGTTGCGGGCCAGGGTTTGCGTCGCGTCCAGCGGCGCGCCGTCGCGGGCGAAGACATAGCCGATCTGGCCTTGCGGGATGGTGACCAGCGGCTGGACATGCAGGCGGTACTGGAACGGTACGAACAGGTGATAGCCGCCGCGTAAGGTGCCCGGCTGGAAGCCGGCTTCGCCTTTCAGCGCGATCAGGCCGCCCTGGATCGAGCCTTTGGCCGACCACAGTTTTTCGACGACGGCGACATGGTTGTTGCCGACATAGCGGATCATGCCGGACGCGACGACCAGCACGACAAGAATAGCCGCGCCGAAAGCCAGCGCGGCCCAGGGTAAAATTTCAAAGCTCATAAAAGCCCCCGTGTGCGCATCGTGGCGGCCCCCGCCGCATGGTATCGCGATGCGCGTGTTCGCAGGGGCTTAGGCGGTCAGGCCCATGCCGGGCCGCAGCCCCTGACGGCCATAATATAGTATGGCCAAATAGTGGCGGCCATGCTTATCAAGCGGATGTGATAGGAGCTGATTCCATGACGCCGGGTTACAATGTCATTGCCGACCGTTTCCGCGACTGCGTGCGGCTGAGCGCCAAGATCGAGCGTCTGTATGACGGCTGCCGCTGGGCGGAAGGGCCGGCCTGGTTTCCGGCGCATCGGTCGCTGGTGTGGAGCGACATTCCAAATGACCGCATGTTGCGCTGGGACGAGGCGAGCGGCCAGGTGTCGGTGTTCCGGTCGCCGGCCAACTATTCGAACGGCAATACGGTCGATCGCCAGGGGCGGCTGGTGACGTGCGAGCATGGCGGCCGGCGGGTGACGCGGACCGAGATCGACGGGTCTGTCACCGTGATTACCGACCGCTATGACGGCAAGCGCTACAACAGTCCGAACGACGTGGTGGTGAAGTCGGACGGGACGATCTGGTTCACCGATCCGACCTATGGCATCGACACGGATTATGAAGGCCACAAGGCGCCGGCGGAACAGGATGGCAGCCATGTCTATCGTGTGGGCGTGGATGGAAAGGTGGCCAGGGTGCTGGAGGATTTCGTCAAGCCCAACGGCCTGGCCTTTTCGCCCGATGAGACGCGGCTTTACGTCGTGGACAGCGGCCGGACACACGTGCCGGACGGCCCGCGTCATATCCGGGTGTTCGATGTGGCGGCGGACGGGACGTTGAGCGGCGGCGGGGTCTTTGCGGATGCCGGCAATTATGACGGGTTGCGGCTGGATGAGGACGGCCGGATCTGGACCAGCGCCACCGAGGCCGTGCACTGCTATGAGCCGGACGGGACGCTGATCGGGGAAATCGTGATCGGTGAACCGGTGTCCAATGTGTGCTTCGGCGGTCCGAAGCGGAACCGGCTGTTTATCACGGCAACGACCAGTGTGTACGCGGTGATGCTGGCGGTGAACGGAGCGAAGACGTTCTAGCGCGGAGGGAATTTTGGCTAAGTGCTCGCCGGCCTTGGGCTAGTCATACCGAGCGAACGGCGAATTGTCGCTGCCATGTCCTGAATGAAAATCGCCTCCTGCCCCGTTTCCCACATTATCGTCGTGCAGTGGTTGGTGTCGAAATGGGGCCGTGTATCTGCGGCATTAAATGCCGCCCGTTCACAAATGTAGATAACAGGCTTGCCTAGCCCCTCAGCGTAACCGGCTTCCCAATAAGCGCCCTTATTGCCGTGCGTCAGATCCGCGACAACGAACGCGGCGTTTCGGATTTGATCACGCATGATGTTGTCGATAATTCCGGCACGGGAGAATTCTCGCACGTCCTTCAATTCGTATCCTGTCTCCTTGAGAATGCCGGGACCAATAGCGTTCAGGAAGGAATCAAGGATTGGCTGGCCAAATTGAAGCGCCACGAAGCCGTAATGGCCGGCTTCCTGTCCACGCTTTTCCGCTTCGTACAAATCCCAACCATCAAGCGTCAAATCAAAGCTGGAAAACCAGAGCTCTTTCCCGCGGATTTCGTCAAAGCGCCTTTCATTGTCTGATACACGAATCAAACCCTTATCGTGCTGCAATTGGCCGTGCAACGCTTGAAAGGCCTCATTCGAGAACGCGCCGACGCGGGCAACGGTGTCAGGGGACTGTCGAAATGGTTGACCTTCCTTCAGCACATGGTCGCCTATCATACGGATAAAATTCAGACGCTGAACGGATGGTGTCGGCAGCGAAAGGGTTTCACGACCCGCGCTCAATTGTTCGCGATTTAGGAAATAGAACTTTTGTTCGCCCTCTCGATCAGCATTTGAAAGAAGGTGGGCCAACGCCGCGCGCCGCATACGATCGCTATCGCGGCCGATAATAACGTCAAAATCGTCCCATGCTTCATGGGAATACCCAATCGGGCCGCATACGTTACATACCTGTGCGTACCAGCCGCCAAAATCCTGCGGCAAAGTGGCGAACCCACCGTACGTATCGTTACAGATGCGGCAAGTGACTGAATCCGCCATGTTTCAAACCAGTTCCAATTGAACGAGAATGATTCCACCATAGCGGATATAACCGAAAAGGGCACCGCATAATAATTGTCCCTGTCTTCTGGTCTATGCCCATTGCTTGCCGCTGATTTCGTCAAGGGCAATTATGACAGGCTGCGGCTCGATGAGGTCGGGCGGATCTGGATCAGCGCCACCGAGGCGGTGCACTGCTATGAGCCGGAGGGCACACTGATCGGGGAGCCGGTGTCCAACGTGTGCTTCGGCGGGCCCAAGCGGGACCGGTTGTTCATCACGGCGACGACGAGTGTGTATGCGGTGATGCTGGGGGTGAGCGGAGCGAAGACATTTTAGCCCGGATGGTTGTGGCGTTTTCACTCTTAACTTGGCCGCGAAACTAGTGTGCAAGCGTGCGCATCATGACCTCTAATTAACCCGGTTAATTCAGGCCCCCGCCGCTGAACCCAATTTAGTGGCCATCAGACGTTGTGCGGAACTGAGTGCATAACGGGGACTATGGCGCGTGGACGGTCTCGCCCTAATGAGGCCCCATTTATATGATACGTGTACCACGTAACCGGTACACGGCGATAAACGCGTTCCTGGAGTTATGTTTAATCGTTAGTGATTAACCATTAGAACGCATAAGGAACAGATTAATTCGCTCAACAGATTGTTGACTTGTTAAAGTTTGGAATCATATAATGGCCATGGAATGAGGGCGCGGGATAAACTAGTTACCCCGGATCATTCCACCCAAGCCCATCCCTCACCGGATGGGCTTTTTGCTGTCGCCCTTAGGAATGACGGAATACAATTCCATCCTAGGTTTCCTTGCTGTAGCTTCAAAAACAGCCCTATCATTCACAATGTTTCCGTATCCATCGTCACGCCCGTTCGGGTTTTGAAGACAGGTCATTCTGGGAGAAATATGGGTCTCCGCATGCTGGCAAAGCGCTGATGCGATTTGAGCGATCATGTCGTCGATGCAATAGCCATCTGCAACCCGGCTATTGTACAGATGACGTCCCATAAAAAGGATTTCATTCTGTTCAACTGCCGGGAGACCGTGTGAAACACGCTCCAGATTGATCGACGTAAATTGAATTTCTGTTAGAGCATTTCCCGATCAAAATGACTGATATCCGGCTTTGATGAAGTATTTTCTG
>CAKZJB010000167.1 GCA_936940865.1 uncultured Asticcacaulis sp. | reverse complement strand
ATTGGCGCCCTTGCCAACGGCGATCGAGTCAAAGTCAGTCGCCGTTGAGATTACAGGTGCGCGCGCACGAAGACGGCGACGGTTTGGCCGAGCGTCTGCGGACCGCTGGTCACCTCGGTCTTGCAGACCGACAGCCTGTTGCACAGGGTTTTCGCCACTTCGGCCGCGCCGGCGGCATCGCGCGGCTCCACGATCAGAACCGGTGGCGCCTTTGCGGTCAACGACACGACCGGCAGATGCAGGCTGTTGAATTCCGCAAAGGCCTTCCTGGTCTGGTCGCGCCAGATGTCGCTCTTGACGCGGATACGCAGGTCGGGATTGGCCATCTGCCATGACTGGGCAATCCCGCCCCAGTAGGTAGCAACCGCATCTTCGCGGTGCCATACCGTGCCGCGCGCGATTTCGCCGCCGGCGTAGGGCTGGTAGGCTACGAAGCCGGCTATGGCGCCGTCTCGCGTATTGGCCGCCAATGACAGGGCCGACAGGGCGCTGTAGCCCGTGCCGACGATGAACAGGGGCTTATCTTTCGTCGGATGAACGATGTCGCGGACGAAGGAGAGGGCCGACAATTGTCCGTCGTGGTAGCTTTTCGTGAAAATACTCTGATTTTGCAAAAGATAATGCCCCGCGCCCCCTTGCCCGGGAACCTCGAACAGCCAAATGCCATAGCCCTGGTCCAGAAGCTGATTGGCCAGTTCGAAATAGGCCTCGGCCGGATAGTCGGCATCGGCAAGGATCATGACCTGGGCACGCGGATTGATCGGCGGCGACGCCACGCCGTAGCGCGCTTCCGGCAGCCCCTTGGCGCGATAGCCGCCCCACACGAAGCCCTGCGGCGGGAAATATTGCGGCGACAGGCCCGGCGGGATCTGGCTGTCCAGAAAGGCCTTGCCCGGCTGCATATCCCTGGCGGCCTGCTCGACCTTGGAGCAGGCGCCGAGCGTCAGCGCAAGGACCAGTGCAGGCGCCAGCGGCAGAAGACAGACAAGACGGTTCAGGGCAGATCGCATGAGGCGACCATAAACCATATTCGGCCGCCTTGCCACGACAGCCGCGCGACAAGGTAAAATTTCAATACGGCTCACGAAAACCGTAACGGTTGCTTGAGTGATTTGACTTGATATTCAAGGCCAACGGGGCCAATTAGGGGCAACGCACGTACGCTGTCTGTTAAAGTTGAGCACATGGTCACCGTCATCAATCGAGTCGAACCCGCCACTGCCCGCGAACTGCGTCACCCGGAAAAACAAAATCGTCCCGACTCGCCGATCCTGAAAAAGCCTGACTGGCTGCGCGTCCGCGCGCCGGGCTCGGCGCAATACATGGAAACGCAGAAGATCGTGCGCGAAGCCAAGCTGCACACAGTCTGCGAAGAGGCGGCCTGCCCGAATATGGGGGAGTGCTGGTCGAAGAACCACGCCACCATCATGATCATGGGCGACACCTGCACGCGCGCCTGCGCCTTCTGCAACGTCAAAACCGGCCTGCCGCAACCGCTCGACACGGATGAGCCCCGCCGCGTCGGCGAAACCGTCGCCCTGATGAAGCTGTCGCACGTCGTCATCACCAGCGTCGACCGCGACGATCTTGCCGACGGCGGCGCCCGCCACTTCGCCGAGGTCGTGCACCAGATCCGCGCGCAGTCGCCCGGCACGACGATCGAAATCCTGACGCCCGACTTCCTGCGCAAGGACGGCGCGGCGGAAATCGTCATCGACGCCAGGCCGGACGTGTTCAACCACAATCTCGAAACGGTTCCGCGCAACTATCTGAAGATCCGGCCGGGCGCGCGCTACTATCACAGCCTGCGCCTTCTGGAGCGGGTCAAGGAACGCGATCCGCAGCAGTTCACCAAGTCCGGCATCATGGTGGGCTTAGGCGAAACGCGCGAAGAGGTCATGCAGGTCATGGACGACATGCGCTCGGCCGGCATCGATTTCATTACGATCGGCCAGTACCTGCAGCCGACGCGCAAGCACGCCGCCATCGACCGCTTCGTCACCCCCGACGAATTCAAGGCTTACGAGTCGATCGCGCGCGCCAAAGGCTTCCTGATGGTGTCGTCGTCGCCCCTGACCCGCTCATCGCACCATGCGGGAGAGGATTTCGAACGTCTGCGCGCCGCCCGCGCGGCCAAGGGGTAAGACTGTGACCAAGGTCAATTTCGAGCGCGTCCTTCCGTTCGAAGCCACCAAGCTGTTCGAAATGGTCGGCGACGTCGAAAAATACCCAGATTACATCCCCTGGATCACCTCGATGCGTGTGTTCAACCGCACGACCGTGTCCGAAGGCGTGACGCGCTTCGATGCCGAAGCCGGTGTCGGCTTCAAATTCCTCTCGGAGCGGTTTTCGACGCGCGTGACGCGCAACGAGGCCGCGCGGACCATCGACATCCACCTGTTAAAAGGTCCGTTCAAGACGCTGATTTGTCAATGGAAATTCGAAGACGCCGACTGGCTGGGCAAGCCGGGCGGCTGCTGCGCTTCGCTGGTCATGGATTTCGAATTCAAGAACCCGTTCCTGACGGGTTTCCTGAAGGCCAATTTCGACAAGGCCGTAGCCAAGCTGATGGCGTGTTTCGAGGGCCGGGCAGAGACCCTGTATCCGAAGGCGGTTTAACTTAGGGCTTCAAGCGCCCAGTCGAGCGCGAATTCCAGCGCCGCCGCACGGACTTCGTCGCGCCCGATATTGCCGAACTGCCGGACGCGCGTCTCGGTGACGACGCGGTTTCGGTTCGAAAAACTCAAGCCAAAACAAACCATTCCGACGGGTTTTTCAGGCGATCCTCCCGCAGGACCGGCAATCCCGGTGATGCTCAAGGCGATATCGGCGCCGGCTTTGATTCGTCCCCCTTCAGCCATGGCCCGGGCGACGGGCTCGCTGACCGCGCCGTGCGCCGTCAGCAGGTCCTGATGGACGCCGACCATCGCGCTTTTCGCCGCGTTGGAATAGGTTACGAAGCCATAGTCGAAAACATTGGACGATCCCGAAACCGATGTAATGGCGGCCGCCACCAGGCCGCCGGTGCAGCTTTCGATCGTCGTGATGCGAAGCCCCCGTGCCGCGAGGTTCGTGACAAGCTGTTGCGCCAATGGATGCGGCATGGGACCTCAAAAGAAAAAAGCCCCCTTTCCGGAGAAAGGGGGCCGCGAACCGTGAGAGTTAGACGCCCGGATGGAGCGGGGCGGCGAGATTCTGGTTGGCGAAGTCCCAGTTGACGAGGTTGTTCAGATAGACCTCGATGAACTTCGGACGCAGGTTCTGGTAGTCCAGATAGTAGGCATGTTCCCAGACGTCGATCGTGATCAGCGGCTTGTCGCCCTTGGTGAACGGCGTTTCGGCGTTGCCGGTCTTCACGACCTTGAGCTTGCCGTCCGAACCGAGAACCAGCCAGGCCCAGCCCGAACCGAACTGCGTCGCGCCAGCCGTCTTGAAGGCTTCGGCAAAGGCTTCGTAGGAGCCGAAATCGGCCTTGATGCGCTGGGCGATTTCACCCGACGGCGTACCGCCGCCGTTCGGCTTCATCGAATTCCAGAAGAAGGTGTGGTTCCACACCTGGGCGGCGTTGTTGAACACGCCGGGGTTCTTGCCTTCCGAAGCCTTGACGATCTCGACCAGGCTTTGGCCTTCGAATTCGGTGCCGGCGATCAGCTTGTTGAGATTGTCGACATAGGCCTTGTGGTGCTTCGCATGGTGGAAGCTGAAGGTATTGGCCGACATATGCGGCTCGAGAGCGTCCGAAGGATAGGGCAGGGCGGGAAGTTCAAAAGGCATGACAGACCTCTCATCTGTTATGTTTTACGGGAAACGCGCGAACCCACAGCATATATTCGGGCGAATCCCCCATTTCAAGCCGCAAACCATTGAGAATGCTTCGCAATAAACCATAGATATTACAGGGTTTTCGGCAGGCTGAGACCTTCTCCTTCTTGGCTATTGACCCCATGGGAAACGCGGGCGAAGCTCCGCGCCGTGGCTGAAAAAGGAGTTCGCGATGAAGCGGCTGGCATTGGGCGTGGCGGGTTGCGTTGTGTTTGCGGCGACGGCCGCACAGGCGGCGGCGCCGGCGGCGAAGCGCGTGGCTGCGGTAGACACGGTCTATGGCATCACCATACCAGATCCCTATCGCTGGATGGAGGGGCCCAACAACGCGGCCTTTGCCGCCTGGCTCAGGGCGCAGGGCCAGGATGGACGCGCCAAACTCAAAACCTCGCCGACACTGTCGATGTGGCAGCAAAGGCTGAACGCCGCATCGAGCGCATCGATCACCAACCGGCTGCAACACCGCGTGGGCGGCCGCATCTTCTTCCTCCGTCTCGAGGCCGGCAAGCAGGGCGTGCTCATGGTGCGCATGGCCGACGGCAGCGAGAAATCCCTGTTCGACCCCAACGCGGTCAGCGGCGCCCACGCGTCTATCACCAATTATGGCGTGTCGCCCGACGGCCGGACCATAGCGGTCAATGTCGATCGCGGCGGCAACGAAATTACCACCGTCGAATTCTATAATGTCGATACCGGACAAAAGCTTCCGGACGAGTTGACCGACATCTGGGGCGAATTTGTGGTGGCCTGGGCCGGAAATGACGGCGTCTTCTACACGCAGATGGCGCCCGACGACGGCCACAGCGACCGCATGCTCGACATGCGCACACGCTATCACAAGCTGGGGGCTGCGGCAGCCCAGGACCCCACGGTAATCCCGGCGGGCGGCGCCGCGGGCTTCCCGCTCGACCAGCAGGAATTTCCCTTCATCGCTACCGATGCGTCGTCACCCTACGCCATGGTCGTCGCGGCCGGCGCCCGCGCCGAAGCCCGTATCTGCGTGGCGAAGGCTGCCGACCTGACGGCGCCGGGAGCGCAGATTCAATGCCCCATCGCCTATGATGACGAA
Source organism: uncultured Asticcacaulis sp. (assembly GCA_936940865.1). Taxonomy (GTDB): domain Bacteria; phylum Pseudomonadota; class Alphaproteobacteria; order Caulobacterales; family Caulobacteraceae; genus Asticcacaulis. The sequence goes on along the minus strand of CAKZJB010000167.1, from coordinate 19,370 downwards.
GTCCAGGCCGGATCGCTGGTCGGTTCAACGCTTTATCTGCAGTCAGTGAAGAATGCACCGAACGGCCAGGTGCTGGCGCTGAATCTCGATGCGCCTTCGCTGAAACTGTCCGACGCGAAGGTCGTGGTGGCCGAGGACCCCGAGGCGGTGGTGACCAGTTTCGCGCCCGCGCGCGACGCCCTCTACGTCAAGCGCATGCGCCTTGGCGTCGACGGCTTCGTCCGCATTCCATATTCCGGCGATCGCGAAACTATCCGCACGCCGTACGACGGCCAGGCGGCCCTTATCGACGCCACGACCGACGCCGACGGGCTGATGTTCACGCTGCAGGGCTGGACCAAGCCGCGCGCGCTCTATGCCTACGATCCCGGGCGCCGCGCCTTGACCGACCTGAAGCTCGGCGCGACATCCTTGCGCGACTACAGCGGTCTGGTCGACAGCGAGACCGCCGAGGCCCGAAGCCTGGACGGCACGATGGTGCCCGTCACCATCCTCAAGCCGAAGGGCTACAAGCCGAACGGCAAGACCCGTGCGATCGTCTTCGCCTACGGAGCCTATGGCGCCACCACCACGCAACCGGCCTTCGACGTCATGAGCCTGGAATGGGTGGCCGACGGCAATCTCTACGTGTTGGCCGGCATCCGCGGCGGCGGCGAGAAGGGCGACGCCTGGCGGCTGGCCGGCAAAGGGCCCAACAAGGCGCGCGGCGTCGAAGACATCGTGGCGGCAGCGGATCTCCTGCGGACGCGCCATTACAGCGACGCCCGACACATCACGCTTTACAGCGCCAGCGCGGGCGGCATTATCGTCGGCAATGCGGTCGACCGCTTCCCCGACCACTTCGGCGCGGCCATCATCCATGCCGGCATGCTCAACCCGACGCGTCTTGCCGCCGACAGCAACGGGGCCAATCAGTACGCCGAATTCGGCGATCCCAACCTTTCGACGGGCTTTAAGGATCTCAAGGCCATGGATGCCTACCTGAACCTGAAACCCGGGCTGCGCTATCCGGCGGTCATGCTGGATGTGGGATTGAACGACAATCGCGTGGCGCCCTGGAACAGCGGCAAGTACGGGGCGCAGTTAAAGTATTACACGAAGGGCCGGAGCCTGGTCCTGTTCCGGACCGACGCGGATTCCGGGCACTTCGGCACCTCGCTCAGCCAGGCGGCAGCCGAAGCCGCCGACCATTACGCCTTTATCGACCTGGTGGCGGCGGCGCCCGCTGTCAAGAAACACAGGCGTTCAAAGCGGCATTGAAACGGCGCAGACGGCCTGGGCAGCCAGGCCTTCCTCGCGCCCGGTAAAGCCCATTTTTTCGGTGGTCGTCGCCTTGACGGACACGCGTTCAATCGCGACGCCAAGGATTTCGGCGACGCGGGCGCGCATGGCTTCGCGGTGCGGCTTGACCTTGGGCCGCTCGCAGATCAGCGTAACGTCGACATTGACGATCTCGCCGCCTCTTTCGGCAATGAGGTCGACGGCGTGGCGCAGAAAGCGGTCCGACGATGCGCCCTTCCATTGCGGGTCGCTCGGTGGGAAATGGTCGCCGATATCGCCCAGCCCAACCGCCCCCAGCAAGGCATCCGTCAGTGCATGCAGCCCGGCATCGGCATCGGAATGGCCGATCAGCGTCTTGTCGTGGGCGATTTCGACGCCGCAGAGCCACACGCTTTGGCCGTCACCCCAGCGATGGGCGTCGAAGCCCTGGCCGATGCGGATCTGGGTCATGGACTTTTCCTGCTGGATAAAGGCTTCAAGGAGAGCGAAGTCATCGGGATAGGTCAGCTTGTGCAGGCGCATGTCGCCTTCGACCAGGGCGACCTCTATGCCGGCCGCGGCCGCGGCGGTCGCCTCGTCGGTCGGGGCAGGGCCGTCCCAGGTCGAATAGGCCTCGGCGATGTCACCCAGCCGGAAGGCCTGCGGCGTCTGGGCACGCCACAAACCGTCACGCGAGGGGGCATCGACAATGCGTCCGTCTTCGCCGCGCTTCAGCGAGTCGGTGAGGGGCAGGGCCAGGATGGCCGCGCGCGACGCTTCAAGTTTCGCATTCAAAACCTTGATATGATTTGGCTTTAACAGAGGCCTGGCCGCATCGTGGATCATGACGACGTCATCGAGCGCGGCCATGGTCATCAGGGCGTCGATTCCGTTGCCGACCGAGGCCGCGCGATCGGCGCCGCCGCTTACGATCCGGGCCATGGTGCTGTAACGCGCCCGGGCACGGTCCAGGTCATCCTCCGGCACGACGACGACGATATGGCCGGCGCCGGCTTGGGCAAAGGCTTCGACCGACCAGTCGAGCACGGGCTTGCCGCCGAGCGGCATCCATTGCTTGCGGCCGCCGGTGCGGGTGCCGGACCCGCCGGCGACGATGATGGCATGAAAGGTCATGTCCGGTGTTTAGCGCGTATTCCTGACGACGCAAGAGACAGTGGCTTCGTCCGCAAGCAAAGGGGTCCATAGATTACACAGATTTCACCGATTATCTGCGCGCGAAGCGCCTTCCTCTGCGAGGAAATCAAGTGAGGAGGTTCGCCCAGAGCTCTGATAATCGGTGAAATCTGTGTAATCTGTGGACCACCTTAAAATGGCGCTTCGCGCGCACAGCCGACAACGATCAGACGCCAATCCGTAAATCCGCTGATCCCTTCCTTTCGAAACACGAGGATTTCCTGTATCAGCACCCAATGTCCAAGCGTCTCAACATCGGTGGTGTCGAAATCCCCGGCCGCGTCCTGATCGCGCCGATGACCGGCGTATCCGACCTGCCGTTTCGCGCGATGGCTCACGCCCTGGGCGCCACATATGCCGCCACCGAGATGGTAGCCTGCGCCGAGCTCGAGACCGGGCGGCCCGATGTTGTACGCAAGGCGCAATTGGGCGATCATTCAGGCCTCAAGATCGTGCAACTGGTCGGGCGCGAACCCGCCCATATCGCGCGCGGCGCCGAGCTTGCGGAGCAGTCGGGTGCGGACATAATCGACCTGAACTTCGGCTGCCCGGCCAAGGAGGTCACGGGCGTGTTGTGCGGTTCGGCGCTGATGCGCGATCTCGACCACGCTGAACGTATCATTTCGGCGGCACGCAATGCCACCTCGCGCCCGGTGACGGTGAAAATGCGCCTGGGCTGGGACGACGGTCAGCGCAACGCGCCGGAACTGGCCAAACGGGCTGAAGCCCTCGGTGTCGCGGGCCTGACGGTGCATGGCCGCACACGCCAGCAGTTCTACAAGGGCGAGGCCGACTGGCGCGCCGTCGCCGCGGTCAAAGCTGCAGTGTCGATCCCGGTCATCGTCAATGGAGACATTACGGACCTCGATACGGCCCGCGCGGCCCTTCAGCAATCCGGCGCCGACGCAGTCATGATCGGACGCGGCGTCTACGGCCGGCCCTGGCTAGCGCGCGACCTGGACCGGGCGCTGAACGACAACGCGCCGATGACCGAAATTCCGCTTGGACAAAGAGCCGAAATCGTGATCGAGCATATGGGCGCATCACTTAGCTTTTATGGGGAATCCCTGGGGCTACGCATGTTCAAAAAGCACCTGGCAGCGTATATCGAGCATTCGACGCATGATGACGATCCGACCGCCCGCCGCCAGGATCGCGCGCGCCTTTGCCGCATGGACGATGCCCGCGACATTGAAGCTGCCGTCCGCGAAATGATGAACGCGTCTTAAAAAATTGACGCACCGCCGCAACATTTCTGTTGATATTCGGCCACAGTAGTGCGCAAATGCAACGGCTTTTCCAATAGGTCGTTTGCGTCTTGAAGGACACAGTTTCCCGACGTCACTCGTGGCAAGCGCTGATGCGCAGCCTGCGCAATGTCCGGTCGACGGGCACGCAGCGCCTGTTGCTGGGTGGTGGCTACGGCGCGTCACTGCTGACCACGGCCTTTATCATCTGGCTGATCGTCGCCACGCCGGGGACGGCGCCGATCGGGCAGGCCAGCCAGTATCTGCTGATCCTCGTCGGGCTCAATCTCCTGCTGTTGCTGGGGCTGATCTGGTTCGTCATCCGCCGCGTCATCGCCATCGCCCGCAGCCGCGGCGCCGATGCCGGCGCGCGTCTGCACCTTCGCTTCGTTTTCCTGTTTTCCATGGCGGCCGTGCTGCCGGCGATCGTCGTCGCCCTGGCCTTCATGTTCCTCAACCGGGGTCTCGACACCTGGTTCTCGGACCGGGTGCGCGGATCGGTGGAGAACGGGGCCGAAATCGCCAAGATCGTGCTCAACGACAACAGCGAGGCCGGCGGGTCGACCATGGCCTATATCCATTCGGCATTGGAAAGCGAGCGCGCCAAGGCGCTTTTCCCGGACCGGCTGGCTTTCGCCATCGCCCTCAAGAATACCCTCGAAAGCAAGCCGCACCTGTCCGCCGTCTATATCATCGACAAGACGGGGCAGATTCTGGTCCGTGCCGAGGAGCCCGGCTCGCCACCCTATGCGGTGCCGCCGCCGTCAGCGCTCGACGACGTCACCAATGGCGGGCTGAAAGGCTGGATTCCGTCGTCGGACGCCATGCGCTTTCTTCAGCCGCTCGAAAACTACAACGGCACGAACGGCGCCTTTCTTTACGGCATCAAGCCCCTGCCGGACGGGCTGATCGAGCGCATGAACAAGGCCAACAACGCCATCATCGCCTATCGTGACTCCGCCAATCGAAAGACCCGCGTCCAGGGCGTCTTTTTCATGGCCTATCTCGAAGCCGTCCTGCTGGTGCTGATCGGCGCCATCTGGGGCGGAACCTCGGCGGCGGAAAGCATTGCGGTGCCGGTGGCCCGACTTGTGCAGGCAGCGGACAAGGTAGCATCCGGGGATCTCAACGCGCGCGTCATGACCCACAAGCAGTCCGAAGACATTGCCGTGCTGTCGCGCGCCTTCAACCGCATGACCTCGGACCTGCAGAGCCAGCAACTGGCGCTGAAATCGGCCGGGGAAGAGGCTGAAAGCCGCCGCCGCTTCATCGAAACCGTGCTGTCGGAAATCAGCGCCGGCATTGTCGGCATCGATGTGCTCGAGCATGTTTCGGCGATCAACCGCCACGCCGCCAGCTTTCTCGGCATCGCCGCCGAAGACGCCATCGGCGGCAAGATTCGCGACCTGGCGCCTGAAATCGTTGATCTTTTAGACAAGGTGTCCGTTCAGCGCGTCGAAGAGCAGGAGGTCGACCTGGTGCGCAAGGGCGAAACCCGCCGCGTGCGCGTCCGCATCTCGGGGCTGGAGACTGGCGGCGCCGTCCTGACCTTCGACGACATCACGCGCCTGATCGCTGCCCAGCGTAATGCCGCGTGGAAAGATGTAGCGCGGCGCATCGCCCACGAGATCAAGAACCCGCTGACGCCCATCCAGTTGTCGGCCGAGCGGTTGCGCAAGAAATACCGGGGTCAAATCGAGACGGACGCAGAAACCTTTGACCGCCTGACCGATACCATTGTGAGACAGGTCGGCGATATCGGCCGCATGGTTGACGAGTTTTCGTCCTTCGCCCGCATGCCTGCGCCGAACTTCGGCGAGGAGGAGGCAGCGGAACTGGTCAGGGCATCGGTCTTCGCCCAGCGGGTGGCGCGCCCCGACATCGTCATAGAAATCGCCGAACCGTTGCCGGAGCTCAAGGTCGTTTGCGACGGGCGCATGCTCGGCCAGGCGCTGGGAAATGTGCTGAAGAATGGCGGCGAAGCGATTTCGTCGCGCCTGTTGCGCGACCAGGGCAAGGAGACGGGGACGAGCGAGGGACCGATAGGTCATCTGCGTGTCGAAATGGCTTTTGACGATGATTTCGTGACCATCGCGGTCGAAGACGACGGCATCGGCTTGCCGGAAAAGGATCGCGACCGGCTGACCGAACCTTATGTGACGACGCGGGAGAAAGGCACGGGCCTTGGTCTCGCCATCGTCAAACGCATTCTGGAAGATCACGGTGGCGACTTCGCGCTCAGCGACGCCGTCACCTTAAGCGGCGCGCGCGCGACCTTGCGCCTGCCGCGACTGCAAGCGGGGCGCGGCGCGGCGCCCCAGGATGGCGCCGTTCTGGGCACCAAACTGATGAGGGTATGATGAAAGTATCGTCTGGCGTTGATATCCTGGTCGTTGACGACGAGGCCGATATCCGGGAACTGATCGCGGGCATCCTCGAGGATGAGGGTTATGCCGTCCGCACCGCGGCCGATGCCAACACGGCGTTGCGGGCCATCAAGGCGCGCAAGCCCAGCCTGTGCGTCCTCGATATCTGGATGCAGGGCGGAGGCATGGATGGGCTGGAGCTCCTGGGCGTGATTCAGGAGCTTGATCCCGACATCCCGTGCATCATGATTTCGGGCCACGGCACGATCGAAACCGCTGTCTCCGCGATCAAGAAGGGGGCGTTCGATTTCATCGAAAAACCCTTTAAAACCGAGCGCCTGATCATGGTTGTTCAGCGTGCGCTTGAAATCACCAACCTGCGCCGCGAAAACCGCCGGCTGCGCAACCAGGCTGTCGTGCCCGACGGGCTGATCGGCAATTCGCCGGCGGCGCAGCTCCTGCGCTCGACCATCGCCAAGGTGGCGCCGGCCAATTCGCGCATCATGATTTCGGGTCCCGCCGGTTCCGGCAAGGAGCTGGTGGCGCGCATGATCCATGAGGCCAGCCCGCGGACGCGCTGCGAGTTCGTGCCGATCTCGGCCGCCGGCATGACGCCGGAACGGCTGGACATCGAACTGTTCGGCGAGGAAGGCGAGGGCGGCAAGCCGCGCAAGATAGGCGTGTTCGAACGCGCCCATGGCGGCACCCTGTTCCTCGACGAAGTGGCCGACATGCCGCCGGAAAGCCAGAGCCGCATCCTGCGGGTTCTTGTCGAACAGCGCTTCCAGCGCGTCGGCGGAAACCAGGACGTCCAGGTCGATGTCCGCGTGATTTCCTCGACCTCGAAGGACCTGCAGTCGGAAATCGCCGCCGGGCGTTTCCGCGAGGACCTGTTCCACCGCCTCAACGTCGTGCCGGTGCGTGTGCCGGGCCTGTCGGAGCGCCGCGGTGATATCGCTGAACTGGTCAACTACTTCATCGAGCGCATCAGCGCCGCGCAAGGCCTGCCGCGCCGCCTGTTGTCGGAAGACGCCATGGCGACGCTTCAGGTCCACGAATGGCCGGGCAATGTCCGTCAGCTGCGCAACAATATCGAGCGCCTGCTGATCCTGGCCTCGGGCAATCCGTCCGAGCCCATCACGGCGCAGATGCTGCCGTCGGAAGTGGTGGAGTCGGCTGTCGCCGGCGCTATCCGTCCGGAACGCATCATCGCCCTGCCGCTGCGCGACGCCCGGGAAGTGTTCGAACGCGAATACTTGTCGTCGCAGATCGTCCGTTTCGGCGGCAATATCTCGCGCACGGCCAACTTCATCGGCATGGAACGCTCGGCCCTGCACCGCAAGCTGAAGTCGCTGGGCCTGGCGCATATCCGTTCCGAGGAAGAGGACGCCTAAGCTCAGGAAACGTCCGGAGCGCGCGGTTTCAGAAAGGGTTTTGCCACGGATAGCACGGATCGCCGCTTCGCGGCGGCACGGATATCGTGCGAACTTCGGGTGTATTGTGCCGATTGTTGGATCAACGCGCTTCGCGCAACTTTGTTAAGGTCGTCGGCTTTCCCTATCTTCCTTATCCGTGTCGGGCGCGCAGCGCCCATCCGTGCTATCCGTGGCAAAAAACTTAAGCCGGACGCAGCCGCAGTCATTGCCATTCAAGGCTCAGCCATGCGAATGCACGGCAGACTGCAAAGGACAAAACCATGCCCCGCATAGCCTATGTCAACGGCGCTTATGGGCCGCTTCGCGACGCCGCCATTTCGATCGAGGACCGGGGCTTTCTGTTCGCCGACTCCGTGTACGAGGTCTGGTCGGTGTTCGACGGGCAACTGGGCGATCTCGACGGGCATCTCAACCGGCTGGAGCGGTCCTTGCGCGAACTGCAGATCGCCATGCCGATGCCGCGACAGTCGCTTGTAACGGTGCTGAACGAAGTCATCCGCCGCAATCGCATCCTTGAAGGCATGGTCTATCTTCAGGTCAGCCGCGGGGCTGCGCCGCGCGACCATGTATTCCCCGTGGGCGTCAAACCGGGGATCGTGATCACAGCCCGGCCGGTCGACCGCGAGGCCGCCGCGCAAAAGGCCGAGCACGGCATAAAAGCCATCAGCGCCCCGGATATCCGCTGGGGCCGCTGCGACATCAAGACGACCGGCCTGCTGCCCAATGTCCTGGGCAAGCAGGCGGCAAAAGCGCTGGGCGCGGGTGAAGTGATCTTCGTCGACAAAGACGGCCTTGTCACCGAAGGCGGATCGACCAATGTCTACATGGTCGGCAATGACGGAGTCATCCGTACGCGATCGCTTTCGGCAAACATCCTGCCAGGCGTAACGCGGCTCAACCTTTTGTCCGTGATCGCCGAATCGGGTCTCGATATCCGTGAAGAGGCTTTCAGCCTTGAAGAGGCCAAGAGGGCGCGCGAGGTGTTCGTTTCAGCGGCCACCAGCTTGGTCATGCCGGTGGTGGCGATCGACGGCACACCGATAGGCAACGGTGCGCCGGGCCTTGTGGCGACGGCCTTGCGCGATGCCTATATCGAGCGGGCGCGGCGCACGGCAGGGGTCTGACCTGGATTAAAAGAGGTCTGGCCTGTTTTTTTCGCGGGCGCGGTTGAAAAATCGCGAAAGTTTCGCCTAATATGATTTCGCGCTCCTATGCGGTTGCGCAAAACGTTCCACGCCCGGCCACGCTGGCGTGTACCTGATGTCTGTGTCGGGGGCGCGGTGCCCCCATATATGAAACAAGAAGGGCCCCAAATGTCCCACGATAAAAAACAAAACCTGCAGGATACGTTCCTCAACAGTGTCCGCAAAACCAAAACCCCGCTTACCATTTTCCTGATCAACGGCGTCAAGCTGCAGGGCATTGTCAGCTGGTTCGACAACTTCTGCGTCCTGCTCCGCCGCGACGGCCAGTCGCAGCTGGTGTATAAGCACGCGATCTCGACCATCATGCCCGCCGCTCCCGTCCAGCTCTATGAGCAGGAAGAAGACTCCGATGATTAAAGTCCCGGAAAGGGGCTTCGTTGTCTGACCGTTATCATGACCACGCTCCGCCCGCGGAGCGTGCCGTCGTGGTCGACCCGGATCTGGGCCACCATGCCACCGGCAGCGAACGCCGGTATGAAGAGTCGCGCCTGGAAGAGGCCTGCGGCCTGGCTCTGGCGCTCGACCTCGAGATTGTCGGCAAAACCACGGCCCGCGTCCGAAAGATCAATCCCGCCACCCTGTTCGGACAGGGAAAGGTCGAGGAAATCAAACAATTATGCGAAGCCGTTGAAGCGACGCTTGTCATCGTCAATGGCGCCCTGACGCCGATCCAGCAGCGCAATCTCGAAAAGGACCTGGGCCGCAAGGTCATCGACCGCACAGGCCTGATCCTGGAAATTTTCGGCCGGCGCGCCCGCACGCGCGAAGGCAAGCTGCAGGTCGAACTGGCGCGGCTGGAATATGAACGCTCGCGTCTGGTGCGCACCTGGACCCACCTGGAGCGCCAGCGGGCCTCGGGCACCACCGGCGGCCCCGGTGAAACCCAGATCGAACTCGACCGCCGTATGATCGCCGACCGCATCAAGGCGCTTAAGGAAGAACTGGAAGAGGTGCGCCGGACGCGCGCCCTGCACCGCTCGGCGCGCAAGAAGGTGCCGTATCCGATCGTCGCCCTGGTCGGCTACACCAATGCCGGCAAGTCGACCCTGTTCAACCGCCTGACGCGGTCGGACGTCTTCGCCAGGGACCTCCTGTTCGCCACGCTCGACACCACGCTGCGCACACTCAAGCTGCCCAACGGCCGCTCGGCTATCCTGTCGGACACGGTGGGCTTCATCTCGGACCTGCCGCACGAACTGGTCGCCGCCTTCCGCGCCACGCTGGAAGAGGTGGTCGAAGCCGACCTGATCCTGCACGTGCGCGACGTCGCCAACCCTGAAACCGAAGCCCAGAAGGCCGACGTCGAAGAGGTGCTCAAGACCATCCTGCCCGAACTTGACCAGGCCCGGATGATCGAGGTGTGGAACAAGGTCGACCTGATGGATGAAGATGCACGCGACGTGCTCTATGCCCGTGCGGCCACTGCGCCGCAGGCCAACCGCCCGTTGCCGGTATCGGCGGTGAGCGGCGAGGGGCTGGACGCGCTGCTCAATACGGTCGCGCATCTGGTCGACGCCGCCGGCGAAGAGATGGACATCGTGCTCGACCCGCATCGCGGCGACGTCCTGGCCTTCCTGTATCAGCATGGCCGGGTGCTAGATCGCCACGACGGCGAAGATGGCCGCGTCCATTTGCGCGTCAAGCTGTCCGACCAGGCCTACGGACGCTATGAGAGGCTGGTTTCCGGGCATTGAAACACGAAGTGTCTTGCCAGCCCCGTGGACTGCGCCTAAATAGTTAGACACCTAACTATTAGCTGACAAAGCATGACCCCCGAAGAACGCTTTTCCCGCGCCCTGCACAGCACTGCCCGCCAGTGGCGCGTCGCGCTTGACGCGCGGCTCAAGGATCTCGGCGTATCGCAGGCCGGCTGGATGACCATCGCCATGGTGGCCAAGGCGGACAAACCGCCATCGCAAGGCGAACTGGCCACCCAGTTGTCGGTGGAACCGGCGACCATGGTGGCAATGATCGATCGGCTGGTGAAGGGGGGGCTGGTCGAGCGCGTCGCCTGCACCACCGACCGCCGCATCAAGCACATCCGCCTGACCCAGGCAGGCGTCGCCATTTCAGAGGAAGTGCGCAGCACGGCCGAAGCCTTCCGCGTCGATATTCTGCGCGGTATCGAGGCCAGCAAGCTGGACGAGTTTGTCGAATTACTGGAGCAAATCCAGAAGCGTATCGAGACATCTTTATGAGCCCTCCCGACGTTGGACCAGCGCTCAACCGGCCCATGATTACCATTTCGATCATGCTGGCCACGATCATCGTCGCCATCGACGGCACCATTGCCAATGTCGCCCTGCCGCACATGCAGGGATCGCTGAACGCATCGTCGGACCAGATCACCTGGGTGTTGACCTCGTTCATCGTGGCTACCGCCATCGCCACGCCGCTGACCGGATGGGTGTCAGACCGTATCGGCGCCAAGACGCTGTTCCTGGCGTCGATCGGCGGCTTCACCCTGGCCTCGGTCCTTTGCGGCATTGCGGGCTCCCTGACCGAGATGGTCGTGGCGCGCCTGCTGCAAGGGGTTTTCGGCGCGGCCCTGGTGCCTTTGTCGCAGTCGACCCTGCTCGATATCAACCCCAGGGAAAAGCACGGCTCGGCCATGGCGGTGTGGGGCATGGGCGTGATGGTGGGGCCGATCCTGGGGCCGACGCTCGGCGGCTGGCTGACCGACACCTACGACTGGCGCTGGTGCTTCTTCATCAACGTGCCGATCGGCGCGGCAGCCCTGTTCGGCATCTGGACCTACATTCCCGACAACGGCGTCCGCAAGCCGACGCGCTTCGACGTCTTCGGGTTTGCCATGCTCAGCCTGTTCATCGGCTCGCTGCAGATGCTGCTCGACCGCGGGCAGCAGAACGACTGGTTCTCGTCGGGCGAAACCTGGGTGGAAGGCGTTCTGGCCTTTGTATCGCTGGGCTTCTTCATCATTCATACGGCGACAAAACCGGCGGGGGCGACCTTCTTCAACTATCGCCTCCTGATGAACCGCAACTTCCTGACGGGCCTTTTGTTCATCTTCATTGTCGGCCTGGTGCTGTTCGCCACGCGGGCGCTGATGCCGTCCATGCTGCAGGGCCTGATGGGGTATACGCCCTACTATGCCGGCATCATAACCGCGCCGGGCGGTTTCGGCACCATGCTGGCCATGATGATCGTCGGCCGCATGGTGGGCAAGGTCGACCTGCGCCTGATCCTGGGCGTCGGCTTCTTCCTGACCGGCCTGACCCTATGGATGATGACGAAGTATACGGTCGAAACCTCCCAGATAGCCATCATCATCCCGGGCATCATCCAGGGTTTCGGTCTGGGGCTGGTCTTCGTGCCCCTGTCGGCGGCGACGTTTGCGACCCTGGCGGGCGACCTGCGGCCCGACGGGACGTCGATCTACAGCCTGGTACGCAATATCGGTTCCTCGATCGGTATCGCCACCGTCCAGGCCCTGCTGGTCAGCAATACCCAGACCATCCATGAAAGCCTGGTCGCCAACGTCGCCGCGCAGGCCCCCGGCATGCTGGCGGACACGCGTACGGTATTGTCGCTCAACGGCGAAATCACGCGCCAGGCCAGCATGATCGCCTATATCGACGACTTCCGGCTGATGATGATCATGTGCTTCCTGGCCATGCCGCTGCTGCTGCTGATCAAGCAGCCCAAGCGCGCGGCCAGGCCGACCCAGGAGGAAGAGGAACAACTGGAACTGGCGGCGCTGGAATAGACATGCCGAAGGACGATCGCACCCGCATCATCGCAAGGCGAACACCGCAATCGGCCGCCATGGTCGCCGCTGTCCGGCGCGCCATGGCGATCACGCCGGTGCTCAATCGCCTGACCTACGACGATGGCGACGAAATCCGTGCCGTGTTCAGCGAACTTGTCGGTTACAAGGTCGACGACAGCTTTTCGCTGATCCCGCCGTTCTTCACCACCGGCGGCGAAAACATCCGGGTCGGGCGCAACGTCTTCATCAACCAGAACTGCACCCTGTACGATCTCGGCGGGATAGAGATCGGCGACGATGTCATGATCGGGCCCAATGTCAGCCTGATCACCTCCGGCCATCCGGTGGCGCCGTCGCAAAGGCGGGAAGGCGTCACGGCGGCGCCGATCATCATCGGGAAAAACGTCTGGATCGCCGCCAATGTGACGGTCATCGGCGGCGTGACGATCGGCGGGAATTCGGTGGTGGCCGCCGGTTCGGTCGTGACCAGGGACGTGCCGCCGAACACCCTGGTGGCGGGCAATCCGGCGCGGGCGATCCGTTCGATCGCCGAGGAACCTAAAACAGGCTGAGTGTTTCGTCGGCCGGATCGATATCCGGCTCGCGCACCGATTTCACCTTTGTCCGGGGCGTGAAGTTGCGGACCAGCTTTGCGGCGAAGGCCTGCTTGTTCTTCTGCATTTCGGCGATGACCTCCTTGGGCATGTCGACGCGCTGCTCGTGCTTGAGGCTGAACAAGGTCATCTCGATGAGGAGCGGCGCCAGATCCGCGCCCTTGGAGGTCAGGGCATAGATGTATTTGCGGGCGTCGGCCGGATCGGCCGCCTTGCTGATAAGGCCGTTCTGCTCCAGCTTCTGCAGCCGGTCGGCCAGGATGTTGGTAGCGATACGTTCTTCCGAACGCAGGAAGGCCTGGTAGCTGGTGTGGCCGCGCAGCATGAGGTCGCGGATGATCAGCATCGACCAGCTGTCGCCCACGGCTTCGAGCACGAGGTTGATCGGACACAGGGACCGGTTCTTCTGCGCCCGCGGCGGCAACGGCTTGACGGCCTTGGCCTTGGGCGCGTCTCCACGGATCAGCCGCGAACGCTGCGGGGGCGGAGCGGCGGGCGCGGTGGCAGTCGATTTCTTCTGACGCGGCATGACAAAACTCGATGGCGTTTTACAAGTCTTAACGCCGACGCCTCGCGATTCGCAATCCGCCACGACGGCTTGCTTGTGGAGCGAAAGTGAAAGCGGGGGATAGCTTGCACAAGCGGATCAAAGGCGACCGCAAGCTATTTCAATGCGCGCCAAATAGACGCGGAAGGCCTGGTTACAATGGCGGATGAGTCATCGCACGCATAGCGAATCGCGACCTTGCGGTGGTCCTGCGCCAAGCTGAGCAAACAGACCTCGGCCGCACCATTGGCTCGCCATTTGGCAACATCCTGGTCGAGAAAATGCACGCCACGAAACGCGACAAGGATGTTGCGCAGGGCGAAGGCCGAGATCGTGCGCCGCGATGTCCGCCCACCGCGCGTGATATCGGCACGGCCGGCGGCATCGATCTTGACGCGCTCAAGCTGACAAGCGCCATGGCAGCCCGTTTTGGCAAAGACGATTTCGGTATCGGGCGGCACGGGGCTTGATGAAACGCTGACATAGTAGGCTGCGATCAGACCGGCGCACAGGCCGAGGCTGACAAGGGTGTTGCGCAGGCCCTTCCGCAGCGTCATCAGCCCGCCTGATGCTCCGCCTGCTTGACGCGGTTCCAGATGGCGTCCATCTCTTCCAGGGTCGCTTCATCGGGCGTGCGGCCTTGCGCCCTGAGTTCGGCTTCGATGGCCGAAAAACGGCGCACGAACTTCCGGTTGGTGCCGCGGAGCGCGTCTTCGGGCTCGACATCGAGCTTGCGCGCCAGGTTGGCCATGACGAACAACAGATCGCCCAGTTCCTCGCGCGCCTTGGGCAGGTCGCCGGCTGCGATCTCAGCCTTGAGTTCCTGCGTCTCCTCGTCGAGCTTGTCGAGGACTTCGTCGACACCGGGCCAATCGAATCCCACGCGCGCCGCGCGCTTGGTCAGCTTGGCCGCCCGCGTCAGGGCCGGCAGTCCGACGGGGACATCGTCCAGGATGCCGGCCTTGTCCTTGGCCTTGCGTTCCTCGGCCTTGACGGCTTCCCAGGCGACGGTCTGCTCGTCGGCGGTACGGTGGCTGGCGTCGCCGAAGACGTGCGGATGGCGGCGGATCAGCTTCTCGGCCATGCCGCGCGCCACGTCGTTGAAGTCGAACAGTCCCTGTTCCTCGGCCATGCGCGCATGGAAGACGACCTGGAACAGCAGGTCGCCCAGCTCTTCCTTGAGATCGCGCATGTCGTTGCGTTCGATGGCATCCGAGACTTCGTACGACTCTTCGATCGTATAGGGGGCGATGGTGGCGAAGGTCTGCTCGCGGTCCCAGGGGCAGCCGGTTTCGGGATCGCGTAAGCGGCGCATGACCTCGAGCAGTTCTTCGATTGGGTGGGTCAAAACAGCTTCTCCGGACGCAAACGATTCATAATATCGGCATGGCGTTTCGCTGAAAGATCATAATCTTTCATAGACAGAGCGCCAAGCAGCAGGAACAGGACCGGCAGGCCGATAAACAGGATTTGCAGCCAGACCAGGGCTTCCGGCGGGCTCGATGCCGGGACCTTGACGTTGAAGTGCAGCCAACCCACCACCGTAATGGTGAAGGCCGACAGGGCATAGCCGATCTTGGTCGTCGCCGACAGGATGGCCATCAGCGTGCCCTTATGGTCGTGGCCGGTGTCGAGCATGACCTCGTCTCCGATATCGGCCATACAGGCGCGCGTCAAAAGCAGCGAGGCGGCATAGGGAATGCCGTTCAGGAAGGTCATCAATGCGCAGAGCGGGAAGTTGCCCTTGGGCGCGAAATACATGGCGGCATAAAGCGCGGCGAAGATGAGGCTGGAGACGATCAGGGTGGCGTGTTTGCCGATCGCCTTCGACACCAGCACCCAGATCGGCGCCCCGACGATGCCAGCCAGGAAATAGAGCAGCATGGCGATGCTGGTCTGCATGCGGTCGAGGCCCTTGGTCTCTTCGAAGAAGTAGAAGAACAGCGCCCCCATGACGCCGGGCGCCAGCCCCATGAACAGGTCGCACCACAGGATGGCGCGGACATTGCGGTATTTCCACATGTCGAAATAGTGGCTGAGCCTGATTTCGTGGGTAGCCGCGTCCGACACCTTTTCCGGCACGATCCACAGCGCCACTCCGATGGTGATGGGCAGGGTGATCATGATGAAAAGACCCATGGCCTGCACACCCTGTATGTAGGTGTAATGCAAGGCCTGGGCAATCACCGGGATCAGGGCCACGCACAGAATGCCGAAAATATTGCCGACCTGCCACCAGGCGAAAATGCGCGAACGTTCGTTATAGTCGGAAGACAGCACGGTGCCCCAGCTGGCCTGGCTGAGCGCCGCGATCGAAAAGCCGACATAGAGGACAAACAACCAAATCCCGAGATAGGCGGCGTTGACACCCTTGTGCGCCAGGAAGATGAAACCCGTCGAAACAAACAGGATCGGCAGGCAGATCAGCATCCACAGCTTGAACCGCCCAAGCTTCGTCCGCGTCCGGTCCATCCAGTAGCCGAGCGGCGGATCGACCAGAATGTCGAAGCAGCGCACGATCAGAAAGACAAGGCCGACAATCTCGCCGACCTGAAGCTGGGTGCCGTAATATTCGGGCAGGGTCACCGCCAGCGGAAGCCCCAGCGCGGCAAACGGGATGCACGGCCCGATAAAGGCCAGCAAATGGCCCAGAGATACCTTGTCCGATGTGGCCGTGCCCGCCATGAGTCCCCCGTCCGGTTATGTCTTCTTCAAGGATTACGCGAGGCGGCGGCGTTTGCCAACGTGCAACCGAATTCGGGCGCAAGAACCGAAGCGAACCGCGACCGCCGGCAGGGCAAGGATGGGACATCAAGCAACAGGAGTTTTCCTATGTCCTTCCGTATCACCGGCCTCGATCCGCAACCCTTTCGCCGCTTTTATGGCTTGAGCAACGAAGCGCTTGCCACCCACGGCGTACGGCGCATGCCCGTCGACAGTAGTCCGGGCTTTCCCGACCGCATTGAACTGCGCGATCTGGATATTGGCGAAAATGTCTTGCTTTTGAACTACATGCATCAACCAGCTGATTCCCCGTATCGTTCCTGTCACGCTATCTTCGTTCGTGAAGGCGCCGAAACGGCATTTGATGTGACGAATGAAGTTCCCGATGTCATCCGCCGCCGGCTTATTTCGCTGCGCGCCTTCGCCTGGGATGGCGATATGCTTGATGCAGACATTTCAGAAGGAGAAAAAATAAAGCCTATTATCAGCAGGTTATTTGATAATCCTTATGTTTCATATATACACGCCCATTACGCCAAGCGCGGCTGCTATGCC
Organism: uncultured Asticcacaulis sp.; assembly: GCA_936940865.1. Taxonomy (GTDB): domain Bacteria; phylum Pseudomonadota; class Alphaproteobacteria; order Caulobacterales; family Caulobacteraceae; genus Asticcacaulis. The sequence goes on along the minus strand of CAKZJB010000167.1, from coordinate 2,492 downwards.
GCCAGGATCACAAGGGACTAAACCGTTCGCGAATTGAAACGCGAAACCAGGAAATCGAGCAGAGTGCGCACCCGCCGGACAGAGTTGCGCCCCGGCGGTGTCAGCAGGGTAATCGGCGAGACACCCCAGTCGATGTCCGGAAGGACTTCGACGGCCTGTCCGTCGCGGACGGCGGTATGAGTGACATAGGACGGCAGGACCGTGAGGCCTTGGCCTGCCGTCACCGCCGCCATCAGTGTGGTCGCACTGTTCAAACGGAGTTGCGGGGTGACGCGCAGGGGAATGGTCTCGTCGCCCAGATGATAGCGCCACAGCTCCTGCGGATAGAGACTGCTGTAATGCAGGATGCGATGCTCGCAGAGGTCCTCAGGCCGTTCGATTGGCGGCATGCGTTCAAGATAGGCGGGACTGGTAACCAGGGTCCGGCGCGAATGGCACAACAACCGCCCGATCAGGGCCGAGTCGCCGAGATGTCCGGTGCGCACGGCCATATCGAAGCCCTCGCGCACAATGTCGACTTTTTCGTCCGAGATGTTGATGTCGAGTTCGATGCGCGGGTGCATCTGCATGAATTCGGCGAACAGCGACGCCAGGTAGTTGACACCGAAATAGATGGGAATGGTCACACGGATGCGGCCGGAAATATCCTGCAACGATCCGCCGATCGATTCCGCGGCGCTATCCAGCTGCCCCATGGCGGCGCGCGCTAGGTCATAATAGGTTTGGCCTTCCTCGGTCAGTATCGCGCCGGATGACGTCCGCTGCAGCAACGCGACCGACAGCGCCTGCTCGAGGCGCGCGATCCGGCGCGAAACGATCGACTTCGCGGCTTCAAGCCGATGCGCCGCACGCGTGAAACTGCCGGTCTCGGCCACCACGAAAAACGCCCGCAAATCTGCGAATTCCAGTGCGTTCAAATCGCTACGCATACTTGCTTTCCCCGTTAACGCCGACGTTCCGGTCATGCCGCCGCCGCTCTCCTGCCCAGAACACCGTTACGCCGATTCGCCCGTGCAAGCCGTAACGCGTTGCGATTTGGAGAATACGGCGTTCCGGATGCCGCCGCCCATTTCAAGGCAATTGCGCACGGAGGAAAATCGGTCAGGCCATAAGCATCATTACCGGATCGCGACGGCAATCAGGCAAAGGCTCAATCCCGCCAGAACAGCCAGTGAGAAGACCCCGGCGGCCAATGTCCGTCCGCCGCGCCGGCCAAGCTCCTGAAGATTGACGCTGAGGCCCAGCCCGGCCATGGCGACCAGAGTCAGGATGTGGGCGGTGCCAGCCAGAACAGTCCCGGCAATTGGCGTGACCAGCCCGGCCGAGCGCAAACCGACCATGACGGCGAAGCCGGCGATAAACCACGGAATGGCGGGAAGGGCGGCGGGCCCGGCGCGCTTGTTCCCAAAGAGCGGCGCCACTGCCGCAGTCACGGGCCCCAGCATAAGGATGCGGACCAGCTTGACGACCGTGCCGATATGAACGCTTTGCGCCGAGTAGGGCAGGGTCGCCGCCAGGACCTGCGGCACGGCATAGACGGTAAGGCCGGAGAGAATGCCATAGGCCTGCGGCGTCAAATGCAGGGCATGGCCAAGCAGGGGCAGGGCCAGGACTTCGGCTACACCCAGAATAGCTGTAAAGGCAACCGATGCCGAAACGTCTCCGGCACCGGCGCCGATGACCGGAGCGACCGCGCTGATGGCCGAATTGCCGCAGATCGAATTGCCGCAAGCAACCAGAAGGGCGCGGTGACGATTGAGTTTAAGGACGCGGCCGATCAGGTATGACAGGGTGATGCTCGACACCACGATGCCGGCGATCCCCAGCAGCAGCCAGGGGCTCAAGCTCTTCAGCGCCCGAAGGCTCAGGCCTGCACCAAGGCAGACGACTGCGATCTCGAGAAGAGCCTTGGTCGAAAGCCCGACACCCGGGGCCTGCTCCGCCTTGATGGGATGAAACATGGCCCAGCCGCCGCCAAGCCCGATAGCCAGCACGATGGCGTCGGCAAAGGCACGACCGAAGGCGGCATGTTGCATGAGATCAAGGGCGTAGGCGGCAAGGGCGATGACGCCGCTCAAGGCCAGGCCGGGTATGTATTGGGCAAGACGGCGATGCAGGGGCATGGCGGAGCATCCATGTGGAGTTGATGCTGGTATGCGCCTTGATTTTATGAAATAATATCACATAATATAGCATGTTTTATTCCGAAAATTCGAACATATGACATTTGAGCAATTGCGGATCTTCATTGCCGTGGCCGAGCGCGAGCATCTGACACAGGCGGCGGAGGCCTTACATCTGACGCCGTCGGCGGTCAGCGCGGCAATCCGCAGCCTCGAAAGCTTTTACGGAGTCGAATTGTTCCACCGTGTAGGACGGCGGATCGAACTCACCCAGCCTGGCCGGATCTTCTTGCCCGAAGCGCGGGCCGTGGTGGCGCGTGCCCATGCGGCTGCCGGATTGCTCAATGATATCGGTCATTTACGGCGGGG
>CAKZJB010000166.1 GCA_936940865.1 uncultured Asticcacaulis sp. | reverse complement strand
GCCATGCGCTGCTGGCCGGCGGGATCGCGGCCAGCCTCGCCGCGGCGGGCGCCTACTGGCTTCGGCCGTCGAAATACGCCACTGAGGTCGGAGAGGTCCGCCGTCTGCCGCTCAAAGACGGCTCGGTCGCCGAGATCAATACGGCGTCCAGCATCCAGGTTTCGCTCAACCCTGACACGCGCATCATCCGCATGGACCAGGGCGAGGCCTGGTTTCAGGTCGCCAAGGACGCCAACCGGCCCTTCGTCGTCGAAGCCGGCCAGGTGCGCGTCCGCGCCGTCGGCACGGCCTTCTCGGTCCGCCGCCGCCAGAACGGCGCCGACGTCCTGGTCACCGAGGGCGTGGTCGAAACCTGGACCGAAGGTGCCCATGACAAACCCGTGCGTCTGACCGCCGGCGAAAAGGCCTATGTATCCGAAGCCGATCCGGTCAACCGCATCGTGTCCGCGCCGATGGAAATCGACCGCGAACTGGCCTGGCGCGACGGCAATATCGACCTGGCCGGCGAAAGCCTGGCCGATGCGGTGGCCGAATTCAACCGTCACAACCGGCGCAAGCTGGTGATCGCCGACCCGGCGATCAGCAACGAACCGCTGTACGGCGTCTTCCATGCCAACGACCCGCAGGGGTTCGCACAGGCCGTCAGGGTCAGCCTGGATGTCGATGTTCACGTCGACGACAGCCAGATCCTTATCGGCGGCAAGGGATCGTAGATCGGGAGAGGACGCGTTTGGGGCGCAAGGCGAGCGTAGGCAGGAGGCATATGGCGGCGATCGCGCTGCTCCTGTCACTGTACGCGCTGCCCGCCCTTGCCCAGCCCAGGGCGTTCGACGTGCCCGCGCAGAATGTCGGCCCGGCCGTCGCCAGTTTCGCTCGCCAGGCCAATGTGCAGATTCTCGTGCCGGCCTCGCTGGCGCGCAACCGGCGCACCGCCGCCCTGCACGGCGACTATGAGGTTTCCGACGGCCTGACGGCCATGCTCAAGGGCACGGGGCTGGAGGCGCGCAAGGTCGGCGACGGCATCTATGCCCTGGCCCCCGTGCCGCCGCCCAGGCCGGCCGCTCCCGCCCCGGCGCCGGTCAATACCCCGTCACCCCAGCCGCCTGGCGACGTCGTGGTCACCGGCACGCGCCTGCTGGGACGCAACGCGACCTCGGCCAGCCCCATCGCTTCGATCGGCCGCGACGAACTCGAATTTCAGGGCGCGCTCAATCTGGAAGAGGCGATCAATCGGCTGCCGCAAACGCGCGCCGATTCCGGCCAGTTCCAGAACAGTTCCGACGCCCAGGGCCGCGCCAAGATCAACCTGCGCAATCTCGGCTGGCAGCGAACCCTTGTCCTGCTCGACGGCCAGCGCCTGTTGCCCGTGCAGGCGATCGATCTCAACATCATTCCATCGGCCCTGGTCAAGCGGGTCGACGTGCTGACGGGCGGGGCCTCGTCGACCTACGGGTCGGACGCGGTGGCGGGCGTCGTCAATTTCGTACTCGACAAGCGGTTCGAAGGCGTCCAGCTCAACGCCGCCTATGGCTTCTACCAGCACGACAACGACGATTCCCCGATCCGCGCCGCCATCGCCCAATATCCGAATATCAAGGCGCCGCCCAGGACGGTGCTCGATGGTGGCCACGGCGATGTCAGCCTGGCCATGGGGACCGCCTTTGCGGGTGGGCGCGGCCATATCGGCCTGTTTGCAGATTATCGCAAACAGACCCCGGTGCTGTGGTCCGACCGCGACTATTCGGCCTGCCGCGTCACCGTGACGGCGTCGGGCTACGGCTGCGCGGTCAACAGCCTTTACTCGGAATATGGCTCCTTCGCGGACGCCACCGGCAAGACCTGGCACTTGGCCAGGGACGGCACCCGCACGCTGGTCACCGGCGACAGCGCCTACGCCTTCAACACCCGGGAAAAGTTCGCCTTCCTGCGCAGGGACGAACGCTTCACCGGCGGCACGTTCGCCACCTACCGGCTCGGCGACCACGCCGAACTCTACGGCACGGCGCTGTATATGAAGGACGTGACCGAAAGCCAGTTCTACCCGGCCCTGGTGACCGAGACGATCAGCCTGAAGTGCAACAATGCCTTCCTGTCGGCAGCGCAGGCCGCGACCCTGTGCGGCAGCGCGGCCGGCACAGGTGCAAGCGTGCCGCTGACCCTCTATTACCAGCTCAACGGCGACGGCAGCCGCCCCCTGACCAACCAGGCTATCAATGCCGACTACCGCCTGTCCGGAGGTATACGCGGCGATCTGTCTGGAGACTGGCACTACGACATCAATGTCTTGACATCCCAGGTCTATACCTCGTTGTCGGACAACAACGAGATCGACGACGCCAGCCTCATCGCCGCGGTCGACGCCACAAGCGTGAACGGCAGGGTCGTATGCGCCAGCGGCGGTTCATGCGTACCGGCCGACATCTTCGGTTATCACGCTATCGATCCCGCCTTCTATGCCTGGGCCTTTCGCGACTACAAATGGCACTCGGTCACTTGGCAGCAGGACGTCACGGCCAACCTCACGGGCGACCTGACGCCGTATGGCGTGCAGAGTCCCTGGGCCGACAGCGGCGTTGCCATCGCGCTCGGCGCCGAATACCGCCGCGATGCGCTGCGTAACGCCGTCGACTCTGCGACCCAGGCCTACGAAGGCGGCTGGCTGAGCACGACAGGCGGACATTATGCCGCCGTCGAAACCTATGGTGAGGCGCGCCTGCCCCTGGTCACAGGCCGTCCGTTTGCCGAAAGCCTGATTTTCGGGGCGGGCTACCGCGTGTCGAAATACAGCAATGTCGGCAAGGGCCTGCCGACCTCGAAATACGAGCTTCTCTACCGGCCGACTGAAGACCTCCTGCTGCGGGCCAGCATCAACCGGGCGGCGCGCGCCCCCAACATCTCGGAACTGTACGGCGCCCGCTATTTCAGCGTGAACGGCTCGCTCAGCGATCCTTGCGCCGGCGCATCGCCACAGGCCAGCCTTGCGCAATGCATGAACACAGGCGTCACGGCGGCGCAGTACGGCCATGTCACCGACTGCGGCACGCAATGCCGGACCTATGCCGGCGGCGGCAATCCGCTGTTGCGGCCGGAAGACGCGCAGACCCTGACCTATGGCCTGGTCTATACTCCGCATACCGTCCCGACGCTGATGGTCTCGGCCGACTACTACGACATACTGATCCGCAACTTCATCGGCTATCTCGACGCCGTCGACAATTTCGACAAGTGCCTCAGCGAAGGCATGGCCTTCTACTGCCGGTATGTCCACCGCGATGCCGCCTCTGGCGCCTTGAACGGGGACGGCTATGTCGAGGGGGGAACGCTCAACACCTATCGCCTGCACAACCGCGGCATCGACCTTCAGGCGGCTTACACGCTCGACCTGGCCCGATGGGGCAAGATCTATACCCGTTTCATGGCGACGGCGCTGTCGATCACCGCCGGCCAGGGGGCGCCGGACCTCCCTTCGATCAATTGCGCCGGCTATTTCGGCGCGCCGAACTGCTACGCGCCGGAACCGAAATGGCGGCATAACCTGCGCGCCACCTGGAGGACGCCGTGGGACGCCGAATTATCGCTCAACTGGCGTCATCTCGGCAGCACCCGCTTTTCCGGCAACAGCACCGACACTGCCGTCAGCGGCGGCGGATGTTGTGTTTCGGCCGTGCTCACCAAAATTTCGGCCTACGACTATGTCGACCTGGCCGGCGCCATGCGGCTGGGCGGGAAGCTGACCCTGCGCCTCAGCCTCAACAACCTGTTCGATCGTACGCCGCCGGTCGTGCCGTCCCAGGACGTCGACGGCACGACCAACAACCCGAACACCTTTACCGGCACATACGATGCGCTCGGGCGGGCCATGCTGATCAGCGTTTCATACCGGATGTGACGGCCGCGACACAATTATTCGCAGTGCAGCAAATTGCCGTTCAATTGGAAAAAGCGCGCCTGTTCACAAGACTATCGAAACCTGATGCTGCGATAGCGTCCATGATGACGACGGAAGCCGCCGGCGTCCTGTCGTCGAAATAGCGGTCCAAGCTACCCTTTGCCGCCGCGAAGCTCGGCGACGCAGCGCGCCATCAGGATCGCCCCGCTGGTGTCGGCTTCCAGCGTTTCCACGACTCGCTCGACGACCTGCTGGAACTTCGTTTCGTTGACCAGGTCGCGTCCGAACTGTTCGGCCAGGATGTTCTGGATCAGGGCCCGGCGCAGTTGACGGTCATCCACCGTTTCGGTGGCGGCCAGCGCCTTCAGGCTTGCGACCCAGGACGACCGGGTTCCCGTATCGGACGCCTTGCGCCGCGCGGAGCGGGGCTTCGACTGATCCAGTATGCGTTGCCGCAGGATCAGCGCCAGCTGGTCGACCTGAGATATCGGATCCATTGTCACACCTGACTGCAGCGACGACGTTCGAAGTACGGCACGGTTCAGTGCCGGGTTCCCTTGAAGCTGGATTGCTTCAACAGGAAATGGGCGCCGGATTCAACATCGTTTGCGTCCTCGTCTTGCGGCACACCCAGCCGGTCGCGCATTTCCTGAATCAGGATCGCCATGTTCCGGTTCAACGGCGGCAGGTCCCGATTCCGTTCGATGCCGGCTTCGATAAGCGATATCGCGTCGCCGAAGCGGTCCGTCAGCATGGCTTCCAGCCCGTCGACGAAAAGTTTCAGCGGATGTTCGGCCGGCAGGTCGAGCAAGGGCGTCCAGATTGCCCGGGCGCCTGCCGCGTCGCCCGAGGTCAGGACCAGGAACGCCAGCTGGAAGCGCGCGATCGCGAAACCGGGCTCGATATCTACCGCCTTTTGCATCGCGGTCCGGGCCTCTGCGTACCGTTCCAGGCCCGCCAGCACCGACCCTTGCAGGAAAGGCAGCCTGGCATCATCCGGATAAAGGCGGATCAGGTCGTCCAGGCCTGCCAGGGCCGCGTCCCCGTCCCGCTCCACAAGGCCGAGAACGGGATTCAGAAGATCGTCGGGCGTCATCGCATCGCTTTCCATATCGCTATTTTTCAAGGTTAAATCCCCCTGCGCTGTTCAGTCTGTCCCGCAGGGTCCGGAGGGAAGATCTGTGAATTTGAGAAATCCGGCCCTTGGTCAGTTCGAGCACCCTGGAAATCTGGTCGAAGGCCAGGCCGTGCAGATAGTGGTATCTTATAACCTTTTCCTCCTGGGCCGGCAGCCGGGAGACTTCGTCTTTCAAAGCCAGCACCAGCTGCTTCCAGGCCAGGCTGTCATAAGGCGACGCCCCTGCGTCAGCAGCCTCGTCGGCCGAATAAAGTCCGCTGCCTTCGAGCATGAAGCCCAGGGCCAGTCCCGTCGCCATCTCGATCAGCGCCGCCATGGCGTCGGGGGCGTCCAGGGTTTCCGGCCTTTCGGTCGTCAGGGATTTCAGGCGCTCCGCCCGCACACGCTTGCGGAACGATATCTGTTCGCGCATCTCACTCATATGGGCCAGGCCGTCCAGAATGCTTCCGGATATGCGCCGGCGGGCAAAGGGACGGAAACCCACGCCGCGCGTGGGGTCGAAGCGGTCGATCGCCTCCAGCAGGCCGGCATAGGCAAGCTGGCGAAGATCGGCGAACTCGATGTCGCCGCTCTTGCGGTCCAGGAAGTGTTTGGCGGCGACCTGACGGGCGAAGATGTGGTGGATGTCGAACAGCTTCTGGCGCGCGGAGGCAGAGCCGCCGGCGGTGAATTCGCGCCACAGAGCGGCTTCTCCCGCATCCTCGTCTTCCGGCAGGGCCGATGAGCGTGCGGCGATGTTATCGGAAGCTGCCAACGACCCCCTCTAGGACCAGACTCCAGCCGTCGATCATCACGAACATCAGCACCTTGAGCGGCAGGGACAGTGTCGACGGGGGCACCATCATCATGCCCAGCGACAGCAGGATGCTGGACACCACAAGGTCGATAAGGACGAACGGCAACAGGATGACGAAACCGATCTTGAAGGATACGCGCAGTTCGTTGAGCATGAAGGCCGACGCCAGTTGCATGGTGCCGACATCCGCCGCCTTCGCCGGCAGGGGCTGCCGCGACATGTCGTAGACCGCCTTGATGTCCTGGTCGTGCACCTGCCGCAGCATGAAGGTGCGCAGGGGCTGACTGCCGTGATCCAGCGCGTCCTGCATGGACACCGATCCGTTCAGGAAAGGCTGGAGCCCGTCGGTGTTCATCTTGCCGAAGACCGGCGACATGATCAGCATCGTCAGAAAGAGCGCCAGGCTGACCAGGACCTGGTTGGGCGGCGTTTCGGGCATGCCGAAGGCGTGGCGAAGCATGGACAGGACGACGACGATCCGCAGGAACGGCGTCATGCAGATGACCAGCGCCGGTATCAGCGCCAGGAGGCCCAGGATAAGCGCCGTGCGAACCGCCTGGGTGGTGTCGGTGGAACTCACCAGGGGCGCCGCGTGATGCGCGGCGGCAGGCGCCGTCCGCACGGCCGGCGTCGCCGCGGGGAGATCGGCCTGTTCCGTCGCTTGAGACGCAGCGGCGGCGGGGGCGGCGGCCGACGCCGAAGCGATATCCCCGTCCCGGGCAGAAGCCGTGAGCGGGCAAAGCCCCCCCACAACCAGCCCGGCGAGGATCAGTGGATACAGCAGCCGCTTCATGACGGGCTCCCGCTCTTGCCCGCCGCATCGGGATCGGCGACGAAGGCGCCGTGCGGGCTGGTGACGATCACCAGGGTCTTGCCGTCGCATTCCATCAAATTGACCTCGACCTGGTAGCCGAGGCGAACCGTCTCGACCAGCTTGAGACGCCCGGCCGCCTCCGCCGCCGGCTGCGCCCCGAAGCGGAAGTTCGCCACCAGCTGACGCCAGTCCGGAGCCGCCCGCGTCGGGGCGGACGCCTTGGTGCGCATGCGAAAACGCAGGGCGAACGCCCCGGCGGCGCCCAGCGCGCAGCAGAACAGCAAGGCGCCGACCACCCGCCACGGCGAGACGTCATGGCTCGGTGCAAGACCCAGGGTCTGGGCCTGTGCCGGCAGCGCCGCCGCGCCGGCCGCAACGGCGGCCAGTGTGTGCCAAAGACATCTTTTCGGGCGGAAGGACGGCATCAGAGTTGCGCGATTTCCACGATCCTGACGCCGAAATTGCCGTCGACGGCGACGATCTCGCCACGCGCGACCTGGGAGCCGTTGAGCCAAAGCTCGACCAGTCCGTTCAGTTTCGTATCCAGTTCCACGACCGAACCGGTCTTGAGGGCCAGGATCTCCTGGACCGACAGATCCGCCTGGCCCAGCGCCGCGTTGAGCACCACGCGCGCATCCTTGAAGATCGGCGAGTCCGCCGAAATGACCGGACGGCCCGATGGCCGCGCGGACGCGGCCTCGCCCTTCGCCTTGCTGGCCGCGGCGTCCCTGGCCGTGCTGTTTTCCGATCGCGTATTCATTCGACTATCCGGCTACTGATTGAACATGAGGGCAAAACCGTCCTCGGTGTGGGTGAGAACGGCCTTTGCGAAAACGTCATGGGAGGCGAGGCCGGCTATATCCACCGCCTCATCGAGACGCGTGTCGAGCACCAGCACGTCCCCGACCGCCAGCTCGTCCAGTTCGGCCAGGGTCAGTTCGACCTTGCCGATCCGGGCTTCAAGCGAAATACGGACCTCGGCCAGCGCTTCGGCCAAGGGGCGCAGGCGCGCGGCCTTTTCTGCCGGCCGCTCCAGCGACGCCTTCAGGTGGCGGAAGATCGCTTCGCCCGGCACAGCCAGGGTCATGACTTCCCGGCCCGACGGCTCGGCAAGCGAAACAACGACTCCGCCGTCGTCGCCAAGGGGATTTTCCGGCTTTTCGGGGACAGGCCGGGTCCGCCCCGCCACCCCCAGCGCGCGCTCGACCGTCTCGGCCAATGCCTCCAGAATCTTGTCCTCGAGCCCGGCCATGATGCGAAGGTCGGCAGGGGTCGGGTCCAGGGCGTCCGCGCCCAAATCCAGCGCCCGGTTGACCAGCCGCGACAGGGCGGCACGCCCGGCGCGAACGGCGACTGCCGTCCGGTACACGCGCCACCCCGTGCCGTCGCCTTCCGGACGCGGCTCCGCCATGGTGGCGCGCACGCCCGCGACACCGGCGTACGGCGCCGTGAACCATTGCCCGCTCCATTGCGCAACGGCCTGTTCCAAAGTTTCCCGCACGGCCTCGTGGCTGAGTACGCCCCACGGAAGCCACTCGCGGACGGTTGCCGTCACCCGTGACCTCTCATGCCGAACAGTTGCTGAATCATGTCGTTGGTCGCGCTGACGACCTGGGACGATGCGTCGAACCCGCGCTGAATGAGGATGAGATTGCCGAATTCAGCCGTCAGGTTGACGTTCGACGCCTCGACCTGTCCGGTCTGCAGCGATCCGGTGCCCTCCGACCCGCTGGTGGCGTAGCGCACGGTGTTGCGCGGCGAATTCTTGAACAGCCCGCTGCCCACTCGCACCAGTTGCTGCTGGTCCTGGAACGTCGCCATGGCCACGGACCCGACGACCGTCGTCTGCGAATTCGAATAGTTGAGGACGACCTGCCCCTGGGAATTGATGGTGACGCTGCTCAGCGTGCCGATCGCGTTGCCGTCGACCTTCGAAGCCTGCAAGGTGTTGGTCGTGCCCGCCGAGAAGCTGGTGACGCTGGAGAAATCCAGGGCCACGGCCATGGCGTCGGCGCCGCTTGGGGTGGTGTTGACCGTGATGGACGACGCCCCGGGAGATGCGACGCCGCCGTTGAAGGTCACCGTGCCGGTACCGACGGTCGCGCCGGTTTCGTCCTTGATCGTGGCCGTCCAGTTGACGCTGGTGCCGCTCGAGGTGCCCGACGTATCCTTGGCCAGGCTGACGTCCCAGGTATGGGCGACGCCGTTGGAATCGTAGACCGTGATATTGGGGACGTCCGCCGTGGCGGCGGACGAGGACATGTTCTGGCCGAAGGTCACGGTTTTCGTCGCGACCGGAGAATAGGTCTTCTTGCTGGTGACGTTGACGACCTCAGGCTGGTTGGACGCGTTCAACGTGGTCAGCCGGCTGCCCGCCTGGTCGACGACATAGCCCTTCGTATCGACGGAAAACTGTCCGGTCTTGGCGTAGAAGGTATCGCCATGTTCGTCCTGCACGACCAGGAAACCGTTCCCGTCGATCGCGAGGTCGAGCGCCCCGCCCGTCTGCTGCAGCGTGCCGGCCGTGAAGTCGATGGTTTCCTTGTTGTAGCGCACGCCGGTACCCGTGGACCCGCCCGATTGCGAACCCGCATATCCCAGGCTGCCGTTGGGATCGCTGAACACGTCGCTGAACGACAGGGTCGAGGCCTTGTACCCCAGCGTGTCGAGGTTGGCGACGTTGTTGCTGATCGTCTTCATGCCTTGCGAGTATGCCTGCATACCGCTGAGGCCCACATATATCGATCCAAGCATGCTTCGGGTCCTTATTGAACTTGGGTGATGGCGGACAGGTCGACGTTCGCGACGGTCTGGCCGCCGGAGGTCGTGATGGTCAGGGAAGGTTTCCCGCTGGAAAAGGTGACGGACTTGACCGTGCCGATGGTGCTGGTCGAGCCCGCCGTGGTGAAGTCCACCGTCTTGCCCAGCAATCCCGTCGCCTGAAGCGAGGACTGCGTATTCAGCAGGGTGGAGATCGACGTATTCAGGCTTTGAATCTGCTGAAGTTCGGAAAACTGCGCCATCTGGGAGACGAACTGGAAGTTGTCCATCGGCTTCAGCGGATCCTGATAGGTCAACTGCTGCAGGATGATCTGCATCAGCGACTTGAAGTCGAGGCCGGATGCATTCGCACTCGATGTCGCGCTTACGGCTGAAACTGCCACTGGGCCCTCCGGTTACCTGGTCTTGGAAAGTTGGCGGACAACGACGCCGTTCAGGCGCAATTCCCCGAGCGTTATGCCGGCCTCGGCCGCGGCTTCGTCGGCCACGGCCTTCAGGACCTGCCGGTCCCCATCGGTCAAACCGGGGGCCGCCGCAACGACGTGCAGCAGGTCCTCGCCTTCCGATACGGTCACGCCGACCTGGCCGGCGGCCTCTGCTTCCGGCTCGAATCTGAAAGTTGCCTGCGTCTTGCGCGGCGCTTCGGCGTCCTTCGCCGTATCGCTCCTGAAGGCGCGCGGCCCCGAAGCGAAGGGGCGGTCCACCGCCGCGACAGCGGACGAGGCGCTCACGATCTGCACCTGACCGGCCGCGACGGGCCGCGACTGCGCCGCAGGCGTCCACGACACGGCGCCTGACGTCTGCATCGCGACCGGCTGGGCCGGTCTCGCCGGCTTCGCCGAGAGGTCCGCGACCGGGGTTGCCTGCGGCGCTTCCGGACGCGGCGAAGAGGAAAAGGCCGTATATGGCACGTACGCATAGGCCGGAGCCGCCGGAGCCTGAACCGTTCCGGTTACCGGATGCGAAGGACGTTGCCCCCCCTGGGGGCCGGCGGCCGGCGCATCCTCGGCCACGGCCTTGAACGGCTTGCCGACGCCCGCCGGGCCGCCGAGTCCCAGCATGCCGACGGCATCGAAACCGAAGACGTATTGAGACAGGACAGGCGCCGCCTTGGTCTGTGTTCCGCCCTCACCGTCCTGCCCCTGCGGCGCGGAAAAGAAGGCATCGAACGGCAGGGTATGGCCCGGCTGCGCGGGCGCGGCCGTCAGCCCCAGGACCTGCGGCGGCGCGGTCACATCTATTCGCATGCCGACCTCCGGCCCGCCGCCGTCCGGCTCATGTGATCGTCCATTGCGGCTTCGTCGCGCCGCCGGGCATCCATCCGGACGGCGCGCGCGGTCAGGGCGCTTACCGCATCGGCGCGGGCCGACAGGGTCTGCAGGACATCGCAAAGCCCGCGGCGCATGGCGCGGACCTCACCCATGTCCTTTTCGGTATTCACGATCGCCGCCCGCGTCCGCAGAATTTCGGCCGCCCAGGCGGCCGAGGCCGTCAATTGCAGCGAGCCTCCGGTCACGACCCGCCTCCAGCCGTCTTCCTGCACCTGCAGGTCGCGGCCCTCCTGTTCGCGCCGCAGCCTGAGCCGGTCGAGCCGAGCGTTCATGCGCTCGACCTCCATTTCGGCGCGCTGCCGCTGCGCGTCGCAGATCTGCCCTATGTCCTGCAATACCCGTATGCGCGCGTCCCGCTTCATATCACGCACGCCCCTCTATCAGGCCCTTCAGGGCCTCGGTCGTCCGGGCGAAAGGCACGTGTTCCGAAGACGATTGCCTGAGGTATTTCATCAGCGCGGGCCGGCGCTCGATGGCCCGGTCGATCTCCGGGCTGGCGCCCGAAACATAGACGCCGCTTTCGATCAGGGTCCTTGAAGCTTCATAGGTGCTGAGCAGGGCGACACCCGCCTGGGCGTCCTCGCGATGCTGCGCCCCCATCAGGTCGCGCGACACGCGGCTGATGCTGCGCGGCACGTCGATCGCCGGAAAGTGCCCGCGTTCGGCCAGGGGCCGCGACAGCAGGATATGGCCGTCGAGCAGCGATTTCAGCATTTCCGATATGGGGTCGTCGATATCGTCGGTCTCGCTCAGCACGGTCATGATACTGGTGATGGCGCCGCCCGACTTCAGGGCGCCGCACCGCTCGACCAGCTTGGGAATGGCCGCGAAGACGCTGGGCGTATAAGCCCTGAGCGTCGGCGGCTCGCCGGCGGCCAGGCCGGTTTCCCGCATGGCCATGGCCAGGCGCGTCACCGAATCGAGCAGCAGCAGGACATGGTGGCCTTCCCGGCACCAGTGTTCGGCTATGGCCAGGGCATAGTCGCCGGCGCGGACGCGCATGGCGGCGGCCTGATCGGAGGTCGCGGCAACCAGGGCCGTCTTCCCGCGCGCCTCGGCCGGCAGGGATTCGGACCACAGGGCCTCGACCTCGCGGCCGCGCTCGCCCACCAGGCAGATGACCACCCGGTCAGCCCTGGCCTGGCAGGCCAGTTGCGTCATCAGGCTGGTCTTGCCGACGCCGCTGGCCGCGAAGACGCCGACGCGCTGCCCCTCGCCAAGGGTCAGGAAGGCATCGATGGCGCGGACGCCGGTTTCGAAGACGCGCTTCGGCGGCGCCCGGTCGAGCGGCGCCGTTGCCACCCGGCTCAGCGGCGCCAGGTCGCGGCTGCGGATAACGCCCTTGCCGTCGATCGGCCGGCCCAGGGCGTCGACCGCCCGGCCGAGCAAGGCGTCGCCGACCGGCGCCAGGTCGGCTTCGCGGCAGGCCTCGACCAGGGCGCCGGCAAAGGTCCGGGCCTCGTCCTCGAACGGCACCAGGACCACGGAACCGGGATTGACGCTGACCACCTCGGCAAGGATCGGCCGGGCGTCAGCGCGGGACGCCTCCACGCGGCAGAGCGAGCCCAGCGGCACGTTCGGACCGTCGGCTTCGATATAGGTCGGCAGAATTCTCTGCACCTGGCCGGTGCGCGCAACGAGGTCCGCCGAACGGATGCGCCCAAGGAAGGGATGTTCCGTCATGATCCGCTCCCCTCGCCTTCCGCCATGTCACGCAGCAGGGCCGCCAGTTCCGCCCATTGCCGGTCCAGTCCGACATCGAGCGCGCCGAGCTTGAGCCGGATCCGGCATTCGCCGCTTTTCAGCGCGACCGAGGCCTGGAGCGAAGGCCCCAGGGCGCCAAGCGTCCCTTCCAGCGCAGCCAGGGCGTCATCGTCCGGGAAGTCCGCGGCCGAGACTTCGATGTGAATCACCGAACGGGCTTCAAGGGTTCGGACCTGGTTGCCGATGATGGCCGCGACCAGTTGCGGGCGATCGCCGGCCTGGCCGATAAGGGTCGCCAGGGCCTCATGCGCCAGCGCCGGCGCCAGGCGTTCCAGCCCGTCCATGGCCTGGGCGAAGGCGGCCTGCGCCTGGCCGATCCCGGCTTCGAGGCGCGCCAGCCTCTGTTCGCCCTGATCCGCGGCCTCGCGAAGGCCGGCTTCACGCCCGCTGGCCTCCCCCTTGCGGAAGGCGGCCTTCGCCTCGGCGGCCAGCTCGGCGAGTTTGGCCTCCTGCGCTTCGAGCTGCTGTTTCAGAGCCTGCGTTTCGGCCCGGAGGGCCAGGAGTTCGGGGTCAATGGCCGGGGGCGGCGCGCCGGCCGGGGCCACGCTCGCCGTCGTCCAGGCGGACGCCAGCGAATGCACCGCCTGGGCGACCGCCGCACCATCCTTTTTCAGCACACGGGTCATGCGCGCACGCCTTCGCCGGCCGCCGACGCGGCCAGCGCCCGCAGGGTTTCGAGCGTTTTCGGCGTGATGTCGTAACCCTTGCCGTCCCGGGGGCGATCCAGGATGCGCGCGGCCAGCCAGTCGGACAGTCCGGACGTCTGGGTGACCTGCGGCGCGGCCTCCAGGTCGAAAACGTCGCCCACGTCGGTATAGGCAGCCAGCAGCGCCCGCACCATGGCGGCCGAACGGGTATCGAGCATGGACAGAACCGCGGCAATGTCCTCGGTCGTCGCCGACGCCAGTTCCATCACCAGTTTACGCAGGGCCTTTTCAGAGCGGATCGGCGGCATTGTCCTCTCCCCCGTCAAGCAAGGCCTGAAAACGGTTGGCAAACTCCCGGCGCTCGGCCTCGCTGAGCCGTCGCGGCTGGCGTCCCCCCCTCCGGATCTGGGCGAGAGCGGCGCCTGCGCCCACCGCCACGGCGACAGCGGCCGATATCCAGAAGGCCGGCCACGGGAAAGGCGACGGTTGCGGCGGCGCGGCCACGGCCTTCGCGGCCTGGGTCGTCGTATAGGCCGCCGCAACACCGTAATCGCCACCGGCGGCCGGGGCGGCAGGGCCTTGGGTCGTGACGGAAATCTGGTCGCCCAGGTCCGGATTTTCGCCGATGGCGGACGCCGCGGCGATACGGATATTGCGCATGCTGTCGGCGTCGCGGGCGGCGGCATCGCCGATCGACACCGTCAGCGGAAATTTGCGCAGTTCCGGCGTCCAGCCGGCAAAGGCGCCATCCCCGCTCCCGCCGGACGTTCCATCGGCGGGCCGCGCGGTTATCTTCACCGCGAAATCGTGGTCCGGATAGGTCGCTGCAAGGGCCTGGCGTACCTTGTCGCTGTAATAGACTTCTGCGGCATGCTGGGCGGGCGCTTCCGACGCCGGCGCGTCGAGCGGCGTATCGACCGCCACCACTTCGGAACTGATGACCTGGCCTTCGCCGTCGAGCACGACGACATTGGATACGTCGAGGTCGGACACGGCCGCTGCCACCAGCCGTTGAATGCCCCGGACCGCGCCGGGCGAAAGCGTCTTGCCCGCCTTCATGGTCAGGGCGATCGAAGCCTTGGGCGCGCGCTTGTCCTCCTGGAAGATCGTCGGATCCGGCAGCGACAGGTGGACGCGCGCCGTATCGACCCCGTCCATGGCCATGATGGTTCGCGCCAGCTCGCCCTGCAGCGCCCTCTGATAATTGATCTTCTGGGCGAATTCGGTAAGCCCGATATCCGACTTGTTGAACAGCTCGAAGCCGACCGTTCCCTTCAGCGGCAGGTCTTCGGACAGGATGCTCAGCCGCGTGGCGTCGACCTTGTCCTTTGGCACCAGGATCGTCGTCCCGCCGTCCGCCAGGTGATAGGGAACCTTCTTCTTGTCCAGGTCGGCCACGATGGTCGCCGCGTCCATGGCGCGCAGGTTCGAGAACAGGACGCTGTCGGGCTGACGCAGAAATACGAAATAGACCGCCCCGGCCACGAAGCCGGCAATGACGAGCGCGCCCGCCGCCAGGAGAACCTGGCGCTCACGCGGCATCGAACGGACCTGGGCGAAAATACTCATGAACTACAGCTGCATCCGCATGATTTCCTGGTAGCCTTCGACCACCCGGTTACGCACCTGGAGCATCAGCTGCAGCGAAAGCTGCGCCTGTTCCAAGGCATAGATGACGCGGTGCGGCGGCACCGCGTCGTTGACGATAAAGGATTTCACCAGCGCGTCGGCGTCGGCGGCCTGCTGGCCGACCCGGTCGACGCCGTCGGAAATCACCTGGACGAAGGACGCCCCCTGCGGCGCGGCCGGCGCGGCGCCCAGGGACGGCATGAGCGCGTCGGCGGCGTCGGCCGCGGTCACAGCCCCGATGGCGGCTAACGGATGGCTCATGACGACCGTCCCATGTCCAGGGCCTTGACGTACATGGTGCGCGCCGCGTTCATGGCGACAAGGTTGGCTTCGTAGGCGCGCGACGTCTTGACCATCAGCACCATCTCGGCCGAATGGTTGATGTCGGGATAGGAGACATTGCCGTCGGCGTCCGCCAGGGGATTGCCGGGCTCATGCACCTTGCGCGGCGGCGTGTCCACGGGCTCCACGCCGTAGACGGCCACGCCGTCAAGCTTCGCCGGGTCACCGCCCAGATGCCCCTGGAATGAGGTCTTCGGACCCGATATCAGGCGCATGGCCCGGTACGGCCCGCCATCCGGCGTCTTCACCGTGTTGACGTTGGCCAGGTTGTCGGCGATCACCTCAAGGCGGCGCCATTCGACATCCAGACCGCTCAGGCTGATTTCCATGGCTTTCATGATCAGGTCGTCCCCAGGGCCGTGCGCGTCTGCTGCATCTGCAGCGTCAATATCTGGATCAGCGCCGCATAGCGGGCCGTCGTCATCGAGGCTGTCGCCATCTGCAGGTCCAGCCTGACGCCGGAGGCCTGAGCCGCATCCGTGTCGCGCTCGACCTTGGGCTGGACCGCGTTGACTGCGTCGGCGCCACGCTCGCTGGCGGCCCCCAGGCTGTCCTCGAACGAGACCTTGAGCGGGCGGTAGCCCGGCGTATTGGCATTGGCGATGTTTTCGGACGTGACCGCCGCGCGTTCGGTCAGCCCGTCCAGCGCCTTCAGCGCCATGAGCGATGTCAGACCCGACATTGCGCCCCTCCCCTATTGAACCACGATATCGGCATGCAGCGCCCCCGCGGCCTTGATGGATTGAAGAATGGAAATGATGCCGCGCGTATCGACGTGCGCCTGTGTCAGGGCCTGCACCAGGTCGGCGACCGTGGTGTTGGGCAGCCGCACGACCGCGTCTCCGCCCTGCGTGGCCTCGATCTTCTTGCTGGCGACATACAGGCCGCGCCCATAGCCATATTCGCTCATATAGGGCTGTCCGGCCTCGTTGTCCTGGCTGATCGACACCTTGATGTCGCCCTGCGAGACCACGACGCTGGAAATCTGCACGGCGCCGCCGGCGACCACGGTCCCGGCGCGTTCGTTGACCACGATGACGGCACGCGCATCCGGCGTCACCGCCACGTTTTCGATCTGCGACACGAAGGCATAGGTGTCGCTGCCGACGCCGCGCGCATCGATGGTCACGGTCGCCGCGTCGGTCACACGCGCCACCCGGCGGCCGAAAGTCGTGTTGATGCCGTCCTTGATGCGCTCGGCCGTGGTGGCGTCGGCGTCCTGCAGGACAAAGGTCAGGTCGCCGTTCGCATCGACCAGGCTGGCCGAGGCCGGCGTTTCGATCGTGGCGCCGCCGGCCAGCACGCCGGACGTCGGATAGTTCTTCTGCTGCCGGTTCGCCTGCGCGTCGAAACGGTAGCCCCCGACCACCAGCGTGCCCTGGGCCAGGGCGTAGGTCTGCTGGTCCGGCCCCATCAGCGGCGTCATCAGCAAGGTGCCGCCGACCAGGCTGCGGGCGTCGCCGACCGACGACACCGTGGCGTCGATCCTGTCGCCCATATGAGCCGACGGCGGCAGGACGGCCGTGACCATGACCACGGCGACGTTGCGGCTATGCACATCCTCCGGGGCGATATTGGCGCCCATGCGGCTCAGCACATTCTTGACCGCGTCGCGCGTCACCGCGCTGGCCGAGGAATCGCCGGAACCCGCCAGGCCCGTGACGATACCGTAGCCCACGAGGGCGTTTTCCCGCCAGCCCAGGAACCGCCCCAGGTCCTTGACACGCACCGTGTCGGCCCAGGCCGGCATGGCCAGGACGGACAGAAGACAGGCAAACAGGCCGATACGCGCCGCCACCGTCATTTGCGCCACCATGAGAACAGGCCGGGCTTTTTGTCGCCGGACAGCCCCGGTCCGCCATATACGATCGAAGCGTCGGCCAGCGACGTGGAATAGACGGTGTTGGCGCTGCTGATGTCGGCGCGCCGCACGCGGCCGGTCAGGTGGATACGGGTCTTTTCGCCGTTGACGTCGATCAGCTGGTCGCCGGTCACGTGCAGGTCGCCATTGGGCAGGACGCTGTCGACGACGACGCTGATCCGCGCGATCAGTTGCCCCGACCGGCCGTTCTGCCCGTTGGTCGAATAGTTGTAGTCGCCGCCCGCATCGAGCTGACCGCTGTGCTTCAGCCCGGCAATGTGCCCCGACAATCCGGCGCCGCTTTCGCGCGTATTGTGGCTGGAGCCCGAGGCCTGGGACGCTTCCTGGACCAGAACCGTAAGGCTGTCGCCGACCCGTTCCGCCGCGCGGTCGGACGCCAGGGCGGGCCAACTGCCGCCATGGGCATAGAGATCCTCGGCCACGGCTCCGGACGCGATCGCTCCCAGCCCCAGAAGCGCGGCAAAAGCCAAGGCGTTGCCCATGGTCCGCTTCATCCCGCGTCTCCCCCGTAACGTACGCTCATGACGGTGCCGTCGGCGGCCCGGACGAAGAGCTTCTGGCCGGGATTGGCCGGCTGCAGCGCCTCGACCTCGCGTTGGACGACGACGGGACCGACATGGACCTGGACGAAGAGCTTCTGGCCGGGAACCACACCCGCCATCATCGCGGCCGGAAGGTCCGCGATCATCTCATCGGGCTGCAGGGCGCGCATCAGCCGGGCGGCACGCAGGCCCTTGTCATAACGCACGGCCGGCAGCGGTTTGGTGTCGCCGCACGCGGCAGCCGCAAAGTCCGAAGCCGCCGGCACGGTGCCGGCCGCCAGCGCACGCGTGGCCCGCAGACAGGTGTCCGCCGCCTGCGCGGGCAGGGCGACGAAGGCCGCGACGGCAATGAGGCTCGACGCCAGACGCATGCCGGCTATCTCTTGAGCTCGTTGTCGATGGCCATCAGCTGGTCGCCGGCCTGCACGACCTGGGCGTTGGCCGAATAGGTGCGCTGCATCAGAAGCAGGGTCACCATTTCGCGCGACAGGTCGACGTTCGACGCCTCGGCAAAGCCCTGGGCCAGGCTGCCCACGCCCTCGGTTCCCGGCGCGGCGCGCACCAGGTCGCTTTCCGATTGCGGGACATAGAGGCCGCCGCCGATCGCCGTCAGCGTCGAAGGATCGTTGTCCTGCGACAGCTCGATCTGCCCGAGGCTGACCGGCTGGGCCGAGCCGTCGACCGTCGCCGTGACCTTGCCGTCGGCCGAAATGGTGAGGCTCGACGCGTCGCGCGGCACCGAGATCATGGCCTGCAGCGGCATGCCGTTGGACGCGGCCAGATACCCGTCCGCATTGACCATCAGCCCGCCGCCGCGCCACAGCATGGTCTGGCCGCCCGGCCCCATCAGTTCGATAAAGCCCGCGCCATTGATCGCCAGGTCGAGCGGCGCCCCCGTCTCGGTCAGCTGTCCCTGGGTGAAGTCCACCGGCGCGCCGTCGAGCTTCACGCCCAGCAAAGCGGGCTGCGCATCCGTCGCCGCCGTATCGCGTCCGTCCGCCGGCAGCGCCCCCGGCGCCACCATCTGGGCAAATTGCGGGTGGCTCTGCTTGAACGCCCGCGTGTTCAGGTTGGCGATATTGTTGGCGACAATATCCAGCGCGCGCTGCTGGGTATCGAGCCCCGTGGCGCCGATATAGAAAACTCCGTTCACGTCAATCCCCCGCTCTCTTACCCCTGCCCGAAGGTCGTGATGGCACGTCCCATCAGGTCGTCATACGTATTCATCAGATGCTGGCCGGACTGCGCCTGGCGCAACGCCGCCATGATCGTCATCATTTCCACGCCCAGGGCGACATTGGATGTCTCAAGCGCGCCCTGGCGGACCGACGCCGTGTCGAGCGCGGTCACCGTCGCGTCGGGCGCCGAATAGAGACCGTCCTGGCTCAGCCGCACGGCCTTCGCATCCACGAAATCGACAATGCCGATCCGGCCGACCGGCTCGCCCGACTGTACGACCGTACCGTCGTCCAAAACCTTGAAATCGCCGGGCTTCAGCGCCAGATCGCCCCCGCCGCGCTGCTGAACGACAGCGCCGTTTGCAGTAATGAGATGCCCATCCTCGTCGCGCCGGAACTGCCCCTGACGCGTATAGAGCGTCTCCCCGCCCGGCGTCCGGACGGTGAAAAAACCCGTGCCGGAAATGGCCAGATCGTTCGGGTTGCCGGTATCCTGCAACTGCCCGGAGGCAAAATCGATGGCCTGCGACGGCCCCTGCACCAGACCCGTCAACGCATCGGTATCCGGAGCCCCGATCAGGCTTTCGAAGCTGATCTGGCGCTTGTAACCCGGCGTCGCGGAATTGGAAATGTTCTGCGCGGCAATCTCCACGCGTCCTTCGACGCGCGACAAAATATCACCGACACTTTCAAGAAACGCCCCCACGGACTCCTCCCCTGCGTGAGAAAAGCCACAATTTCGACCGTCAGGCAAGCCCCCTGAAACAAGATAACATCATTACGACATCCTTCGGGAACGCGGAGCGTTAAAAAGATACCGCGTCATCCTGGCAAGACAATACAGAATATTGCCTAAGAACAAAAGGTTATGAAGACGGAGTGCATCGCTATGATGCAATTGCAGCACCGACACACTGTGGCTGTTGCAGACGCTCCCGACCTCGGAAAAGGGGGCAGAGTCATTTAAAGAAATGACGGCTGACTGTCCGATGTCTCGATTTCTTCCTCGACCTTCCTGGGGCGCCCCCTGACGGGCGGCTCGACTCGTCGCCCAAGCGCTTCAGCGATCTGGCGCCGAAACCGGTCGCTGCCAGGAACCCACCCGCGCTGGGTTGCATCGCGAATAATCGCCACAACATCCTCGCCAAGTCCCGCGGTAAAAAGGGTACGATATTCCGCCTGACGGATTTCGGCTGTGTCGCCCAGACGACTGTAGACCTCATGATGCGAAAGCAGAGGATCGGTCTGGCCAAGCGCATTGGCCGCATAGCTAGACCAGGCATGGTCTTCCGCCTTGGCAACCATGCGCGCCCGAACCGGATTGGCCTCGATATAGCGATAGCAGGCCATGACATAGTCTTCGGCATCGACGATTGTCGATTTGAACCGCCCCTCCCACAGCGTCCCCGTTCGCTGGTAGGTCCGATTGACATGACCGACGTAGACACGACCCAGCGCTTGCATCAACCGCCCGATCGCCTCATCTCTTCCCGGCGTGATCAGCAAGTGAATGTGATTGGTCATCAACACATAGGCATGGAGCCGGCAATCGTACTTTGCCAGTCCCTCCCCTAACTCCGCCAGGAAAAGCCTGCGGTCCGCGTCGCAGAAAAAGATCGCCTGCTTGTTGTTGCCGCGTTGAATAACGTGATGCGCTTCGCCGGTAAGGGGCAAACGAGGCTGGCGTGGCATGAAGCCATCTCCAGAAAAGGAGGCCAATCTCAACCCGAAGTCGTGGTGTTGTCAATAAAATGACTCTGACCCCTTTTTTCCGACCCCTTGGCTCCACCGACTCCGCGAGCGGTTTCCCGTCATTGTTCGCCGGCTTCATCGCTACTATGGACGGGTCTGACTTCTCGCGGTCGTGCATCATCGGCTTCGCCTACTGGCTTCCCGATGCGGGCCGTCAGCCAGGCTGACGGTCAACCGCGAGACCTCCCGGTTCCCAAGCAAGAAACGTCCCAACATGCTGGGGTCTGCGACCACGCCGGATCGAGGCTCGGCTCGCGATAGCGCCGAACCCCGTATTGCCTTCCGCACTCTGAACAGCGTCGGCATCCGGAATGATATTTCGTGGCTCAATACCCAGCCTGTCGGCTCCCCTGTCAACGCTTCGTGGCCGCCGTCGCCGGCGGAAATCTCACGCATGACTCGGGGCCAGCGCAGGTCGCTAATCTTTCGCTGCATTGGACTTACACCAACTATTTCTTGCCAGTCTCCCGGCGCACTCAGAGTCATTTTAAAAGAGTGACGGCTGATCCTGCGGGGGCGCCGGGTCTTCACCACTCTTCTTGGGACGCCCCCTGACCGGCCGCTCGACACGGCGTCCCAGTGCGTCCTGGATTTGTCGCCGAAAGCGAGCACTGCCAGGAACCCATCCGCGCTGAGTGGCATCGCGAATAGTCGCCACCACCTCCTCGCTCAGCTCTGGAAAAAGAGCGCAATATTGGGCCTGACGGGTTTCCGGTGTGTTTCCCAACGCCGTATAGACCTCATGCCCCGAGACCAGCGCATTGGCGTGGCCAAGAGCATTGGCTGCATAGCTTGACCAGATGTAGTCGCCCGCATTGACGACCATTCGCGCCCGAACCGGATTGGCCTCGATATAATGATAGCAAGCCATGACATAGTCTTCGGCATCCACGATCGTCGATTTGAAACGCCCCTCCCACAAGGTCCCCGTCCGCTGATAGGTCCGATTGACATAACCGACGTAAGTGCGGCCAAGCGACTGCATCAGTTGCCCGATCGCTTCGTCACGGCCCGGCGTGACCAGAAGGTGGATGTGATTGGTCATCAGCACATAGGCATGAAGCCGGCAGTCATATTTCGCCAGCCCCTCGCCCAGCTCCGCCAGGAAAAGCCTACGGTCGGCATCGCAATAAAAGATCGCCTGCTTGTTGTTCCCCCGCTGGATAACGTGATGCGCTTCACCGGCAAGGGTCAAACGAGGCTGGCGTGGCATGATATAGACTCCCAACGAGAGCAGCCAACCTCGGCCTAAATCTCCAGAGTGTCAATAAATGACTCTGACCCCTTTTCCCTAGGGAATGAGGGAAATCCACACGAAACGCACACCGGCCCTATGCCTTCCGGGTCGGCCGCATTGCAAGCCGGCCCCGCGGATGGCGAAACCAGCAAGCGCAACGCGGGCGAACGCTTGGCGGAAGAGGCTAAAGCATCCGTCACCACGGATGCGGCTAATCGCCTTCAGGAGGTGGTCAATACCATAACCTCCGATCCGGAGACCGGGTACAAGACGCTTATTGGAGGCGACGCCATACGGGGCTTCGATGGCCGGCCGCTGGCCGATGTGTGCCTGTCGGCGTTCGATGATAGCCACAAGGCTATTCGCGACGGACTTGGCTCGCCGGCGGTTCGCGCCCGGTTCGACGAGGTCGCCGCAGGCATGCGGGCGCGCCTTGAACACAATGTGGTGGCGCATGAGGCTCGGCAGGGCCAGATCTTTCAGTCTCAGGTTCGGGCACAGACAGTCGCGGCTTCGGTGGGCGCCGTGCTGTCAAATCCGGATGCCGTTGGGGGCTATGGCGATCATATTGCCCAGGCGCGAGACGCCCTGATTCAGGATGCGGTCGTCCAGGGTTTTATGAAAGCCAATCAGCCGTTGTTGGCAAAGGCATTTCTCGACGCCCATCAGGACGATATGGAGCCCTCGGATGCCGCCAGGCTGGCCGGGACTGTCGATCCGGCGGCGAAGGCCGCCGAAATCATGAGCGTCGCCGACGACGCGTGGAAGCACGGCGGGCTGCATTGGGGTACGGCGCCTGATTTTGGCGTCATGGATCAGTGGGGCCAGGCCCATTTCAAGGACGATCCGGAAAGCCTGAATGCGTTTCGCCGCGAAATCGCGGCGCGTATCCAGGGCTGGCAGGCCGATCAAAAATTCAAAAGCGATGCGGCGTCGGAGCAGATCTTCAAGAACCTGCTGGGAGGACAGACCCTGTCGTCGCAACAGAGCGGGCCGGATTGGGCTCAGGTTCGCGGTCCAGACCAAACCGCCATCAGCCACACCGCTAACGAACGGGCGCGTGTCGATGCTTTCCGCGCACACGCACAGGATATCCCCGATCCCGTACAGAAACAGCGTGTCCTGGACCGTCATTCTGCGTATTTGCAGTCAGCCGCTGGCGCGCTGACGGACAATCAGCTGGACTCCGCCTCCGTAGCTCAGCTCCAGTATCAATTCGCCAACGATCCCGACGCGCTTGCTTATGCGCTTTGGCGGAAAGGCCATCTTCATTATGTGGCTCCGGCCGGTGGCAAGCCGACGGGCCTCCTGCAAAAAGATATCGACCGAACCATGAATTCGGTCGGCCTCGATCCGGCCAGTCCTTCCACGGCAATGCAGCAGCAATTGAGCCAGCTGCGCGTCCACCTTGTAAAGACAGTCATTGATCGGGAGGCGCAGCTTGGGCACCCGCTTGGAAAGCAGGAGGCGATGCAGACGATGTATGACGAAATACAACGCATCGACCCTCTGAACCGGAAAGCGGATTCGGGCCCGGGACCTGAAAACAAGACATCCTTTTGGGATCTGGGATGGCAGTTTGCTACCGGGAAAGGCCCCCGCCATCAGGTCTTCCGGCAGGCCGATCCGGCCACGAAAATGCTTATGCAGGACGATAATCTAAAAAGAATGCGGATCTGGATTGCCAAGAAAGGAAGAACGTCGGTCGGCGTCACTTGGCCGTGGGACAACAATCTTGGGGGACTGCAGGGAACGCTTGTTTACGTGCAACAGTATTCGTCCGCCGTGACGAACGGCAAGGCGGGAAATCTGGCGGGAACTTATTTGGGCTCTTACTCCACCGACTTCAAGATTACGGGGATCGACAAGGATGACAATGCCATTGTCAGGGTGCATGTCTGGAACGACAGTGATCTGAAATCCGCGACACATCCACCGCTCCTGGGGTATTCAGAATGGTGGGAGAGAAATGTAGAGCCGCCGATAAAGCGACTTCAGCCGAAGGAAGGTCCATTGTCGCCCACGAGGCAGGATTTTTACTGGACGGAAAAGGTGAAGCTAAATCCCGCGTCCGCAAAACGTCCGGTGGAACCGGCGAGGCAGCCGACAGAGGCGGAGCGGGAATTGAATATCGTATTGGATCCCTTTAATACGAAATTTGAATTTTGACATAAATTTGCCATTTTCTGATCTCGTATTGTTCCTGTCAATTGGGTGGGTATGATGGGATATCGGTTTTCAGGAAAGTTCTTGAAAAGGGCGCTGGCATTGGCCGGCGCCCTGGCTTCGGTTGGACTGACGGCCTGTAATGGGCACAAGCTGCACGAAAAGGATATTGTCGGCACCTGGACATACGATGGCCGCAGCGACGGCAAAACCGATCCTAACGAAAAATCGGCGGGGACTATCACCTTCTTTTCCGATGGAACCTTCGAGGCCCGGCATGTTTCGGGCATGGTACTGCAGATTGACAAGGACGGCGTCTATGACGGAACCGGCACTTGGCTCATTGACACAGTTGGTGATCCCCTGTCCAAGCTTATTGATCCGCCGTCGCTGCTCCTTGTGGACGACGAATCCTTCACGCATTACGACGTGGCTTATTCGGTCAAGAAGGGCCATGGCATTCTGAAATTTGTCCGGTATGGAGAAACTTGGCACTGGGTCAAGTACAGGAAGAAGACGGGCGTGTCCGCCGACAGATAGGGGGAACGGATGAACCTTTACACAAAGACGACGATGCCTGGCTTGAGTGGCCGCCCTTCTTGGGGGATGTGAGAAGCCGAAGCTACAGGCGATTACGAGATGCGGCATTTCCACCTGTCGATCGAAGATACCTGCGGCAACAGTCGCGACGGTACGGCTACAGTCATTGTTAGCTATCCTTGGTGAACCGCCCCGGGTTTGCCGGAGGCTCCAACTTCTGAGAAGATGGAGCCGATA